>NZ_AMXD01000193.1 GCF_000310185.1 Thauera aminoaromatica S2 | reverse complement strand
TCATCGTCACGTTTATGGTGAACAGTGGATTAAGTTCATGAAGGATGGTGTTAATGCCACTCCTCTCCCGACTGTTAACACTACTGGTTATATTGACCATGCCGCTTTTCTTGGCACGATTAACCCTGATACCAATAAAATCCCTAAGCATTTGTTTCAGGGTTATTTGAATATCTATAACAACTATTTTAAAGCGCCGTGGATGCCTGACCGTACCGAGGCTAACCCTAATGAGCTTAATCAAGATGATGCTCGTTATGGTTTCCGTTGCTGCCATCTCAAAAACATTTGGACTGCTCCGCTTCCTCCTGAGACTGAGCTTTCTCGCCAAATGACGACTTCTACCACATCTATTGACATTATGGGTCTGCAAGCTGCTTATGCTAATTTGCATACTGACCAAGAACGTGATTACTTCATGCAGCGTTACCATGATGTTATTTCTTCATTTGGAGGTAAAACCTCTTATGACGCTGACAACCGTCCTTTACTTGTCATGCGCTCTAATCTCTGGGCATCTGGCTATGATGTTGATGGAACTGACCAAACGTCGTTAGGCCAGTTTTCTGGTCGTGTTCAACAGACCTATAAACATTCTGTGCCGCGTTTCTTTGTTCCTGAGCATGGCACTATGTTTACTCTTGCGCTTGTTCGTTTTCCGCCTACTGCGACTAAAGAGATTCAGTACCTTAACGCTAAAGGTGCTTTGACTTATACCGATATTGCTGGCGACCCTGTTTTGTATGGCAACTTGCCGCCGCGTGAAATTTCTATGAAGGATGTTTTCCGTTCTGGTGATTCGTCTAAGAAGTTTAAGATTGCTGAGGGTCAGTGGTATCGTTATGCGCCTTCGTATGTTTCTCCTGCTTATCACCTTCTTGAAGGCTTCCCATTCATTCAGGAACCGCCTTCTGGTGATTTGCAAGAACGCGTACTTATTCGCCACCATGATTATGACCAGTGTTTCCAGTCCGTTCAGTTGTTGCAGTGGAATAGTCAGGTTAAATTTAATGTGACCGTTTATCGCAATCTGCCGACCACTCGCGATTCAATCATGACTTCGTGATAAAAGATTGAGTGTGAGGTTATAACGCCGAAGCGGTAAAAATTTTAATTTTTGCCGCTGAGGGGTTGACCAAGCGAAGCGCGGTAGGTTTTCTGCTTAGGAGTTTAATCATGTTTCAGACTTTTATTTCTCGCCATAATTCAAACTTTTTTTCTGATAAGCTGGTTCTCACTTCTGTTACTCCAGCTTCTTCGGCACCTGTTTTACAGACACCTAAAGCTACATCGTCAACGTTATATTTTGATAGTTTGACGGTTAATGCTGGTAATGGTGGTTTTCTTCATTGCATTCAGATGGATACATCTGTCAACGCCGCTAATCAGGTTGTTTCTGTTGGTGCTGATATTGCTTTTGATGCCGACCCTAAATTTTTTGCCTGTTTGGTTCGCTTTGAGTCTTCTTCGGTTCCGACTACCCTCCCGACTGCCTATGATGTTTATCCTTTGGATGGTCGCCATGATGGTGGTTATTATACCGTCAAGGACTGTGTGACTATTGACGTCCTTCCCCGTACGCCGGGCAATAATGTTTATGTTGGTTTCATGGTTTGGTCTAACTTTACCGCTACTAAATGCCGCGGATTGGTTTCGCTGAATCAGGTTATTAAAGAGATTATTTGTCTCCAGCCACTTAAGTGAGGTGATTTATGTTTGGTGCTATTGCTGGCGGTATTGCTTCTGCTCTTGCTGGTGGCGCCATGTCTAAATTGTTTGGAGGCGGTCAAAAAGCCGCCTCCGGTGGCATTCAAGGTGATGTGCTTGCTACCGATAACAATACTGTAGGCATGGGTGATGCTGGTATTAAATCTGCCATTCAAGGCTCTAATGTTCCTAACCCTGATGAGGCCGTCCCTAGTTTTGTTTCTGGTGCTATGGCTAAAGCTGGTAAAGGACTTCTTGAAGGTACGTTGCAGGCTGGCACTTCTGCCGTTTCTGATAAGTTGCTTGATTTGGTTGGACTTGGTGGCAAGTCTGCCGCTGATAAAGGAAAGGATACTCGTGATTATCTTGCTGCTGCATTTCCTGAGCTTAATGCTTGGGAGCGTGCTGGTGCTGATGCTTCCTCTGCTGGTATGGTTGACGCCGGATTTGAGAATCAAAAAGAGCTTACTAAAATGCAACTGGACAATCAGAAAGAGATTGCCGAGATGCAAAATGAGACTCAAAAAGAGATTGCTGGCATTCAGTCGGCGACTTCACGCCAGAATACGAAAGACCAGGTATATGCACAAAATGAGATGCTTGCTTATCAACAGAAGGAGTCTACTGCTCGCGTTGCGTCTATTATGGAAAACACCAATCTTTCCAAGCAACAGCAGGTTTCCGAGATTATGCGCCAAATGCTTACTCAAGCTCAAACGGCTGGTCAGTATTTTACCAATGACCAAATCAAAGAAATGACTCGCAAGGTTAGTGCTGAGGTTGACTTAGTTCATCAGCAAACGCAGAATCAGCGGTATGGCTCTTCTCATATTGGCGCTACTGCAAAGGATATTTCTAATGTCGTCACTGATGCTGCTTCTGGTGTGGTTGATATTTTTCATGGTATTGATAAAGCTGTTGCCGATACTTGGAACAATTTCTGGAAAGACGGTAAAGCTGATGGTATTGGCTCTAATTTGTCTAGGAAATAACCGTCAGGATTGACACCCTCCCAATTGTATGTTTTCATGCCTCCAAATCTTGGAGGCTTTTTTATGGTTCGTTCTTATTACCCTTCTGAATGTCACGCTGATTATTTTGACTTTGAGCGTATCGAGGCTCTTAAACCTGCTATTGAGGCTTGTGGCATTTCTACTCTTTCTCAATCCCCAATGCTTGGCTTCCATAAGCAGATGGATAACCGCATCAAGCTCTTGGAAGAGATTCTGTCTTTTCGTATGCAGGGCGTTGAGTTCGATAATGGTGATATGTATGTTGACGGCCATAAGGCTGCTTCTGACGTTCGTGATGAGTTTGTATCTGTTACTGAGAAGTTAATGGATGAATTGGCACAATGCTACAATGTGCTCCCCCAACTTGATATTAATAACACTATAGACCACCGCCCCGAAGGGGACGAAAAATGGTTTTTAGAGAACGAGAAGACGGTTACGCAGTTTTGCCGCAAGCTGGCTGCTGAACGCCCTCTTAAGGATATTCGCGATGAGTATAATTACCCCAAAAAGAAAGGTATTAAGGATGAGTGTTCAAGATTGCTGGAGGCCTCCACTATGAAATCGCGTAGAGGCTTTGCTATTCAGCGTTTGATGAATGCAATGCGACAGGCTCATGCTGATGGTTGGTTTATCGTTTTTGACACTCTCACGTTGGCTGACGACCGATTAGAGGCGTTTTATGATAATCCCAATGCTTTGCGTGACTATTTTCGTGATATTGGTCGTATGGTTCTTGCTGCCGAGGGTCGCAAGGCTAATGATTCACACGCCGACTGCTATCAGTATTTTTGTGTGCCTGAGTATGGTACAGCTAATGGCCGTCTTCATTTCCATGCGGTGCACTTTATGCGGACACTTCCTACAGGTAGCGTTGACCCTAATTTTGGTCGTCGGGTACGCAATCGCCGCCAGTTAAATAGCTTGCAAAATACGTGGCCTTATGGTTACAGTATGCCCATCGCAGTTCGCTACACGCAGGACGCTTTTTCACGTTCTGGTTGGTTGTGGCCTGTTGATGCTAAAGGTGAGCCGCTTAAAGCTACCAGTTATATGGCTGTTGGTTTCTATGTGGCTAAATACGTTAACAAAAAGTCAGATATGGACCTTGCTGCTAAAGGTCTAGGAGCTAAAGAATGGAACAACTCACTAAAAACCAAGCTGTCGCTACTTCCCAAGAAGCTGTTCAGAATCAGAATGAGCCGCAACTTCGGGATGAAAATGCTCACAATGACAAATCTGTCCACGGAGTGCTTAATCCAACTTACCAAGCTGGGTTACGACGCGACGCCGTTCAACCAGATATTGAAGCAGAACGCAAAAAGAGAGATGAGATTGAGGCTGGGAAAAGTTACTGTAGCCGACGTTTTGGCGGCGCAACCTGTGACGACAAATCTGCTCAAATTTATGCGCGCTTCGATAAAAATGATTGGCGTATCCAACCTGCAGAGTTTTATCGCTTCCATGACGCAGAAGTTAACACTTTCGGATATTTCTGATGAGTCGAAAAATTATCTTGATAAAGCAGGAATTACTACTGCTTGTTTACGAATTAAATCGAAGTGGACTGCTGGCGGAAAATGAGAAAATTCGACCTATCCTTGCGCAGCTCGAGAAGCTCTTACTTTGCGACCTTTCGCCATCAACTAACGATTCTGTCAAAAACTGACGCGTTGGATGAGGAGAAGTGGCTTAATATGCTTGGCACGTTCGTCAAGGACTGGTTTAGATATGAGTCACATTTTGTTCATGGTAGAGATTCTCTTGTTGACATTTTAAAAGAGCGTGGATTACTATCTGAGTCCGATGCTGTTCAACCACTAATAGGTAAGAAATCATGAGTCAAGTTACTGAACAATCCGTACGTTTCCAGACCGCTTTGGCCTCTATTAAGCTCATTCAGGCTTCTGCCGTTTTGGATTTAACCGAAGATGATTTCGATTTTCTGACGAGTAACAAAGTTTGGATTGCTACTGACCGCTCTCGTGCTCGTCGCTGCGTTGAGGCTTGCGTTTATGGTACGCTGGACTTTGTAGGATACCCTCGCTTTCCTGCTCCTGTTGAGTTTATTGCTGCCGTCATTGCTTATTATGTTCATCCCGTCAACATTCAAACGGCCTGTCTCATCATGGAAGGCGCTGAATTTACGGAAAACATTATTAATGGCGTCGAGCGTCCGGTTAAAGCCGCTGAATTGTTCGCGTTTACCTTGCGTGTACGCGCAGGAAACACTGACGTTCTTACTGACGCAGAAGAAAACGTGCGTCAAAAATTACGTGCAGAAGGAGTGATGTAATGTCTAAAGGTAAAAAACGTTCTGGCGCTCGCCCTGGTCGTCCGCAGCCGTTGCGAGGTACTAAAGGCAAGCGTAAAGGCGCTCGTCTTTGGTATGTAGGTGGTCAACAATTTTAATTGCAGGGGCTTCGGCCCCTTACTTGAGGATAAATTATGTCTAATATTCAAACTGGCGCCGAGCGTATGCCGCATGACCTTTCCCATCTTGGCTTCCTTGCTGGTCAGATTGGTCGTCTTATTACCATTTCAACTACTCCGGTTATCGCTGGCGACTCCTTCGAGATGGACGCCGTTGGCGCTCTCCGTCTTTCTCCATTGCGTCGTGGCCTTGCTATTGACTCTACTGTAGACATTTTTACTTTTTATGTCCCTCATCGTCACGTTTATGGTGAACAGTGGATTAAGTTCATGAAGGATGGTGTTAATGCCACTCCTCTCCCGACTGTTAACACTGCTGGTTATATTGACCATGCCGCTTTTCTTGGCACGATTAACCCTGATACCAATAAAATCCCTAAGCATTTGTTTCAGGGTTA
>NZ_AMXD01000192.1 GCF_000310185.1 Thauera aminoaromatica S2 | reverse complement strand
GCGGCGCCAGCGCCCGCCCCATCGCGCAGCTGCCGGTGGCCGAGAGCAGCGCCACGCGGCGGTCGTCGGCGAGCTGCACGGCGCGCTCGGCGCCGCCCACGATCACCGCCGACAGCCCGCGCGGCACCTCCTCCATGCCCGCCGCCGCCTGTTCGAGCAGGCGCTGGCAGGCGAGCGCGCACAGCGGGGTGCGCTCGGAGGGCTTCCACAGCAGGGAGTCGCCGCACACCAGCGCGATCGCCGCGTTCCACGCCCACACCGCGACCGGGAAGTTGAAGGCGGTGACGATCGCCACCGGGCCGAGCGGGTGCCAGCTCTCGCGCAAGGCATGGCCGGGGCGCTCGGAGGCGATGGTCAGGCCGTGCAGCTGGCGCGACAGGCCGACCGCGAAGTCGCAGATGTCGATCATCTCCTGCACCTCGCCTTCGCCCTCGCTGCGGATCTTGCCGCACTCGAGGGTGACCAGTTCGGCGAGGAGGGCCTTGTGCTCGCGCAGCGCCTGCGCGAAGCGGCGCACCAGCTCGCCACGGCGCGGCGCCGGCACGCGGCGCCAGGCCTCGAAGGCCGCCACGCTGCGCGCGATCGCGGCATCGGTGGTGGCGCCATCCTGCGGCGCGAGGCGCGCGAGCAGGCTGCCGTCGATCGGGCTATGCACCGCCAGCGCGCCCTCGCGCAGGCGGGGGGCGTCGAGGCCGAGGGGAAGGAAGCGGGCGTTGCTCAACATGCTGGGGTCCTCCTCGGAGTCACATGCCGGAGGCCGGCCCGGCGAGGACGCCGCTGGCGGCGCAGCGCACCTCCTCGCTGTCGGTCAGGAAGTGGCGGCCGAAGCGGTTGGTGACGAAGTCGCAGAAATCGACGTCCTCCTGGCGCACGAAGCCCGCCTGCGGCAGGCGGCCGGCGGCGAGCAGGTCGAGCACCGCGCACAGCGCGCTCGCGGTGGTGAGCTGGATCGCGCTGCGCAGGCGGCCGTTGACCTCGGCCGCATAGAGCTTGCGCGCGAAGGTCTCCTGCATCAGCAGGCCCTCGCGCCGGCCGCTGACGGTGACGAAGACCAGCACCACGTCCTGCATGGTCACCGGGATCGCCGACTCCAGGATGTCCTTGAGCAGCGCGCGCCGCTCGCCCAGGCGCAGATCGTGCAGCAGCAGCTTCATCACGTCGCGGTGGCCGCGGTAGCGCACGGTGCGGTAGTTGAGGTTGCGCACCCGGCCCTCGAGCGTGTCGCACAGCGTACCCAGCCCGCCCGAGGTGTTGAAGGCCTCGTAGTCGTCGCCGTCGAGCGAGAAGTGCTCGAGCTCCTCGAGCGCCGGCATCTCGCGGCGCACCCCGTCGACGATCGCCTCGCAGGGGTTGAGGTACTCGTTGATGAGGCCGTCGGTGCTCCAGGTCAGGTTGTACTTGAGGCCGTTGGAGGGGTACTTGGGCAGTGCGCCGACGCGCATGCGCACGTCGCGCAGTTCTTCGAAGCGCGCGGCGAGATCGTGGGCAACGATGGAGATGAAGCCTGGCGCCAGCCCGCATTGCGGGATCAGCGCGCTGTGCGCGCCGCGGGCAAGCTCGCGTACCCGGCGCGTGCTGGCGACGTCCTCGGTGAGGTTGAGGTAATGCACCCGCTGCGCCACCGCGGCCGCGGCGATGCGCATGCCGATGTCGAAGGGCCCGGCGTCGATCACCGCCCAGCGCCCTTCCAGCTCCGCGGCGAGCGCATCGGCGTCGGCGACGTCCAGCGCGCAGGCCTGCACGCGCGCGAGCTCTGCCCCCACGCGCTCGACCGCGGCGGGGTCGCGATCCGCGACCGTCACCGCATAGTCTCCGCTCCCGGCGAGCAGATCGGCGATCACCGTGCCGATCTTGCCCGCGCCGACGATCAGGATGTCCCTCATGACGCCCTCCCCGCGCGGATTGGCTGGTTTCAGGCCTTGAGACCCTGCGCGCGGGGAAATGGTTGCGCGGCGCGGGCCGCGGGGCGCCGGCGCCTCGTCAGCCCAGCCAAGGCGCCGCCAGCGCCGCCACGTCCACACGCGCGCGCAGCCGCGCCGCGAGCAGGTACAGGCCGCCGAGCTTGCGGTGCAGGAAGAGCGCATCGGCGGGCGGGGTGTGCCAGAAGTCGCGCTCCATGCTCAGCTTCAGCCCGGCATCGCGCAGGCGCAGCGGCAGGTCGCTGGTACCGAAATCGTAGGCGCCGGGGTGGCGCACCGGCTCGCAAGCGATCTCGAAGAGATCGATCACCGCATCGCGCTGATGGGCATGGATATTGTCCTGGAAGTAGCCGATCGCCTGCGCCGCCTCGCTCATCGTGACGCGGTCGCCACGCACCGAGCCCGCCATCAGGCGGCGGTAGGCCTCGACCACCGGCTCGGCGTAGGGCCGGGTGGCTCCGAAGTCGAGCAGGACCACACGGCCGCTGGCGGCGTCGAAGCGGTAGTTGGCGAAGTTGGGGTCGGTCTGGATGAGGCCGAACTCGAACAGTTCGCGGAACAGCAGGCCGATCAAGAGGCTCGCCACGCGGTCGCGCAGCGCCTGGTCGGCCGCCTGCGGGTCGGCGAGCGTCTCCACCGCCACGCCCTCCACCCAGCTCATCGCCAGGATGTCGCTGCGGGTGAGCGCATCGACCGCGCGCGGCAGCACGAAGTGTTCCGCGTCGCCGAGCAGGCCGCCGAAGCGGTGCAGGTTCTCGGCCTCGCGGCGGTAGTCGGCCTCCTCGTGGAGCTGGCGCTTGGCCTCCGCGAGCAGCGGCGCGAGGTCGAGCGCCTTGGGCAGCAGCCCGGAGACGCGCAGCAGGGTGGCGACGTTGTCCACGTCGCTGTCGATGCTGCGCCGCACGCCGGGATACTGCAGCTTGATCGCCAGCTCCTGGCCGTCGCGAGTGCGCGCGCGATGCACCTGGCCGATCGAGGCCGCCGCGCAGGGGGTGAAGGAAAAGCGCTCGAAGCCCTGCTCCCAGCCCTTGCCCCAGTGCGTCTCCAGCACCTCGACCACCTGGCTCATCGGCATCGTGCGCGCGTCCTCGCGCAGGCGGGCGAGGATGTCGGCGAGTTCGGGCGGCAGCAGGCTGCCGGCGTCCATCGACATCAGCTGGCCGACCTTCATCGCCGCACCGCGCAGCTGCGCGAGCTGTTCGGCGACGCGGCGGGCGTTGGCCGGGGTGAGCACCAGCTCGCTCACCTTGGGTCGTTTGCCGGCGGCGAGCTGGCGCGCACCCTCGGCGAGCATGCCGCCCGCCACCCCGGTGGCGAGACTGCCCAGGCGGGCGAGACGGGACAGGCGGCCGCCCGGTACCACGGCGCTGCGCGCGGCATCCGCGACGGGAAGGCTCGGGTCGATGGCGCTGGCGGCAGTGTTCATGGCGTGCTCCTCGGTGGAGATTCGGGCCGGGCTCGGGTGGGCAAGTGCTGACTTCAGTACGGCCATTGCACGAAGGCGCCGCTGATCAGCGCGATGCAGGCGACGGTGGTGAGGCGCAGGCGCAGCGGCAGATACCACTCGGGCAGACCGGCCACGCGCGCCAGACGGCGGTCCTGCACGTAGTGCAACACGAAGCCGAGCACCAGCAGCACCGCGGCGTCCGACGGCACCAGCAGCAGCGCCGGCCAGGCAATCAGCGAGGGCACCACGCTCCACAGCAGGCTGCGCACGCGAGTACGTTCGTCCAACCCGGGCAGCGCCATCGCGAACCCCCAGTGCAGCGCGCACACGAAACTGAGGATCACGGCGCCGTAGGCGAACAGCGCGTCGCTCCAGGTGATGCCATGGTGGGCGTCGAGCAGGCTGGCGGGGGCGAGCACCACGAAGGGGATCAGGCCGGCGTAGCCGAGCCGGATGGCGGTGCGGCGGACGGAGTCGGGAAGCAGGACGTTCATGATCGCGGCTCGCGGGGGAGGAAGAAGGGCAGGCTTGGGGGCGGAGGGACAGAGCGGAGTCCGGGGTGGGCGTCGTGGCCGGCCCTGCGCCGCCAACGGAGGCTCGGAGTCGGCTTGCGCGACTTGGCCATGCACGCCCCGCGCTTGAGTTCATCTTATGAAGCCAATCCTATTTTGTCCAGGACAAAAAGAGTATATTCAAGCTCGTGTCCAACTCCCCCTTCCTCCCGGATCGCCCATGAACGCCAATCCACACCTTGCAATCATCGGCGCCGGGATTGCCGGCCTGGCCTGCGCGCGCAGCCTCGCCGACTCCGGAGTCCGCGTCACTGTCCTCGACAAGAGTCGCGGCCCGGGCGGGCGCACGAGCACCCGCCGCGGCGAGGGCTGGGCCTGCGACCACGGCGCGCAATACTTCACCGCGCGCCACCCGGACTTCATCGAGGAACTCGCGGCCTGGCAGGCGGCGGGGGTGGCGGCGCCGTGGCCGGCGCGCCTCACCGTGTTCGACAGCGACGGCCGCCGCGGCGTGCACGGCGAGGAGGCGCGCTTCGTCGGCACGCCGCGCATGACCGCGCCCGCCCGCCACCTGGCGCGAGGCCTGGACCTGCGCGTGCAGCTGACGGTGAGTGCGCTGCAGCGCTACCCGCACGGCTGGGAGATCGCCACCGCCGAGCGCGGGATGCTGCCCGAGGCCTTCGACGGCGTGCTGCTCGCGGTACCCTCGCCGCAGGCGGTGCCGCTGCTGCTGCCCTTGTCGCCGGCGCTCGCCGCGACGGCGCAGGCGGCGCGGATGCAGGCCTGCTGGGCGCTGATGGCGCGCTTCGATGCCCCCCTGGCGGTGGATTTCGACGCCGCCTTCGTCAATCGCGGGCCGCTGCGCTGGGTCGCGCGCGACCGCTCCAAGCCGGGGCGGGACGGGCTGGAGACCTGGTCGCTGCACGCGAGCGCGGAGTGGAGCGAGGCGCACATCGAGGATGCGCCCGAGCGCGTCGCCGTGGCGCTGGTCGGCGCCTTCGAGGAACTCGGCGGGCGCATGCCGCTGGGATGGGCGGCGCACCGCTGGCGCTACGCGATCACCGAATCCGCGCTCGACGGCGGCTGCGCCTGGGATGCCGCGCAGGCCTTGGGCCTGTGCGGCGACTGGGCCAACGGCGGCCGCGTGGAGGGCGCCTGGCTGAGCGGGCGCGCGCTCGCGCGCCGGGTGCTCGACGGCCTCGCGGCGGGCTGAGCGGGCGCGCATGAATGCGCTGCCGGGGTCGCGCATGACCGCGCCCGCGACGCGTCCCGCTCGCGCACGCACGCGCAGGAGCGCGCCGTGAGCTACGGCCTGGTCTGGTTCAAGCGCGACCTGCGCCTCGCCGATCACGCCGCCTTGGCCACGGCCGCGCGGCGCGGGCCGGTGCTGTGCGTGCTGATCGTCGAGCCGTCGCTGTGGGCGCAGCCCGACGCCGCGCGCCAGCACTACGAGTTCATGCTCGAAAGCGCACGCGAGCTGCACGCCGGGCTGGCCCGCGTCGGCGGTCGCCTGCACCTGCTGGTGGGCGAGGCCGTCGAAGTGCTCGATCGCCTGCACGCCGCAGCGCCCTTCGACACCCTGCATTCGCACGAGGAGACCGGCAACGCCGCGAGCTACGCGCGCGACCGCGCGGTGGCGCGCTGGTGCCGGGCGCGCGGCGTGCGCTGGCACGAGCCGGCGCAGTTCGGCGTGGTGCGCCGGCTCGACGACC
>NZ_AMXD01000191.1 GCF_000310185.1 Thauera aminoaromatica S2 | reverse complement strand
GGCGGGCGTCGTCGGCGTCGCCGGCCTCGCCCTGCCATGGTGGATACTGCGTCGCGAGCGCGCCCGCCAGGCTGACGTCGCGGCGCGCGTGGCCACGGCGGAGCGTGCGCGCCTGGCCGAGCGCGAGGCCTACCTCGCCAGCCTGCAGCAGTTGGCGCAGGCCGCGCTGGCGCGCTGGCACGACCACGTGGGCATCTCGCGCAGCCAGACCGAGACCGCCGTGGGCGCGCTCGCCGGCGAGTTCGCGCACATCCTCGAGCGCCTGCAGGACGCGCTGCTGCGCTCGCGCCAGTCCACCGCCGACCGCGGCGAGGACAGCGTGGTCGGGGTGATCGGCCATGCCCGCGGCGAGCTCGACCGCGTGCTCGCCGGGCTCAACGCCGCGCTCGCCGAGAAGCAGAGCCTGTCGCAGGCGGTCGCCCGCCTCGCCCAGGTCACCGAGGAGCTGATGCGCATGGCGAGCGAGGTCGGCGAGATCGCCAAGCAGACCAACCTGCTCGCGCTCAACGCGGCGATCGAGGCAGCCCGCGCCGGCGAGTTGGGGCGCGGCTTCGCGGTGGTCGCCGACGAGGTGCGCAAGCTCTCCGACCTCTCCGGCGCCACCGGCGAGCGTATCCGCGCCAAGGTCGAGAGCGCCCACGCCGCGATGGCCGAGGCGCTCGCAGCGGCCGAGCACATGGCCCGCGGCGACGCCGTCCTGGTGCGCGACTCCGAGGCGGCGATCGGCAGCGTGGTCGGCCGCTTCGACCAGGTCGGCAACGCCATGGCGCAGGCCGCGCGCGCTCTCGAGGAAGACAGCACCGCGGTGCAGTCCCGCATCGAGGGCGTGCTGGTGCAGCTCCAGTTCCAGGACCGCGTCAGCCAGATCCTCGAGGCGGTGCGCGCCGACATGGCGCGCCTCGCCGCCCAGGTCGCCGAAGACGAGGCCCGCCTCGCCGGCGGGCGGGTGCCGGCGCCGATCGACGTCGCCGCCTGGATCGCCGCGCTCGAGCGCACCTACACCACCCTCGAACAACACGCCCGCCGCGCCGACGCGAACCCCGCCCCGGCTGGCGGCGACATCACCTTCTTTTGAGCAGGAGTACTCCCCCATGTCCAAGACCGTGCTGATCGTCGACGACTCCGCCTCGCTGCGCCAGGTGGTGAGCCTGTCGCTCAAGGGCGCCGGCTACCAGGTGATCGAGGCCTGCGACGGCCGCGACGCCCTCGGCAAGCTCGGCGGCCAGAAGGTTCATCTCATCATCTCCGACGTGAACATGCCCAACATGGACGGCATCGCCTTCGTGCGCGAGGTCAAGAAGAACCCGAGCTACAAGTTCACCCCGGTGATCATGCTCACCACCGAGGCCGCCGAGGAGAAGAAGCGCCTCGGCCAGGAAGCCGGCGCGCGCGCCTGGGTGGTCAAGCCCTTCCAGCCGCAGCAGATGCTGGCGGCGGTGTCCAAGCTGGTGATGTGAGCGCGCCGACCATGGACACCCCTGCACTCGACACCCCCGCGGCCGGCGTCGCCCGCCTCGCCCCCGAGGGCGAACTCGGCATCTACACCGTGGCCGCGCTGCGCGAGGCCTGGCTGCAGGCGCTCGCCACCCACGAAGCGCTAGAGATCGACCTCGGCCGCATCGACGAGATCGACACCGCCGGCCTGCAGCTCATGCTGATGGCCAAGCGCAGCGTCGGGCGCAGCGTGCGCTTCGTCAACCACTCCGCCGCGGTGCTGCGCCTGCTCGACCTCGCCCGCCTCGGCGGCGCGCTCGGCGACCCGCTGCTCGAGGACGCCGCGCCGGCCACGCAGGAGGCACGCTGATGGACCTCTCCCAGGCCCTGGCCACCTTCCTCGACGAGAGCCGCGAGCTGCTCGCGCAGATGGAGGAGATCCTCCTGCGCGCCGAGACCGCCGCGCTGCCGACCGACGAGCTGCACGCGCTGTTCCGTTGTGCCCACACCATCAAGGGCTCGGCCGGCCTGTTCGGGCTGGACGCGGTGGTGCACTTCACCCACGCCGTCGAGAGCGTGCTCGACCGCATGCGCAACGGCGAGCTCGAACTCTCCGACGCCCTGATCAACCTGCTGCTCGAGTCGCAGGACCACATCGCCAGCCTCGTCGCCGCGGTCGCCGCCGAACTTCCTCCGCCCGAGTTCGAGGGCGCGCCGCTGCGCGCCCGCCTCGAAGCCTTCTGCGCCACGACGCCCGCCACCCCTGCCGCACTGCCGGCGACCGTGGCGGGGGGGGACCCGGTCGTCTGCTCCGCGACCGAGGCCGCGCCCGCGCTCGAGGTCGGCGGCAGCGTGGCGCTCGGCGCCGAGCACTGGCACCTGTCGCTGCGCTTCGCGCCCGAGGTGCTCAGGAACGGCATGGACCCGCTCGCCTTCATCCACTACCTGCGCACCCTCGGCGAGCTCGTGCACGTCGAGACCATCGCCGACACCCTGCCCGAGCTCGCCGCCGGCGACCCGGAAAACTGCTACCTCGGCTTCGAGATCGCGCTGCGCAGCACGGCCCCCCGCGCCGAGATCGAGGCGGTGTTCGAGTTCGTGCAGGACAGCGCGCGCATCGTGCTGGTGCCGCCGGCGGCGCGCGTCGAGGAGTACCTCGCCCTCATCGAGGCGCTCGACGAGGACCCGCGCCGACTCGGCGAGATCCTCGTGACCTGCGGCTCGGTCACCGCGCGCGAGCTCGAGGCCGCGCTCGCCGCCCAGCACGTGCAGGCCGAGGCGCCGCGCGTGGGCGAGCTACTGGTCGAGCACGCCGGTGTGCCCGCCCAGGTGGTGCAGGCCGCGCTCGGCAAGCAGAAGGCCGCCGAGGAGCGCCGCGCCAGCGAGACGCGCAGCGTCAAGGTGCCCGCCGACCGGCTCGACGCGCTCATCGACCAGGTCGGCGAGCTCGTCATCGCCGGCGCCGCCACCCAGCTGCAGGCGCAGCAGGCCGGCAGCCGCGCGCTGCAGGAGACCGCCGCCAACCTGCTGCGCCTGGTCGAGGACGTGCGCGACGCCGCGCTGCGCCTGCGCATGACCCCGATCGGCGAGGTCTTCAACCGCTTCCCGCGCGTGGTGCGCGACCTCGCGCGCGAGCTCGGCAAGGACATCGAGCTGGTGATCCGCGGCGCCGAGGCCGAGCTCGACAAGTCCATGGTCGAGAAGATCGGCGACCCGCTCATGCACCTCGTGCGCAACGCCCTCGACCACGGCATCGAATCGCCCGAACGCCGCGCCGCGGCGGGCAAGCCGGCGCGCGGCCGGGTCGAGCTGCGCGCCTTCCACGAGTCGGGCAGCATCGTCATCGAGGTCGCCGACGACGGCGGCGGGCTGGACGCGCGGCGCATCCTCGCCAAGGCCGTCGAGCGCGGCCTGGTCGCGGCGGACGCCGTGCTCTCCGAGGCCGAGATCCACCGCCTCGTCCTGGCGCCGGGCTTCTCCACCGCGGCCGAACTCACCAGCCTGTCCGGCCGCGGCGTCGGCATGGACGTGGTCAAGAGCAGCGTCGATGCGCTGCGCGGCACCCTCGACATCCACAGCGCGCCGGGCTGCGGCACCACGATGCGGCTGTGCCTGCCGCTCACGCTGGCGATCATCGACGGCTTCCAGGTCGGTGTCGCCGGCGCCACCTTCATCCTGCCGCTCGACGCGGTGGTCGAGTGCATCGAGCTGCCGGCCGACGCCGGCGCCGCCGGCTACCTCGACCTGCGCGGCCAGGTCCTGCCCTTCCTGCGCCTGCGCGCCCTGTTCGCGCTCGAGGGCGCACCGCCGCCGCGGCAGAACGTGGTCGTGGTGCGCTTCGGCGGGCGCCAGGCGGGGATCGCGGTGGACCATCTGCTCGGCGAATGCCAGGCGGTGATCAAGCCGCTCGGGCCGCTCTTCGAGCGCGTCGCCGGCATCGCCGGCTCCACCATCCTGGGCAGCGGCGAGGTGGCGCTGATCCTGGACGTGCCACAACTGGTCCAGCGTGCGATCGCGCACGAGGGCCGCGACACCGGGGGTGCGCCGCGGGCGCGCTTCCTTGCTGCATGAATGCTGCAGAAGAAACCGGAAACAGGGGAAAGCGAATGTTCAGGAACATGAAGGTGGGTATGAAGCTGGGGCTGGGCTTCGGCCTCGTGCTGGTGCTGCTGGGGACGCTGCTCGCGGTGGGCATCCTGCGCCTGACCGACATCAAGCACGATGTCGACGTGGTGGTGGACGAGCTGTGGCCCAAGACGCAGCTGCTGCAGGACGGACTGGTCGGGGTCAACGAGATCGCCCTCGGCGGGCGCGAGCTGGTCATCGCCGAGAACGGCGAGCAGATCGGCCGTGCCAAGGACCGCATGCTCGGCGGGCGCGAGCGCATCGGCAAGGCCTGGGACGCGCTCGCGCCGATGCTGGTGCAGCCGCGCGGCAAGGAGCTCTTCGCCGAGGTGCTCGACAGCCGCCAGCGCTTCATCCCGGCGCAGAACCGCCTCATCGAGCTCGTCGAGCAGGGCCGTGCCGACGAGGCGCGCGCCTTCCTGCGCGGCGACTACGACGCCATCGCGGTGCAGTACCGCCAGCGCGTGAACGCGCTCACCGCCTACCAGGGCGAACTGCTCTCCGGTACCGGCAGCGCGACCGCCGCGACCGTCGCCGCGGCCACGCTGACCATGTCGGTGCTGGGCGGCATCGCCCTGCTGGTGGGCGTGGCGGTGGCGATCCTGATCACCCGCGGCCTGCTGCGCCAGCTCGGCGGCGAGCCCGACTACGCCGCGGAGATCGCGCGCAAGGTCGCCGCCGGCGACCTCACGGTGGACGTGCAGTTGCGCGCCGGCGACAGCGCCAGCGTGCTGGCGGCCATGCAACGCATGGTGGGCAGCCTGTCGCACACCCTGGGCGAGGTGCGCGGCGCGGCCGACGCCCTGTCGGCGGCCTCCGAGCAGGTGAGCGCGACCTCGCAGTCGCTGGCGCAGGGCTCGTCCGAGCAGGCCGCCAGTCTGGAGGAGACCTCGGCCTCGATCGAGCAGATGTCGGCCTCGATCGGCCAGAACACCGAGAACGCCCGCGTCACCGACGGCATGGCGAGCAAGTCCGCCGCCGACGCCGACGAGGGCGGCGATGCGGTGCGCGCGACGGTGGAAGCGATGCGTTCGATCGCCGACAAGATCGGCATCGTCGACGACATCGCCTACCAGACCAACCTGCTCGCGCTCAACGCCGCGATCGAGGCGGCGCGTGCCGGCGAGCACGGCAAGGGTTTCGCGGTGGTGGCGGCCGAGGTGCGCAAGCTCGCCGAGCGCAGCCAGGTCGCGGCGCAGGAGATCGGCGAACTGGCCGGCTCCAGCGTGAAGACCGCCGAGCGCGCGGGTGCGCTGCTCGAGCAGATCGTGCCCTCGATCCGCAAGACCGCCGAGCTGGTGCAGGAGATCACCGCCTCGTCCGAGGAGCAGTCGGCCGGCGCGGGGCAGATCAACATCGCCATGAGCCAGATCAGCCAGACCACGCAGCAGAACGCCTCGGCTTCGGAGGAGCTGTCGGCGACCGCCGAGGAGATGAACAGCCAGGCCGAGCAGCTGCAGCGCCTGGTGGCGCAGTTCCGCCTCGACCCGCAGGCGCAGCTCGCCGGCGGCGATGGCGGCGCCGCGCGCACCACCCGCGGCCAGCCGGCGCCTG
>NZ_AMXD01000190.1 GCF_000310185.1 Thauera aminoaromatica S2 | reverse complement strand
CATCGCCGACGTGCTCGCGCGCGTCGGCCTCGCCGAGCGCCGCGCCGACCGCGTGCGCGAGCTCTCCGGCGGCAACCGGCGCAAGGTGGAGCTGGCGCGTGCGCTGCTGCACCGGCCGGCGGTGCTGCTGATGGACGAGGCCACCGTCGGCCTCGACCCGGCGTCGCGCCGCCACCTGCTCGACGAGGTGCTGGCGCTGCGTGCCGCGGGTGTCGGCGTGCTGTGGGCCACCCATCTGGTCGATGAGGCCGAGGCCGCCGACCGCGTGCTGGTGCTGCATCGAGGCGAGCTGCTCGCAGCCTACGCGCCTGCCGCCCTGACCGCCGCCGCGCACTGCGCCAGCCTGTCGGAGGCCTTCCTGAAGCTCACCGGCACGCCGCAGGCGGCTGATCGCGAATGATTTCGACAACCGGCATCCCGCCGCACCAGACCGCAGCGAACTCCCCGCGCGGCCACGACAACAAGGAGATGACCCGCATGACCCCACCGAAGACCCCGATCCGCGCACTCGCCGCAGCCCTGTGTCTCGGCCTGTGTGCCGGCGCCGCGCTCGCCAGGGACACCGGCTACCTGTTCGTCAGCAGCGAGAACGACAACGCGGTGACCGTGCTCGACGGCAAGAGCTTCCAGGTCGTCAAGACCATCGCCACCGGCGAGCGCCCGCGCGACATGAAGCTGTCGGCCGACCGCAGCCAGGTCTTCGTGATCGCCAGCAACAGCGAACGCGTGGACGTGATCGACATCGCCAGGCTGGAGGTCGTGCGCAGCATCGACGTCGGCGAGGACCCGGAGATGTTCGCCTTCGGCAAGGACGGCAGCCGCCTCTACGTCTCCAACGAGGAAGACGCCCAGGTCTCGGTGATCGACGTGGCCGCCAACAAGGTGCTGGCGAGGATCGAGGTGGGCGAGGAGCCCGAGGGCGTGCTCGTCGGCAAGGACGGCAGCCGGCTCTACGTCACCTCGGAGGTGGCCAACATGGTCCATGTGATCGACACCGCCAGCAACGCGATCCTCGCCAACGTGGTGGTCGGCAACCGTCCGCGCCGCTTCGCCGACACGCCGGACGGCGGCGAGGTGTGGGTCACCAACGAACTCGGCGCCTCGGTGACCGTGCTCGACGCGAAGACCAACGTGGTGAAGGAGACCGTGAGCTTCGCGCCCAAGGGCTTTCGCAGCGACGACGTGACCCCGGTCGGCATCGCCATGACGCGCGACGGCAGGACCGCCTATGTGACCCTGGGGCGCGCCAACCACGTCGCGGTGGTCGACGTCGCCACCCGCAAGGTGCGCGACTACGTGCTGGTGGGCAATCGCGCCTGGGGCGCGACGCTGAACCGCGACGAATCGATGCTGGTGGTGGTCAATGGCCTGTCGGACGACATCTCGCTGGTCGACACCAGGACCAACAAGGTGCTGCGCTCGGTCCCGGTCGGCCGCGTGCCGCACACCGCGGTGATCGACGATTGAGGCCCAGGCCCCCCACAATCGCGACTCGCGTCGCTCCTACAAGAACGCTTGGCGCCCGGGCTGGCACCCTGTAGGAGCGACGCAAGTCGCGATCAAGGCGGTGCAGGAAGCGCAGCGCGGGCTGGGACGCTGCAATCGCGACTCGCGTCGCTCCTACGAGAACCCCGGGCGCCCGGGACGGCATCGTGTAGGAGCGACGCAAGTCGCGATCAAGGCGGTGCAGGAAGCGCAGCGCGGACTGGATGGCTGCAATCGCGACTCGCGTCGCTCCTACGAGAACCCCGGGCGCCCGGGATGCCACCGTGTAGGAGCGACGCAAGTCGCGATCAAGGCGGTGCAGGAAGCGCGGCGCGGGCTGGAGGGCTGCAATCGCGACTCGCGTCGCTCCTACGAGAACCCCGGGCGCCCGGGGTGGCACCGTGCAGGAGCGACGCAAGTCGCGATCAAGGCGGTGCAGGAAGCGCGGCGTGGACTGTGACGAACGGTGCGGATCCGGGGTTGTGATGCTCGAACGATCGATGGGGTGTTCCAGATGATGATTTTCCGTGCGCTGACGCAATTCGCCCTGGCGGCCTCGCTGCTGTTCTTCGCGCTCGCCGCCGGGGCGGCGGAGGTGATCCGCTTCGGCTATCTCGAGCTCGCCGACGATCCGCGCTACGACGAGCGCAAGGCCTTCTTCCGTACCTTGTCGCGCCCGCTCGGTGCGCCCTTCGCCGGTGCCGAGGTGGCCTTGCGCGAGTCGCGCTTCGTCGGCCAGGCGATCGGGGTGAGCTTCGAGCTCGTGCGCGCGCGCGGTGCCGACGCGCGCGCGCTGGTGGCCGAGCTCGACAAGCTGCACGCCGAGGGCGTGCGTCACTTCCTGATCGACGCCCCGGGCAAGGTGGTGGCCGAAGTCGCCGCCGCCACGCGCGGCCGCGAATTGCTGCTGTTCAACGTCTCGGCGCCGGACGACGCGCTGCGCCAGGCGCAGTGCCAGGCCCACCTCTACCACACGATCCCCAACCACGGCATGCAGACCGACGCGCTCGCGCAGTTCCTGGTGGCGAAGAAGTGGCGCAAGGTGCTGCTGCTGCAGGGGCCGCGCGACGACGACAGGCTGATCGGCGCCGCCTTCGAGAACTCCGCGCGCCGGCTCGGCTTGAAGATCGTCGACAAGAAGGACTTCGTGCTCGGCAACGACCCGCGCCAGCGCGAGCTCGGCAACGTCGGCCTGCTCACCGCGGGCGACGACCACGACGTCGTCTTCGTCGCCGACAGCGACGGCGAGTTCGCGCGCAGCGTGCCCTACGACACCGTGCGCCCGCGCCCGGTGGTGGGCGCCGAGGGGCTGGTCGCCGAGGCCTGGCACTGGGCCTGGTCGCGCCACGGCGCGCCGCAGCTCGTCAGCCGCTTCGACAAGCAGGCGGGGCGCCACATGGGCAGTGCCGACTGGGCCGCCTGGGTGGCGGTGAAGGCGGTGGTCGAGGCCGTGGTGCGCACCGGCAACGCGCCCTTCGACAAGCGGGTCGCCTACCTCGGCGGCGAGGAGATCACCATCGACGGCTTCAAGGGCAACCGCCTGTACTTCCGCGACTGGGACCGCCAGCTGCGCCAGCCGCTGCTGCTCGCCACGCACAACGCGGTGATCGAGCGCGCCCCCATCCAGGGCTTCCTCCACCAGACCAACAACCTGGACACGCTCGGCTTCGACCGCCGCGACAGTCGCTGCAAGCCCTGAGCCCGACCGGATCATGAACCTGCCTTCGCCCACCCCGTCCGCTTCGCGAGGATTCCGATGAGACCTGCCCACGCCCTGCTCGCGCTGCAGGCGGTCGCCAGCCGCGAGCTCGCCAAGTTCGTCCGCCAGGGCGGGCGCCTGGCCTCGGCGCTGGTGCGGCCGCTGCTGTGGCTGGTGGTGTTCGCCGCCGGCTTCCAGAACGTGTTCGGGGTGTCGATCATCCCGCCCTACGACACCTACATCCCCTACCAGACCTACATCGTGCCCGGCCTGCTCGGCATGGTGCTGCTGTTCAACGGCATGCAGTCCTCGCTGGCGATGGTCTATGACCGCGAGATGGGCATGATGCGCCTGCTGCTCACCGCGCCGCTGCCGCGCGGCTACCTGCTGCTGTGCAAGCTGCTCGCCGGCACGCTGCTGTCGGTGCTGCAGGCCTACGTCTTCCTCGCCGTCGCGGCGCTGTTCGACGTCGGCGTGCCGTGGTCGGGCTGGCTGTACGCGCTGCCGGTGCTGGTGCTGGCCGGCATGATGCTGGGCGCGCTCGGCCTGCTGCTGTCGGTGAACATCCGCCAGCTGGAGAACTTCGCGGGCACGATGAACTTCGTCATCTTCCCGATGTTCTTCCTGTCGCCGGCTTTGTATCCGCTATGGAAGCTGGAGGAGTCGGGCGCCACCGTCATCCACTTCCTCGCCACCTGGAACCCCTTCACCCACGCGGTCGAGGCGATCCGTTTCGCGCTCCACGGCCAGCTCGCCGTGGGCTCGCTGGCGATCGTCGTCGGCTGCCTCGCGGCCTTCTTCCTGCTCGCCGCCTGGGGCTACGACCCGCAGCGCGGCCTGCTGCGGCGCACCGGCAAGCCGGGCTGAGCGCTCGCCGGGGCAGGGGGCGGGCCGCGGGATACAATCCGCGGCCCGTTTCGTCCTGTCTCGCCCATGTCCGCTCCGCCCGCCGTCCCACCGCTCGACCCCGCCTGCTTCGCGCTGCTCGACGACTGCCATGCCACCGGCGCTTCGCCGTCCAGCCGCCTTTATCGTGGCCTGGTGCGCGCGCATCGCTGCGCGGACCCGTCCGCGCTGGAGGCGACGTGGGCCGCGGTGGACGCCGACCTGCGCGCCGGCCTGCACGCGGTGGTGCTGGCTGATTACGAGTGGGGCGTGCGGCTGAATGGCGTCGGGCAGGAGGACGTCGGGCGGGAGAGTAGGGCGCCGAAGGCTTGCGGCCGCTTGGCCGTGCTGATGTTCGCCACGCTGCAGCACCTTTCGGCCGTCGCGGTCGAGGCCTGGCTGGCGGCGGCCGAGGCCGGCGGGACTGAGACGGGCAAGCTCGAGGTGCGTGAGGCGCAACGCCAGCGCCGGCCTGCGATCGGCACATCGGCGACAGCGCCCGATCCCGATCCCGACACCGGTCCGGCTCCCGCCGGCGTGCTCGGCCTGCGCGCCTCGGTCGATCGCGCAGCCTTCGAGGACGCGATCGCGCGCATCCACGCCGCCATCGCCGAGGGCGAGACCTACCAGGTCAACTACAGCTACCGCCTGGATTTCGACACCTTCGGCTCGCCGCTCGCGCTCTACCGCCGCCTGCGTGCGCGCCAGCCGGTGGCCTTCGGCGCGCTGATCCGCCTGCCCGCCGACGCCGACGAGGGCGGCCCGGACTGGGTGCTGTCGTGCTCGCCGGAGCTCTTCCTGCGCCACCACGACGGCGTGCTGCAGGCGCGCCCGATGAAGGGCACTGCGGCGCGCAGCGGCGACGACGCGGCCGATGCGCTCGCCGCGCGCAGGCTCGCGGCCGACGCCAAGAACCGCGCCGAAAACCTCATGATCGTCGACCTGCTGCGCAACGACCTCGGCCGCGTCGTGACCACCGGCAGCGTGCGCGTGCCGGCGCTGTTCGAGGTCGAGCGCTACCCGACCGTGCTGCAGATGACCTCCACGGTCGAGGCCGAGCTGTCCGACGCCACCGAATTTCCCGCGCTGCTGCGCGCGCTGTTTCCCTGCGGCTCGATCACCGGCGCGCCCAAGCACCGCACGATGCAGCTCATCGACGGCCTCGAGAGCACGCCGCGCGGCCTCTACACCGGCAGCCTCGGCTGGATCGACGCACCGCCAGCGGGGCGCGCCTGCGGCGACTTCTGCCTGTCGGTGGCGATCCGCACGCTGACGCTGACCGCGGCAGGGGCCGCTGGTGCCGCGACGCTCGCGGGGCCGCTCCACCGCGGGCGCATGGGCGTGGGCGCAGGCATCGTGATCGACAGCCGTGCCGCCGACGAGTACGCGGAGTGCCGGCTCAAGGCGCACTTCCTCACCGCGCTCGACCCGGGCTTCGCGCTCTTCGAGACGATGTATGCGACCCGCGAGGCGGGCGTGCGCAATCTCCAGCGCCACCTCGCCCGCCTCGAAGCCAGCGCCGCCGCGCTGGACTTCGCCTTCCCGCGCGCGGCGATCGCGACCGAACTCGCCCGCCAG
>NZ_AMXD01000189.1 GCF_000310185.1 Thauera aminoaromatica S2 | reverse complement strand
CCCCCGCCGCCGACACCCCGCTCGCCCGCCTCGAGGAGCGCCTCGCCGAACAGGAGGCCGCGCTCGCCGACTGGCGCCGCCGCCTCGACGAGGCCGACAGCCTGCTCGTCGCCGCGCGCACCGGCCCCGAGCGCGCACAGACCGAGATCAGCACCGGCCAGGTGCGCATGGCGGCGATCGAGGCCATGCTCGCGAGCGGACGCGAAGCCGGGCGCGACAGCCGCGCGCTCAGCCCGGAGCGCCGCGATGCGCTCGCCGCCGAATGGCATGCGCTCGACGCCCAGCTCGCGCTGCGCCGCCAGGAGCTCGCCGGCAACAGCGGCCTGATCGACCTCGGCCTCGCCCGCCAGGAGCTCGCCCGCCTGCAGCTCGCCCGCCTCGAGGAGGCGGCACGCGCGCTGCAGGACGCGATCAGCCGCCAGCGCGCCAGCCAAGCCGAGCAGACCGTGCAGGCGCTCGCCGACGTAAGTGCCGACGCGAGCCACGACGACCTGCTCGCGCGCGAGGCGGCGATCAACCAGCAGCTGTCCGAATACCTGCTGGGCGCCACCGCGAAGCTCGACGCCCTCACCCGGCGCAACCAGGCGGTAAGCCAGCAACTCGACGTGCTCAACCGCAGCACCACGCTGATCGACGAGCAGATCGGCGTGCTTCAGGGCAGCGTCCTGCTCTCGCGCATCCTGCTCGAGCAGCGCCGGGCGCTGCCCGCCCCGACGACCGACGCCGGCCTCGCCGACCAGATCGCCGACATCCGCCTGTACCAGTTCGAGATCAACAAGCAGCGCGAACAGCTCTCCATCCCGGCCGCCCACGCCGAACGCCTGCTCGCCGACGCCGGCGAGGCCGACCCGGCCGTGCGCGAACCGCTGCTGGCGCTGCTCGCCACCCGCAGCGAGCTGCTCGAGCGCCTCAACCGCGAGCTCAACGCGGTGCTCGCCCAGTCGATCACGCTGCAGCTCGCCGAGCGCCAGCTGCTGGTGAGCGCCGACCGCCTGCGCGCCACGCTCGACAAGCAGATGTTCTGGATCCCGAGCAACCGCCCGCTCGACCTCGCCTGGCTGCAGGCGGTGCCGGCCGCGCTCGCCAAGCAGTTCGCCGCGATCCCGTGGGGCTCGGCCGTCGGCGAGCTGTGGGCGGGCCTGCAGGCTCGGCCCTTCCTGTTCCTGCCGGTACTGCTGTTGAGCGTCGGCCTGTTCGCGCGCCGGCGCTGGCTGCGCGCGCAGCTCGACAGCCTGCATGCGGACATCGGCTACGTGCGCCGCGACAGCCAGCTCCACACCCCGCGCGCGATCCTGCTCAACATGCTGCTGACCTTGCCGGTAAGCCTGCTGCTGGCGCTCGGCGGCATCGCCCTGCAGATGGACGCGCGCGGCCAGAACGCGGCCCTGGGCGCGGCGCTGATGGACATGGCACAGGCCTGGCTGGTGTTCCGCACCGCCCATCGCCTCCTCACGCCGGGCGGGGTGGCCGAACGCCACTTCCAGTGGCCCGTCGAGCGCGTGCGCGCACTGCACCGCAACCTGAACAAGCTCGGTCTGGTGGTGGTGGCGGTGGTCGCGGTGGTGGCGATCGCGGAGCGCCAGCCCGAGAGCCTGGGCATCGACGTGCTGGGCATCCTGATCCTGCTCGTCGGCTACGCCACCATGGCCTGGCTGCTGGTGCGCGGCCTGCTGCACACGCGCCTGGAAGACCGCCCCTCCCCGCTGCGCGTGTTCGTGGGGCTGGCGCTCGGCCTCATGCCGCTCGCGCTGATCGGCGCGCTGGTGATGGGCTACTACTACACCGCGCTCAAGCTCACCGGCCGCCTGGTGGACACCCTGTACGTGCTGATCCTGTGGCGACTCGCCGAAGGCCTGCTGGTGCGCGCGCTCGGCGTCGCCGCGCACCGCATCGACCATCAGCGCGCGGTCGCGCGCCGCGAGGCCGCCGAACGCGAGGGCCGCGCCGGCGCCGACAGCGAGCCGGCTGCGGTGGCCGAGGCGCCGATGCTCGACATCGCCCGCATCAACCAGCAGTCGCTGCGCCTGCTCCACCTGGCCCTGCTGTCCGGCCTCGCGGTGGCGCTTTACTGGGTGTGGGCCGACCTGCTGACGGTGGTGTCCTACCTCGACAACATCACCCTGTACGAGTACGCCAGCGGCAGTGGCGAGACCGCCGGCGTGGTGCCGATCAGTCTCGCCGACCTGCTCGGCGCGCTGGTGATCGCGGCGATCGCCTTCATGCTCGCCACCAACCTGCCGGGCCTGCTCGAGGTGCTGGTGCTGTCGCGGCTCCAGCTCGCCCAGGGCAGCGCGTATGCGATCACCACGCTGCTCTCCTACGTCATCGTCGGCGTCGGCATCGCTTCCACGCTGGGCACCCTGGGGGTGAGCTGGGACAAGCTGCAGTGGCTGGTGGCGGCGCTGTCGGTGGGCCTGGGCTTCGGCCTGCAGGAGATCTTCGCCAACTTCGTCTCCGGTCTGATCATCCTGTTCGAGCGCCCGCTGCGCATCGGCGACGTGGTGACGATCGGCAACGTCTCGGGGACGGTGAGCCGCATCCAGATCCGCGCCACCACGATCACCGACTTCGACCGCAAGGAGATGATCGTGCCCAACAAGGCCTTCATCACCGGCCAGCTCACCAACTGGTCGCTGACCGACACGGTGACGCGGGTGACGATCAAGCTCGGCGTGGCCTACGGCGCCGACCTGGAGACGACGCGGCGCCTGCTGCTCGCGATCGCGGCCGAAAACGCGCGCGTGCTGAAGGATCCTGAACCGCTGGTGTTCTTCCTCAACTTCGGCCCCAGCACGCTCGACCACGAGCTCCGGGTGCACGTGCGCGAGCTCGGCGACCGCAACGCCGCGATCGACGAGATCAACCGCGAGATCGACCGCCGCTTCCGTGAAGCGGGAATCGAGATCGCCTTCAACCAGATGGATGTGCACATCCGCAGCATCGCCGACGGCCGCGAGGCCTTGCTGCAGCAAACGGCGGTGACTCCGCCCGCCGGTTCACCGGGTCAACAAGGATAGATGGGAACGCGGCTGCGCCGGGCGTGGGGCGACTGGCGTCACGACGGGGTGCGGCCGCCGGGGCCGTCCCTGCGCGGATCCTCCTCGATCTCCACCTCGCGGATCACCTCGCCCTCGATGATCAGCCCGCGATTGCCAGCGGCGGGACCGTAGCCGCCCGCACGAGCACCGCCTGCGGCCGCCTGCGCGTCCATCTGCGCCCGCATCGCCTTGCGCAGGGCACGCGTCTTCCACCACACCCAGCCCCAGATCGCCACGCCGGCGGTCAGCAGCACCGCGAAGAAGGCGACCGAGAAGGTCAGCGCGAGCATGAAGACGCCCGCCATGACCACCGCGCCCACCACCTTCTGCAGCAGCGTGGGCGGCTTGGCGGCCGGCCCGCCGAGGGTCTGGAAGATGCCGGAGAATCGGGGATCCCTGTACATGAGTCGGTCCTGTCGGGCGGCGCGGACCGTCCGCGCCGCATGCGGGGGTGTGAGCCCCTGGCGGAAAAAAGATTCCATGCAGGCGAAGATGTGCATGGATTGCTTACACATTCTCGCCCAATCGGAGCGCGCTTGCCGAGCGCGGCGAGCCACCCGCATTGAAAACCCCGCCCGGACACGCGAACATCCGTCCATGCCCGCCCTCGCCCTGCACCAGCTCCGCACCCGCCACATCGGCCCGGTCGATCTCGACGTCGCCGCCGGCGAATGTGTCTGCATCCGCGGCGCCTCGGGCAGCGGCAAGTCCCTGCTGCTGCGCGCGATCGCCGATCTCGACCCGCACGCGGGCGAGGCCCTGCTGGATGGGCGCGCGTGCTCGTCCATGCCGGGCCCGGCCTGGCGGCGCCGGGTGGCGCTGGTGATGGCCGAGGGCCAGTGGTGGGCCGATACCGTCGGCGAGCACTTTCCCGCCGGCTGCACGCCCGCCTGGCTGGACCGCGTGGGCCTGCCCGCCGGGGCGCTCGACTGGCAGGTGGCGCGCTGCTCCACGGGCGAGCGCCAGCGCCTGGCGCTGCTGCGCACGCTGATGCAGGGGCCGGCGGTGCTGCTGCT
This sequence comes from Thauera aminoaromatica S2, assembly GCF_000310185.1. Lineage (GTDB taxonomy): Bacteria > Pseudomonadota > Gammaproteobacteria > Burkholderiales > Rhodocyclaceae > Thauera > Thauera aminoaromatica. Next base: position 1,694 of record NZ_AMXD01000189.1, on the reverse strand, counting down.
CGACGAACCCACCGGCAACCTCGACGAGGACAGCACCGCGCGCGTCGAGGCCGTGCTCGACGACTACCGGCGCGAGCACGCCGCCGCGCTGCTGTGGGTCAGCCACGACCCGCGCCAGGCCGCACGGGTGGCGCGGCGCCGCTTCCTGCTCGAGGACGGCAAGCTGGTGGAGGAAGAGGAAGGCGGGAAGGCGGCCGCGGACAAAGGAAAGGCTGCAGGCGCGGACAGGCCCCCCGACACCGAGGGCGCGGCATGGTGATGGAGCTCTCGGTCCTCGACCTTGCGCTCGCCGCGCTGCTGATCCTGGCGCTGGCCGGGCTGTCGCTGCGCCTGGGCCTGGGCATCGAGCAGCGCCTGGTGGTGGCGGCCGCGCGCACCACGATCCAGTTGCTGCTGATCGGTCTGGTGCTGAAGCTGCTGTTCGACAACGCGCACTTCCTGTGGGTGGCGGCGATGGCCGCGGTGATGATCACCGCCGCCGGGCGCGAGGTGATGGCGCGGCAGAAGCGCCGCTTCGTCGGGTGGTGGGGCTTCGGCCTGGGCACGCTGTCGATGTTCGTGTCCTCCTTCACCGTCAGCGTGCTGGCGCTGCTGGTGGTGATCGGCAACACGCCGTGGTATGCGCCCCAGTACGCGATCCCGCTGCTCGGCATGGTGCTCGGCAACACCATGAACGGCATCGCCCTCGGGCTGGACCGCCTGACCCAGGAGGCGAGCGCGCGGCGCATGGTGCTCGAGACCCGGCTCGCCCTCGGCCAGAACTGGAACGAGACCATCGCCGACACCCGGCGCGAGGCGATCCGCGTCGGCATGATCCCGATCATCAACGCCATGGCCGCCGCCGGCATCGTCAGCCTGCCCGGCATGATGACCGGCCAGATCCTCGCCGGCACCGCGCCGGTGGAGGCGGTGAAATACCAGATCCTGGTGATGTTCCTGATCGCCGGTGGCACCGGCTTCGGTACCGTGGTGGCGGTGAGCCTGGGCGCGCGCCGGCTCTTCGACGAGCGCCAGCGCCTGCGCCTCGACCGCCTGCGCACCGGCGCGGATTGAGGCAGGGGGGGCGATGAACGGGCCCGGCGCGCGCACCGCGACATCCCTCCGCCCCCTCTCGCCCGCGCAGGCGGCGGCCGGCGCCACGCCCCGGGTCGGGCAGCCCTCGCCGCTGATCCTGTTCGGTGCCTTCGACCGCCACAACCTCGGCGACCTGCTGCTCGGCCGCATCGCAGCGGAACTGGCCGCGCGCCTCCTGCCCGGACGGGAGCTGCGCTTCGCCGGCCTCGCCGTGCGCGATCTGCGTGCGGACGGCGGTGCCCGCGTGGAAGCGCTCGCCGAACTCGCCGCGGAATGGAAGCCGCCCCGTCGCGACACGCCCCCGCCGGGGCTGCTGCAGGTGGGTGGCGAGATCCTCGACTGCAGCGCCTGGGAGGCGGCGGTGATGCTGCTCGACAACGCCGGCGCCGCACGCGCGATCGCGCTATACGACCACGACCCCGCCGCGCGCGCGGCCTGGGCACGGCACGCGCTCGGGGTTCCGCGTGGTCTGCCCTACCTCGCTGCGCATGCCGCGCTGCCGCCCGGCACGCGCAGCGTGCACACCGGCATCGGCGGGGTCGGCTTCGCGGCCCTGCCCGCGGCGCTGCGTGCCGAGGCGCTTGCCGAGCTGCGCGCGGCCGCAGGGGTGCAGGTGCGCG
>NZ_AMXD01000188.1 GCF_000310185.1 Thauera aminoaromatica S2 | reverse complement strand
GGGGGGGGGCGCGCTGCTCGCCGCCCTGCTCGGCGCCTTCCTGATCGTTGCCCGGGTGAGCGCGCCCCTGCGCCAGCTCGCGCGCGCGGCGCGCATGGTGGGCAGCGGCGAGCGCCCGCCTCCGCAGCCCGAGAGCGGCCCGCAGGAGATTGCGCTGGTGGCGCGCGCCTTCAACCAGATGGCGGGCAACCTCGCGCGCATGGACGAGGACCGCGCGCTGATCCTCGCTGGCGTCTCCCACGACCTGCGCACGCCGCTCGCGCGCCTGCGCCTGGGTATCGAGATGTCGGGTGCGCCCGACGACGAGGTCACCGCGATGGTCGCGGACATCGGCGAAATGGATCGCATCATCGGCCAGTTCCTCGACTTCGGCCGCGGCGACGCGCAGGAACCCACCGCGGCCATCGATCTCGCCACCCTGGCGCGCGAGGTCACCGAACCGTACCGGTTGCGCGGCGTGGATCTTCGCCTGGAGGTCCCGGAGAGCCTGTTCGTACAGGCGCGCGCCCTGTCGATCCGGCGCGCGCTCGCCAACCTGATCGACAACGCCCTGCGCTACGCGGGCGGGAACGCGCCGCTGGAGGTGACGGTCTCCATCGAGGACGGGCAGGCACGCATCGAGGTCGCCGACCGCGGACCGGGCATCCCCGAGAGCGAGATCGAGCGCATGCGCCAGCCCTTCACCCGGCTCGAGAAGGCGCGCAGCAACACGAAGGGCGCCGGCCTGGGCCTGGCGATCGTGGATCGGGTGATGCGCGCCCACCAGGGCCGCCTCGAGCTGTCCGCCCGCGATGGCGGCGGTCTGCGCGCGGCGCTCTGCCTGCCGCTCGCGGCTCCCGCCGGGGAACAGGATAGAATGCGGCGCTCCGCGCACAGCGAACCGGACCGACCATGAAATTCCTCTTCGATCTCCTGCCGGTGATCCTTTTCTTCGCCGCCTACAAGATCGGCGGCGCCAACCCCGAAGCCTCGCATGCCTTCGCTGCCGGCTGGCTGGGCGACGGCATCGCGGTCTCGCAGGCGCCCATCCTGATCGCGACCTTCGTCGCCATCCTCGCCACCTTCCTGCAGATCGCACTGGTGTGGCTCAAGCACCGCAAGGTGGACACCATGCTGTGGATCAGCCTGGCGATCATCGTCGTATTCGGCGGCGCCACCCTCTTCTTCCACAACCCCACCTTCATCAAGTGGAAGCCGACCGCGCTCTACTGGCTGTTCGGCGTGGTGCTGCTCGGCTCGGCCTCGCTGCTCGGACGCAACCTCATCCGCACCATGCTGGAGGCCCAGATCAAGCTACCGGACCCGGTTTGGGCGCGGCTCAACCTCGCCTGGGCCGGTTTCTTCATCGCGATGGGCGTGCTCAACCTTTGGGTCGCCTACAACTTCAGCGAAGAAGCCTGGGTCGACTTCAAGATGTTCGGCGGCATGGGGCTGATGCTCGCCTTCGTGCTCGCCCAGGGTTTCTACCTGTCCCGTCACATGGAAGAGGAAAGCAACTGATGCTCTACGCCCTGATCGGAGAGGACGCTCCCGGCGCGCTCGAGACGCGCCTCGCGGTGCGCCCGCAACATGTCGCCCGCCTCGAGGCATTGCGCGACGACGGCCGCCTGTTGCTGGCCGGGCCGATGCCCGCGATCGACTCGCCCGACCCCGGCCCGGCGGGCTTCGCCGGCAGCCTGATCGTCGCCGAGTTCGACTCGCTCGCCAGCGCCGAGGCCTGGCTTCGGGACGACCCCTACGTGCGCCAGGGCGTGTTCGTACGGACCACCGTGCGCCCGTTCCGGAAGACGCTGCCGTGAGCGCGACGAGGGTCGAGCGCATCCGCGCCGCGCTGCAGGAACGCTTCGCACCGACACGCCTCGAGATCGGCGACGACAGCGCGCTGCACGCCGGGCACGCGGGTGCGCGCGAGGGAGGCGGACATTATCGGGTTTTCATCGTCTCGGAAGCTTTCCAGGGCTGCAGCAGAGTCGTCCGGCAGCGTATGATCTACGACGCGGTCGGGGACATGATGCACAAGGACATCCATGCCCTCGCCATCCGCGCGCTAACGGCCGCAGAGGCCGAATCACAAGGACATTGAAGGAATCTCCATGAAACATTTCCCGAGCCGTCTCGCCATCACCCTGCTTGCCGGCTTCCTCGCGCTGCCCGCCCTCGCCGCATCCCCGGTCGCCAAGGTCAATGGAGTCGCGATTCCCGGCGAGCGTTCCGACGCCATGCTGGCCGAGCAGCGCGCCCAGGGCGCGCCCGACGGTGAACAGCTGCGCAATGCGGTGCGCGAGGAACTGATCCGCCGCGAGGTACTGAGCCAGGAAGCCGGCAAGAGGGGCCTGGACAAGAAGGCGGACGTGAAGGCGCAGATGGAGATGGCCCGCCAGGCCATCCTGATCCGTGCCTACCTGCAGGACTACGTGCGCACGAACCCGGTCGACGACGCCGAGCTGAAGAAGGAATACGAGGCCATCAAGGGCCGCATGGGCGACAAGGAATACAAGCCCCGCCACGTGCTGGTCGAGACCGAAGACCAGGCCAAGGCGATCATCGCCCGCCTGCAGGGCGGTACCGCCTTCGAGGAAGTCGCCAAGGAGTCGCGCGACCCGGGCTCCAAGGAGCGCGGCGGCGAGCTCGGCTGGAGCAACCCCGCCATGTACGTGAAGCCGTTCTCGGATGCGATGGTCCAGCTCCAGAAGGGCAAATACACGACGACGCCCGTCAAGAGCGATTTCGGCTATCACGTGATCCAGCTCGACGACGTGCGCGACGTGCAACCGCCGCCGTTCGAGGAGGTCAAGCCGCAACTGCAGCAACGCCTGCAGCAGCAGAAGATCGAGCGCCACGTGCTCGATCTGCGCGAGAAGGCCAAGGTCGAGTAAGCGCCCGTCCTGTCCGCGCCTTCCGACGCTCCTGCGTGGAAGGCGCGAACACGAACACAAGAAAAACCCGCTGCCGGGCAAGTGCCCGCAGCGGGTTTTTTTCGCTCGGTTGCTCCGGCGCTTCCACGCCGGGCAATATCCGGTCAGAACAGCTCTTCGGTCAGCTCCAGCGCGCCCGGGGCGCCATTGACGACCGTGTAGGCCAGACCGCCGGCCTGCGCGAGCACGTGGTCGGCATAGAAGCGCGCGGTGACGATCTTGGCCTTGCAGAAGCCGGCATCGCCCTCGCCCGCCTCGAGCTTGCGCTTGGCCACCAGCGCGGCGCGCGCCATCTGCCAGCCGCCAGCCACGATGCCGAGCAGCTTCAGGAAGGGCACCGAACCGACCGAGGCCGCCTTGATGTCCTGGGAGTAGGTGGCGAGGATGTAGGCCACAGCCTCTTCCACGGCCGCGATGCCCTTGCCGAGCGCGCGCGCGATGGCTGCGAAGGCCTCGTCCTGCACGCCGGCCACTTCGGCCTCGACCGCGCGCATCATCTTCACAACGGCACCGACGGTGGCGCCGTTCTCACGGGCGATCTTGCGGCCGATCAGATCGTTGGCCTGGATGGCGGTCGTGCCCTCGTAGATCGTGGTGATGCGCGAATCGCGGAAGTGCTGCGCCGCGCCGGTCTCCTCGATGAAGCCCATCCCGCCGTGCACCTGCACGCCGTCCGAGGTCACGTCGATCGAGTTCTCGGTGCACCAGCCCTTGACCACCGGGATCATCAGGTCGACGAAGGCCTGATTCTGCGCACGCACAGCCTCGTCGGCGTGGTGATGCGCCTTGTCGAAGGCGGCGCCGACGACGTAGGCGAGTGCACGCATGGCCTCGGTCTTGCTCTTCATGTTCATGAGCAGGCGACGCACGTCGGCGTGATGCAGGATGTTGACCTTCGGACCGCCGCGCACGCCGGCGTCGGTGCCCTGGATGCGATCCTTGGCGTACTGCAGCGCGTGCTGGTAAGAGCGCTCGGACAGCGCGAGGCCTTCCATGCCGACCGCGAAGCGGGCTTCGTTCATCATGATGAACATGTACTCGAGGCCGCGGTTGGGCTCGCCGACCAGAGTACCGATCGCGCCGCCCTTGTCGCCGAAGGCGAGCACGGCGGTGGGGCTGGCGTGGATGCCGAGCTTGTGCTCGATCGACACGCAATGCACGTCGTTGCGCGCGCCCAGGCTGCCGTCGGCGTTGACCATGAACTTGGGCACGACGAACAGCGAGATGCCCTTCACGCCCTCGGGCGCGTCCGGCAGACGGGCGAGCACGAGGTGGATGATGTTGTCGGTGAGGTCGTGCTCGCCGTAGGTGATGAAGATCTTCTGCCCGAAGATCTTGTAGGTGCCGTCGCCCTGCGGCTCGGCCTTGGTGCGCACCGCGGCGAGGTCGGAGCCGGCGTTCGGCTCGGTCAGGTTCATCGTGCCGGTCCACTCGCCGGCGATCATCTTGGGGAGGTAGAGGTTCTTCTGCTCGTCGGTGCCGCGCAGCATCAGGGCCTCGATGGCGCCGCTGGTCAGCATCGGGCACAGCGAGAAGGCCATGTTGGCCGACTTCCACATTTCCATGACCGCGGTGGCGAGCAGCTTGGGCAGGCCCTGGCCGCCGTATTCCGGATCGCACGGCAGCGCGGTCCAGCCCGACTCGGCGAACTGCGTGTAGGCGTCCTTCCAGCCCGGCGCGGTGGCGACCTCGCCATTGTTCCACTTGGCGCCTTCCTGATCGCCGGTCCAGTTCAGCGGAGCGAGCACGCCGCTGGCGAACTTGTCGGCTTCTTCCAGGATCGCGTCCACGAGGTCGGCCGAGACCTCCTCGTTGCCGGGCAACTGCATGACTTCGTCGAGACCGGCGAGCTCACGCATCACGAACTGCATGTCGCGGATGGGGGCGTTGTATTGACTCATTGTTGCGCTCCGGAAAAGGTTGAACAGCCCTACTTGTCGAGCAGATAGCGGCGATCGTCGAATGCACTCACCCATTCGGGCCGATACACCACCATCAGCGTGATGATCGCGCCGCTGATCCAGCCCTCGGAAAACCCGAGCAGCAGGAAGAACGGCAGGTAGTCGCTCCACAGGAAATCTGCGGAATACGCGCCCGACAGCGCCAGCACGGACGAGGCGGTCAGCCCCTGTGCGATTGCGGTCAGCGCGGAACCGGCAAAGCCGGTCACGAAAATGAAGATGAAGAAATGCGCCGGGAGCAGGCGCTCGATCAGGCGATGCAGACCGCTCGCGACGGAAACCGGAACCAGCACCATGAGCACGAAGTTGGCGGGCCAGTCGCCCCACTCCAGCGCGCCGTTGAGGGTGATCCCGCACAGCGCGAGCGCGAGCGCGGCGATCGCCTTCCACGGCCCGAGCGCGAGGGTTGCCGCCATCGCCCCGAGCAGATGCAGGTTAAGCCCCGGCTTGACCCCGGCCTTCATGCTCCAGATCAGCGTGAGGCACACCGCGAAGCCGAGCAGCAGGTTCAGATGCACCCCGCCGGCGAGCTCCCTCCACGGCAGCTTGCGCGCGAGCGCGAGCAGTCCCAGCGCGGCGAGCGCGAACACCACCCCCTGAACGTCTGCCGAAAGCAGCGCCGCCGGGAGATCCATGCCCGCGCTCCTCGCGCCCGGTCAGAGCGCCCCGGTCAGTTCCGGCACCACCTGGAACAGATCGCCCACCAGGCCGTAGTCGGCGACCTGGAAGATCGGCGCTTCGGGATCCTTGTTGATCGCCACGATCACCTTGGAGTCCTTCATGCCGGCCAGGTGCTGGATCGCGCCCGAGATGCCGACCGCGATGTAGAGCTGCGGCGCGACGATCTTGCCGGTCTGGCCGACCTGGTAGTCGTTGGGCACGTAGCCCGCGTCCACCGCGGCGCGCGAGGCGCCGAGCGCGGCGCCGAGCTTGTCGGCGAGCGGCTCGAGCAGCTTGTGGTAGTTGTCGCCGCTGCCCAGGC
>NZ_AMXD01000187.1 GCF_000310185.1 Thauera aminoaromatica S2 | reverse complement strand
CTGCGCCGGCGCCGCAGCGAGATCGCCGCCGAGGGCGCGCTCAGCGCCGCAGACCGCGAGCGCGCGCGTGCGCTGCTCGCCGGCGGCGGGGACGCCGCCTCGAATCCCGCATCCCCGGAGTCCCGCAAGTGACCGCCTTCCTCGTTTTCGCCGGCCTGCTCGTGGCCGGCGCGTTGCTATTGATCCTGCCGCCGCTGCTCGGCTACGGCCGCCGCAGCCAGGCGCAGATGCGCCAGAGCGCGATGGTGCTGACCGTGCTGCGCGAGCAGCTCGCCGATCTCGACGCCGAGCTCGCCGAGGGCCGCATCGACGCCGCGACCCATGCGAAGAGCCGCGAGGAGCTGGAGCGCCGTGCCCTCGAGGAGGCCGAGGTGGCCGCCGAGACGGCCGACAGCGCCGACCGCCGGCCGAGCAAGGCGTGGGCGCTCGCCACCGGCCTCGCCATCCCCGCGCTTGCCGTCGGCACCTACCTGATGATCGGCGAGCCCGCCGCGCTCGACCCGAAGAACGTCGAGGGCCAGCAGGGCTTCACGCAGGAGCAGGTCACCGAGATGGTGGGCAGCCTGGAGAAGCACCTCGCCGCCAACCCCGACAACGCCGAGGGCTGGGCGATGCTGGCGCGGACCTACCTGGTGCTGAAGGACTTCCCCAAGGCTGCCGCCGCCTACGAACGCCTCGACAAGCTGGTGCCCAACGACCCCGACGTGCTCTCCGACTGGGCCGACGTGGTCGCCGCGCAGACCGGCAAGGTCGGGAGCGATGCCGAGGCGCTGGTGCTGCGTGCGCTCGAGGCGGAACCGAAGCATCCCAAGGCGCTGGCGCTGGCTGGCACCGCCGCCTACCAGCGCGACGACTTCGCCGCCGCCGCCGGCTACTGGGAGCGCATCCTCGCCCTGATCCCCCCGGGCGACGACGTCGCGCGCGGCGTGCGCGCGAGCATCAACGAGGCGCGCGCGAAGGCCGGCATGGCGCCGCTCGCCACCAACGAAGGCAATGCCGCGCCGCCGCCGGCCTCGCCGCTCAAGGTCGCCGGCCGCCTGCAGGTCGAGGGCGCGCTCGCCGGCCAGGTCGCGGCCGAGGACGCGGTGTTCGTGTTCGTGCGTGGCCCGGCCGGCGGCCCCCCGCTGGCGGCGCTGCGCTTCAAGGGCAGCGAGCTGCCGGTGAATTTCGACTTCGACGGCGCGAGGCTGATGATGGGCGACGCCGCGGTGCCCGAGCGCGTCGTGATCGCGGCGCGCGTCTCCAAGGGTGGCGATGCCACCGCACGCCCCGGCGACCTCGAGGGCGTCAGCGCTCCGGTGGCGCCGGATGCCGAAGGCGTGACGGTGACGATCGATCGGGTACGGGAGTGAGGCGTCGGGTGCGAGGCGTCGGGGGCAAGGAGCAAAACCTCCGCAAGCTGCGCTGAGAGGCTTCAGGAAGCCGGTGGACGCTCGATCGCCCGCCGCAGCTGACGCCTCGCTCCCTACGCCTTGCCTCCCACGCCTCGCGCGTCCGCATACTCCAGCCGCACCCGCTTCACGTTGCACAGCAGCTCGTAGCTGATCGTGCCCGCGGCCTGGGCGATGTGGTTGATCGGCACCTGCTTGCCCCATAGCTCGACCTGGCTGCCCAGGCAGGCCTCGGGCAGCGCGGTGAGGTCGATCGTCAGCATGTCCATCGACACCCGGCCGATGATCCGGCTCGCGCGGCCCTCCACCGCCACCGGGGTGCCGTCGGGCACCACGCGCGGGTAGCCGTCGGCGTAGCCCATCGCCACCAGGCCGACCCGCGTCGGGCGTTCGGCGACGAAGCGGCCGCCGTAGCCGAGCGCCTCGCCGGGCGCGATCTCGCGCACCGCCATCACCGCGCTCTCCAGCGTCATCACCGCACGCAGGCCGTTGCCCTCGGCGGGCATGGGATCGGCCCCATAGAGCAGGATGCCCGGGCGCGCCCAGTCGCGGCGCGCCTGCGGCCAGGCCAGGATCGCTGCCGAGTTGGCCACGCTGCGCGCGCCGGGCAGGCCGGCGGTGGCGGCCTCGAAGCGCTGCAACTGTTCCAGCGTGGTCCCGAGCTCGGGCTCGTCGGCGCGCGCGAAGTGCGTCATCAGCACGATGCGTCCGACCTTGCCGCTCGCCTGCAGGCGCCGCCAGGCCCGCGCCACCGCGTCGCCGACGAAACCGGCGCGGTTCATGCCGCTATTGACCTTCAGCCACACATCCACCGGTGCGGCGAGCGGCGTGCGCTCCAGCATGCACAGCTGCTCCTCGTGGTGCACGACCATCCACAGCCGCTGGCGCGCCACCTCGGCGAGCTCGTCGGCGGCGAACACGCCCTCGAGCAGCAGGATGGGGGCATCGATGCCGCCCGCGCGCAGCTCCAGCGCCTCGCCGAGGAAGGCTACCGCGAAGCCGTCGGCCTCGTCGCGCAAGGCCTGCGCGCAGCGCAGCGCGCCGTGGCCATAGGCGTTGGCCTTGACCACCGCGAGCGCCCGCCCGCCGTGGCGCTCGCGAGCGAGAAGATAGTTGTGGCGCAGGGCGGAGAGGTCGATGAGGGCGCGGGCGGGACGCATGGCGGGGATCGGAAGGGGTGGAAAGGCAAAATGGTGCGGGGAATTCGCCAGCGCCGCAATGCGCGGCCCGATCGCGACTCGCGTCGCTCCCACAGAGGCTCCCGCGCCGTGGAATCGCGACTCGTGTCGCTCCCACGAGGGCCCGCCACGCTGCCGGAGCCGCGCCGTAGGAGCGACGCAAGTCGCGATCGGGCGCGCGGATCACCGCCGCAGCACATGGAGCCGTGGAATCGCGACTTGCGTCGCTCCTACAGGGGCCGCCCACGCTGCCGGGGCACTGTAGGAGCGACGCGAGTCGCGATGCAGCCCCCCGGGTACGCGCCGTGGCTCACGAAGCCGCGCAAGCGCGCTTCAGACGGTGCCGAGCGGACGCTGGCGGGCGCCGGCCACCGGTATGCTGCGGTGCTCGGCGCCGTAGCGCGCGAGGCCGAGGTCGTCGTGGCGGATCGCCGGCTGGCGGCCGACGACCAGGTCGGCGACCAGCGCGCCGGCGCCGCAGGACATGGTCCACCCCAGGGTGCCGTGGCCGGTGTTGAGGAAGAGCTCGGGGAAGGGCGTGGCACCGATGATCGGGGTGGAGTCCGGCGTCATCGGGCGCAGGCCGGTCCAGAACTCCGCCGCCTTGACGTCGCCGCCGCCGGGGAAGAGGTCGTTCACCACCAGCTCCAGGGTCTCGCGCCGGCGCGGGTTGAGGCGCAGGTCGAAGCCGCCGAGCTCGGCCATGCCGCCGACGCGGATGCGCTCGTCGAAGCGCGTCACCGCGACCTTGTAGGTCTCGTCGAGCACCGTGGACACCGGCGCGCGCGCGGCGTCGACCAGCGGCACGGTCAGCGAGTAGCCCTTCACCGGATACACCGGCAGGTCCAGCCCGAGGCTGGAGGCGAGCGCGCGCGAGTAGCTGCCGAAGGCGAGCACGTAGCGGTCGGCGACCAGGGTCTGCTCGACGCCGTCGGCACCGGCGATGCGCACGCCCTCGATATGGCCGCCGCGGCGCACCAGCTCGCGCACCTCGGTGCCGAAGCGGAACGTCACGCCGGCCGCCTCCGCCATCGCCGCCAGGCGGGTGGTGAAGAGCTGGCAGTCGCCGGTCTCGTCGTTGGGCAGGCGCAGGCCACCGGCGAGCTTGCCGGGGCGACGGGCCAGCGCCGGTTCGGCGCTGGCGAGCGCGTCACCGTCGAGCAGCTCGTAGGGCACGCCGCACTCCTCCAGCACCGCGATGTCGCGCGCGGCGGCGTCGAGCTGGGCCTGGGTGCGGAACAGCTGCAGCGTGCCGCGGCTGCGCTCCTCGTAGGCGATGCCGGTGTCGGCGCGCAGCGTGCGCAGGCAGTCGCGGGCGTACTCGGAGACGCGCATCATGCGTTCCTTGTTCACCGCGTAGCGCGCGCTCGAGCAGTTGGCGAGCATCTGCGCCATCCAGCGCAGCTGGAACAGGCTGCCGTCGGCGCGGATCGCGAGCGGGGCGTGGCGCTGGAACAGCCACTTCAGCGCCTTCAGCGGAATGCCGGGCGCGGCCCAGGGTGTGGAGTAGCCGGGCGAGACCTGGCCGGCGTTGGCGTAGCTGGTCTCGAGCGCGGCGCCGGGCTGGCGGTCGATCACGGTGACGCGCGCGCCGCGTTGGGCCAGATACCACGCGGTGGTGGTGCCGATCACGCCGCTGCCGAGTACGATCACGTTCATTTCGCGTCTCCTGCCTGTATTCGATGGAATTGCGGCAGTCTAATGAGGCCTTGCTAGCGAAAGTCACTAAACTGATATCGCCAATCAGTGAAGATCACCAATCCGGAGGCCGCCTTGCCGGCGGCGCAGTGAAATGCGCGACCTCGACCGTACAGACCTGAAAATACTGGATTTGTTGCAGAAGAACGGGCGCCTGACGATGACCGAGCTCGCCCACCAGGTGGGCCTGTCGGCGACCCCGTGCACCGAGCGCGTGCGCCGCCTGGAGCGCGAGGGCGCGATTACCGGCTACCACGCCCGCGTCGACCCGCGCGCGCTCGGCCGCCCGCTGCTGGTCTTCGTCGAGCTCAAGCTCGCCGCCAAGTCGAACGACGCCTTCGAGCGCGTGAAGAAGGAGCTCGCCTTCGTCCCCGAGGTCATGGAGTGCCACCTCGTGTCGGGCGACTTCGACTACCTGATCAAGGCGCGCATTTCGGAGATGAGCGACTACCGTCGCCTGCTCGGCAACATCCTGCTCAAGCTGCCCTCGGCGACCGAGTCGCGCAGCTACGTGGTGATGGAGGAGGTGAAGGAGAGCCTCTATATTCCTCCCATGTCATGAGCCGCGGGAGGTCCCGGATGGACGACAGGAGCCGCCACGCATGAGTTCGGAACGTGGCACCTCGATCCGTGCCCTCGAACGCGGCATCGAGGTGCTGCGCCTGCTCGGCCCCCAGGAGGGCAGCTCGCTGCGCGCGCTCCACGCCGCCAGCGCGCTCCCCAAGCCGACCCTGCTGCGCATCCTGCTCACCCTGGAGCGGGGCGGGCTGGCGTGGCGATCGATCGACGACGGGCTGTGGCGGCGCTCGCTGGCGTGGACCGCGGCGCCGAGCGGGCACGCGATCGATCCGCGCCTGGTCGAGGCCGCGGCGCCGCACCTGGTGGCGCTGCAGCGCACGGTGCTGTGGCCGTCCGACCTGCTGGTGTACCGCGACTTCGCGATGGAGGTCGCGGAGAGCTCCCGCCGCCTCTCCGGGCTGGCGCTCAATCCGCGCTACCGCATCGGCTACCGGGTGGACATCCTGCTCTCCGCGCCCGGGCGGGCCTGGCTTGCCTTCTGCGCTGCGGCCGAACGCGAAGCGGTGCTCGCCCACTGGCGCGCCGCCTCGCCGTCGAATCCGCGCACGGCGGCGGTCCTCGAGGGCGAGATCGACGCCCTCCTGGAGGAGACGCGACAGCGCGGCTATGCGGTGCGCGACGCGCTCTTCGGCGGCTCGTTCGAGGACATGGCGGGCTTCGACGACGGCTTCGACGCCATCGCCGTGCCGATCCTCGCCGATGGCGGGGTGCGCGGGGCGATCAACCTGGTGTGGCCGCGGCGCTACGACCTGCGCGCGAAGGTGGTGGAGGCGCATCTGGCCGACCTGCAGGCCTGCGCCGCAGCGATCGCGGCCGCGCTCGCGTCGCCGCGCCAGCCCTGAGCACCGCCGCGCCGTCGCGGAGCCCTTCAGCGCGGGCGGGTGCGCTCCAGGTAGCGTTCCACGGCGTCGAGGTTGCGGCGCACGCGCGCATGGCCCGGCAGCAGGGCGTCGGCGGTGCGCAGCTCGCGCGCGGCCTCCTCCCAGCGCTGGCGCTGGCCGGCGAGCAGGCCGAGG
>NZ_AMXD01000186.1 GCF_000310185.1 Thauera aminoaromatica S2 | reverse complement strand
CGCGCGGCCTCGCGCTCGGCGTTGGCCGCCACGGCGCACGCCTCCTGCACGCGCTGGCGGGCGGTGGCGAGCTGGGCGCGCACGACCGCCGCGCGCGCGTCGAGGTCACCATGCCACAGCCGCATCAGCACCTGTCCGGCCTCGACGCGGTCGCCTTCCTCCACGCCCAGCCACTCGATCCGCCCGCCCGCGATCGTCGCCATCTTCGCGCGCTGGCAGGCCTCGACCTCGCCGGCGCGGGTGTTGGTCAGCGTGGCCTCGACCGTACCGCGGGCCACCTCGTGCACCGCCACCTCGATCGGCTGCGGGCGGGTCATCCACCAGATCCCCGCGCCCACCAGCGCCGCGACGAGTGCGAGAACGAAGAGGCGGCGGAGGGTCTTCATGAGTGGAGTGCCGGAGCGGTCAAGGTCTGGTCGCCGCGCGCGAAGGATGCGATCTCACTTCCCGCCCTTGGCCCACGAATCCTTCAGCGTCACCGTGCGGTTGAACACCGGCGCGCCGGGCTTCGAGTCCACGCGGTCGGCGACGAAGTAGCCGTGGCGCTCGAACTGGAAGCGGTCTTCGGGCCGGGCGTCCTTCAGTGCCGGCTCCAGGTAGGCGGTGATGACGCGCTTGCTGTCGGGGTTGATGTCGTCGAGGAAGTCGCGCTCGAAGTCGGGCGCGTCGCCTTCGCGGCGCTGGCCGGGATGGGGGTGGGCGAAGAGGCGGTCGTAGATGCGCACCTCGGTTTCAAAACCGTGCGCCACCGACACCCAGTGCAGGTTGCCCTTGACCTTGTAGTCGTCGGCGCCCGGCGTGCCGGACTTCGAGTCGGGCATGTACTCGGCGAGCACCGCGGTGACCTTGCCGTCGGCGTCCTTCTCGCAGCCGGTGCACTTGACGACGAAGCCGTAGCGCAGGCGCACCATGTTGCCCGGATAGAGGCGGTGGAAGCCCTTGACGGGCTCTTCCATGAAGTCCTCGCGCTCGATCCACAGCTCGCGCGAGAAGGGCATGTCGCGCTTGCCGAGCTCGGGCTCGAGCGGGTGGTTGGGTGCCTGGCACAGCTCGGAGGCGCCTTCGGCGTAGTTGGTAAGGACGAGCTTCAGCGGGTCGAGCACCGCCACGCGGCGCTGGGCGGCCTCGTTGAGATCGTCGCGCATGCACTCTTCCAGCACGCTCATGTCGATCCACGACTCGGCCTTGGACACGCCGATGCGCTCGGCGAAGCGGCGGAAGCCGGCGGCGGTGAAGCCGCGGCGGCGGGCGCCGACCAGCGTGGGCAGGCGCGGGTCGTCCCAGCCGTCGACATGGCCTTCGTTCACCAGCTGGATCAGCTTGCGCTTGGACAGCACCACGTAGGTCAGGTTGAGGCGGGCGAACTCGATCTGCTGCGGCAGCGGGCGCGGGAAGTGGCCTTCGGTGGCGAGCGCGTCGAGCAGCCAGTCGTAGAACGGGCGCTGGTCCTCGAACTCGAGCGTGCATACCGAGTGGGTGATGTTCTCGATCGCGTCCTCGATCGGATGCGCGAAGGTGTACATCGGGTACAGGTGCCAAGCGTCGCCGGTGCGATGGTGGGTGGCGTGGCGGATGCGGTAGATCGCCGGGTCGCGCAGGTTGATGTTGGGGCTCGCCATGTCGACCTTGGCGCGCAGGATGTGCGTGCCCTCGGCGAATTCGCCGGCGCGCATGCGCGCGAAGAGCTCGAGGTTCTCGTCGACGCTGCGCTCGCGGTACGGGCTGTTCTTGCCCGCCTCGGTCAGGGTGCCGCGGTTGACGCGCATCTCCTCGGCCGACTGCGAATCGACATAGGCCTTGCCGGCCTTGATCAGGCTGATGGCGCAGGCGTACATCTTGTCGAAGTAGTCCGACGCAAAGTACAGGTGCTCGCCCCACTCGAAGCCGAGCCATTGCACCGCCTCGAGGATGGCGTCGACATATTCCTGCTCTTCCTTCTCGGGGTTGGTGTCGTCGAAGCGCATGTGGCAGACGCCGCCGTAGGACTCGGCCAGGCCGAAGTTCAGGCAGATCGACTTGGCGTGGCCGTAGTGCAGGTAGCCGTTGGGCTCGGGCGGGAAGCGTGTCTCGACGCGGCCGCCCCATTTGCCGTTGCGGTTGTCCTCGTCGATGATGCTGCGGATGAAGTTGGAGACGACGGGCGCTTCGGCGGCGGGTGCGGCGGGTTTCTTTTCGGGTTTCATCGGGAAGGCAGGGGTCGGAAAGTTCGGCGGGATGGTGGGGGTTCGTGTGCAGCTGGGGCCGGACCCCGAGGCGGGCGGCGCAATGGACCGATTGTAGCCGATCGGGCGTGCGGGCTCGCCGGAGCGGGCCGGTCACGGGGTGCGGCGTTCGGGGCGCGATGCCCGCGGAGGGGTAGAATCGTGCGGCCGGTGGGCGGCAGCAGGGAGGCGGGATGGAGCACGGGCGATGAATCTGGCGGCATTCGCAGCGGTTGGGGCGGGGGCGGCGTGCGGTGCGTGGCTGCGCTGGGGATTGGGGCTGTGGCTCAACCCGGTGTTCGCGCTCGTCCCGCTCGGCACCCTGATGGCGAACCTGCTGGGCGGTTTCCTCATGGGCGTAGTGCTCGCGGCGGTGCAGGCCTGGCCGACGATGTCGCCGGCGCTCAAGCTCCTGCTCACCACCGGCCTGCTCGGCGGGCTGACGACCTTTTCCACCTTTTCCGCCGAGTCCTTCCACCTGTTGCAGCGCGGCGCGATCGGCTGGCTGGGTGCCCACCTGGTCGTGCATGTGGCTGGATCCGTGCTGATGACCTGGGCGGGATACGTGCTTTTCAATGCCCTGCGTGCGTGACCTGCGCCGCAAGGCGGGCGGCCGCGTCATTTTCTGTTTCACTCCGATGGGCTAGAGTGGATGAGCGTTACATCGATAATTCACGCCGTTCTGCATCCCCAGTGGCACCCCCTCAACGCAACGGAGCCCATCCAATGAAAAAAATCATCGTCACCCTTTCCGCGGTCGCGCTCGCCGTGAGCGGTCTTTCCGGCTGCGCGAACATGAACGAGACCCAGCGCGACACGGGCATGGGAGCCGCCATCGGCGCCGTGGCCGGCGGCCTCATCGGTGCCGCCACCGCGGGCGGCAACAAGGGCAAGAGCGCCGCAACCGGTGCTGCGATCGGCGCTGCACTCGGGGCGGGCGGCGGCTACCTGTGGTCGCAGAACATGCAGAAGCAGCGCGCCGAGATGGAGCAGGCGACCGCGGGCACCGGCATCGGCATCAGCCAGACGACCGACAACCAGCTTAAGGTCGACATTCCCGCGGACGTTTCCTTCGACGTGGGCCGCCACGCGATCAAGCCCAACATGCGTCCGGTGCTCGACCGTCTGGCCAGCACGCTGAACCAGCATCCGGTGACCACGGTGACCATCATCGGCCATACCGACAGCACCGGCTCGGATGCGGTGAACGATCCGCTATCGATCAACCGCGCCGCCGCCACCCGCGATTATCTGGTGCAGCGTGGCGTGTCCGCGCAGCGCATCGCGGTCGATGGGCGCGGCTCGCGCCAGCCCGTCGCCGACAACTCGACGGCCTCCGGTCGTGCGATGAACCGCCGCGTGGAGATCTTCATCGCGGAGCCGGCGCAGCGCTGACCCCGGACGGGGTCGGGTGAGCGCTTGCGGCGGGATTTCGCGCCGCGCCATCTCGACCGCTTCAATCGCGACTCGCGTCGCTCCCACGGGGCTCCTGGAGCCCCGTGCTCATTGCGGGGGCGGCGCAAGTGGCGACTCGTGCGTTCGGTCGCTTCGGCGCGGAGGAGCGCCGGCACCGAGGCTTGCGCCGCTCCTGCAGGACAGCTTTGCCCGGCTTCCGCTCTTGCTCAGCGCGCGTCCGCGGGGAGCGGCGCGAGCAGGGCGGCGATGTCGGCCTCGCCGAACTTGGCGAGCGCGTCCGCGTCCTCCGACAGCACGCTCTCGGCGAGGGCGGCCTTGCGCTCCTGCAGGGCGAGGATCTTCTCCTCGATGCTGCCCGCGCACACCAGCTTGAACACGAACACCGGCTTGTCCTGGCCGATGCGGTGGGCGCGGTCGGTGGCCTGGTTCTCGGCCGCGGGGTTCCACCACGGGTCGTAGTGGATCACGGTGTCGGCGGCGGTGAGGTTGAGGCCCACGCCGCCCGCCTTCAGGCTGATCAGGAATACCGGCACGCGCCCCTTCTGGAAGTCTTCCACCGGCACCCGGCGATCGCGGGTGTCGCCGGTCAGCGCGACCCAGCCGATCTTCGCCTTGTCGAGTTCGCCAGCGATCAGGCCGAGCATGGTGGTGAACTGCGAGAACACCAGGATGCGCCGGCCCTCGTCGATCAGCTCGGGGAGCATGTCCATGAGCAGGTCGAGCTTGGCGCGCTCCTTCACCCGCAAGGCGGCGGGCGACTTCAACAGGCGCGGGTCGCAGCACACCTGGCGCAGCTTCAACAGCGCGTCGAGGATCACGATCTGGCTGCGCGCGAAGCCCTTGCCGGCGATCTCCGCGCGCACCTTCTCGTCCATCGCCGCGCGCACCGTCTCGTAGAGGTCGCGCTGGCCGCCCTCCAGGCCGACGCTGCGCACGATCACGGTCTTGGGCGGGAGTTCGGTGGCCACGTCCTCCTTGCGCCGGCGCAGGATGAAGGGGCGCAGGCGTGCCGCGAGCAGATCGCGGCGAACCGTGTCGCCGTGCTTTTCGATCGGCGTGCGCCAGGTCGCGGTGAAGTCCTTGTGGCTGCCCAGGAAGCCCGGCAACAGGAAGTCGAACTGCGCCCATAGCTCGCCGAGGTGGTTCTCCAGCGGCGTGCCGGTGAGGCCGAGGCGGTGGCGGGCCTTGAGCTGGCGGATCACCTGCGCGCCCTTGCTGGCGGCGTTCTTCACCGTCTGCGCCTCGTCGAGGATCAGCAGGCTCCATTCGCGCGCCTGCAGCAGCTCGGCGTCGCGCCACAGCAGCGGATAGGTGGTGAGCGCGATGTCGACCTTCTTGCCGGCGTCCAGCTCGTCGAAGCGCGCCTGCCGTTCGGTGCCGTGCAGGTTGAGGACCTCGAGGTCGGGCGCGAAGCGCTCGGCCTCGGCTTGCCAGTTGAACACCAGCGAGGTCGGCAGCACCACCAGGGCGGGGCGGTCGAGCCGGCCGGCCTGCTTCTCGGTGAGCAGGTGGGCGAGCGTCTGTGCGGTCTTGCCCAGCCCCATGTCGTCGGCCAGGATGCCGGCGAGGTCGTGGCGTACGAGATGCTGCAGCCAGGCCAGGCCTTCGAGCTGGTAGGGGCGCAGCTCGGCGCGGAAGCCCGCCGGTGCGGCGACGGCGCGGATGCCCTCGGCGTCGCGCAGGCGCGCGGCGATCGCGGCGACCTGCTCGCGTCCGCGGCCGGGCAGGTCGAGGTCGGCCAGGCGGGTGGCGTCGAGCCTCGATAGCCGCCAGTCGTGGTCCGGGCGGTCGAAGAGGTCGACCAGCGCGCGCACCAGCGGCTTGATGCGCGCCGCGCCGATGCGCAGGCGGCCCAGGGTCTCGTCCTCCAGGATCACCGCCTCGTGGTCGTCGATGTCGTCCAGGCGGCCGGAAAGCCAGCGCGGATCGTGCGCGAACAGGCCGGCGAGCAGCGGCGCCAGCGGCAGTGCCTTGCCGTCGATCTCGATGCCCGGCGACAGGCCGAGCCAGCCGTCCTCGTGCTCGTCGATGTCGAGCATCAGGTGGTCGATATCGATGGCGTGGTGGCGGAAGTCGGTCGGGAAGGCGACCTCCCAGCCTTCCGCGCGCAGCGCCGGCACGGTCTCGGCCATGAAGTCGGGCCAGGCCGCCTCGCTCGCCAGCCCGAGCGCATCGGCGGGCAGGCTGCCGAAGCTCGTCTGCACCGCACCCGGCGGGATGCGGGCGAAGCCGGCCGCGGCGAGGCGCTGCGCGGCGGCGCGCTCGGCCTCCTGGTCGCGGGTCAGGCGCGCGCTGCGGCCGTCGGGCAGGGGGTGGAAGAGGCGGGCGGCGGC
>NZ_AMXD01000185.1 GCF_000310185.1 Thauera aminoaromatica S2 | reverse complement strand
GGCGGGCGAGCCG
Source organism: Thauera aminoaromatica S2 (assembly GCF_000310185.1). Lineage (GTDB taxonomy): Bacteria > Pseudomonadota > Gammaproteobacteria > Burkholderiales > Rhodocyclaceae > Thauera > Thauera aminoaromatica. Next base: position 5,948 of record NZ_AMXD01000185.1, on the reverse strand, counting down.
GGCGCTCGCGCTGCTGCAGGCGCTCGCTGCGGAGCCGGGGCCGTGGCGGCGCAGCGTGATCCGTGCCCGGGAGGGTGGCGAGGCGGTGGGCGAACTGCTGCGCCGTGGCTGGCTGGAGATCGTGGCCGACCCCGGCGCGCGTCACGAAGCCGGCGCGCAGCCGCTGGCGACGCCGGAGCAGGCCGCCGCGGTGGACGCGATCGTCGGTGCCGGGATGCGTTTCCGGCCCTGGCTGCTGCATGGCGTCACCGGCAGCGGCAAGACCGAGGTCTATCTGCGCCTCGCCGCGCACGCGCTCGCGCAGGGCCGTCAGGTGCTGATGCTGGTCCCGGAGATCGCGTTGACGCCGCAGCTCGAGCAGCGCGTGGCGCAGCGCTTTGCCGCCGCCAACGTGGTCAGCCTGCATTCCGCGCTCGCCGACGGTGCGCGTTCGCGCGGCTTCGTGCAGGCACTCAGCGGTCGTGCCGACATCGTGCTCGGCACCCGCCTTGCGGTGTTCGCGCCGCTGCCGCGGCTAGGCCTGATCCTGGTCGACGAGGAGCACGATGCCTCGTACAAGCAGCAGGAAGGCGTGCGCTACTCGGCGCGCGACGTGGCGGTGTGGCGCGGCCGCCAGCGCGACGTGCCGGTGGTGCTCGGCTCGGCGACGCCCTCGCTGGAGAGCTGGTTCCACGCCCGCAGCGAGCGTTATGCGCTGCAGAGGCTGAGCCGGCGTGCGGTCGCCGCCACGCTGCCGGCGGTGCGCTGCATCGACACGCGCAGGACCAAGCTCGACGAAGGCCTGAGCCCGGCGCTGCATGTCGCGATCACGCAGCGCCTGGAGCGCGGCGAGCAGAGCCTGGTCTTCCTCAACCGCCGCGGCTACGCGCCGGTGCTGTCGTGTCCGTCCTGCGGCTGGGTCAGCCGCTGCCCGCATTGCTCGGCCAACCTCGTGGTGCACCTCGCCGATCGCCGCCTGCGCTGCCATCACTGCGGCTGCGACGGTCCGATCCCGCACGCCTGCCCGAGCTGCGGCGACCAGGACATCCAGCCCTTCGGCCGCGGCACCCAGCGTATCGAGGCGCGCCTCGCCGAACTCTTTCCGCAGGCGCGCGTGCTGCGCGTCGATCGTGACGCGGCGCGCACGCGCAGCCAGTGGGAGACGCTGCTCGACACCATCGCCGCCGGCGAGGCCGACATCCTGGTTGGCACCCAGATGATGGCGAAGGGCCACGACTTCCCCAAGCTCACCCTGGTCGGGGTGGTGGGGGCGGACGTCTCGCTGCATGCCGCGGACTTTCGCGCCCCCGAGCGCCTGTTCCAGCAGCTGATGCAGGTCGGCGGCCGTGCGGGTCGCGGCGCGTTGCCCGGAGAGGTGCTGATCCAGACCGAATACCCCATGCACCCGCTCTATCTGCACCTGGCCAAGCACGACTTCGACGCCTTCGCCCGCATGGCCCTGCAGGAGCGCCGTGCCGCGGGCTTCCCGCCTTTCACCCACCAGGCCATGCTGCGTGCCGATGCGCCGGCGCTGGAGGATGCCGTCGAGTTCCTGCGCCATGCGCGCCGGCTCGCCGAGGAGCGCGCGCCCGTGGGGCTGCGTCTGTACGACCCGGTGCCGATGCGCATGACCCGCCTCGCCCGCCGCGAACGCGCGCAGCTGCTCGTGGAGGCCGACCACCGCGGTCCGCTGCAGGCCTTCCTCGCGGAGTGGGTCGCGGTGCTCTACCGCCAGCGCACCGCGCGCGAGCTGCGCTGGCAGCTGGACGTGGATCCGCTGGAGGTCTGAGGCAGGGTGATGGTTCGTCAGGGCAGCCAGGCGGGAATGTTCGTCTCGGTCGCCGGCGTCGTGTGCCGACCAGCGGCGTGAGGATCCTGGCGGCCGAATCGCGACTGGCGTCGCTCCTACAGAAAACCGCCGCGCCCCCGCAGGCGCCTGTAGGAGCGACGCCAGTCGCGATTCGCACCGCCGCGCCTCCGCAGGCCCTTGTAGGAGCGACGCCAGTCGCGATTCACACCGTGCCGCGCTGCCCGGGAGAATTCCCGCTCGACGCGCTCAGTTCGACGGCCACAGCCAGGCCGCCCCGCGCACGCCCGAGGCGTCGCCGTGCCGTGCCGGCAGCAGGCGCGTGGACACGGTGTCGGAAAACACGTGTGCGGCCCACCGCCGCGGTACGTGCTCGTACAGGCGCGCGATCTGCGACAGGCCGCCGCCGAGCACGATGACCTCGGGGTCGAGCAGGTTGATCACGCCCGCGAGTGCGCGCGCGAGCCGCAGCTCGTAGCGTTCGAGACTGGCCTGAGAGGCGCGCTGGCCCTCGGTGGCCTGGCGGGCGATGGCTGCAGCGTCGAGGGGCTCGCCCCCATGGCGCAGATGATCGGCGGCCAGGCCGGGACCGGACAGGTAGGTTTCGATACAGCCGGCGCGTCCGCAATAGCAGGCGGGCAGGGGGAGGTCGTCGGGCGCGGGCAGCGGCAGCGGGTTGTGGCCCCATTCGCCGGCCACCGCGTTGGCGCCCACCAGCAGTTTCTGGTCGACGACGATGCCGCCGCCCACCCCGGTGCCGAGGATGGCTGCGAACACGGTCCGCGCACCCGCGCCGGCACCGTCGGCGGCCTCGGACATGGCCAGGCAGTTGGCGTCGTTGGCGAGGCGGAGCGGTCGGCGCAGCAGGGCTTCGAGGTCCTGCTGCAGCGGCTGGCCGTTCAGGCAGGTGGAGTTGGCGTTGCGGATGCGGCCGTCGCGCGGCGAAGGCGACCCCGGTGTTCCGACGCCGATGCGGGCGCCCGCGCCGGTGAGGCGCTCGGCCTCCTCGACCAGCGCGGCGATGGCTCGCAGCGTGCCGCCGTAGTCGCCCTGCGGGGTCGGCACCCGGCGGCGCCAGCGCTCGCGACCGTCGGCGTCGAGCACCACGAGCTCGATCTTGGTGCCGCCGAGGTCGATGCCGATGCGGGTCCCCATGCCGTGGCGGGCAGCGTCAGCCGATGCGCTCGACCGCGTCGCGATAACGCTCCACGGCCTCCTCGCGGGTGCCCGCGCTGACGCCGAGGTCGCGCACGAGGCCGTCCTGCAGGCTGTAGCACCAGCCGTGCACGGTGACGCCCTGGCCGCGCTGCCAGGCCTCGCGCAGCACCGAGGTCTGGCACACGTTCACCACCTGGTGCATGGCGTTGAGCTCGCACAGGCGGTCGGCGCGCTCGGCCGGGTCGGTGAGGCGCTCTAGGCGATCGATGTGGCGGTCGCGCACGTCCTGGATGTGGCGCAGCCAGTTGTCGGTGAGGCCGGTCTTGTTGTCGTTCATCGCCGCCTTCACGCCGCCGCAGCCGTAGTGGCCCACGACGAGGATGTGCTTCACGCGCAGGATCTCGACCGCGTAGTGGATGACCGAGAGTGCGTTGAGATCGGTATGCACGACGACGTTGGCGATGTTGCGATGCACGAAGACCTCGCCCGGCGCGAGCCCGATCACCTGGTTCGCCGGCACCCGGCTGTCGGAGCAGCCGATCCAAAGGTATTCCGGCGACTGCTGCTTGACCAGGCGCGAGAAGAACTCGGGGTCCTCGGAGTGCATGCGTTCCGACCAGTTCTTGTTGTTGGCGAAGAGATGTTCGATCGACTGGGACATGGTGTGTGCGGGCCTGGAGTGCGGTAATGCGTAATTATGTCCGTGCCGGCCGGCGGCGGCCAGCATCGGCGCGCCGTGCTCGCAGCACGGGGGGATCGTCCCGCCGCCGCGCCGGTCGAATCGTTACAGCGTGTCATGCGCGCTTGAAGCGCCACTGCCCATCCCCAACCTGAATGTTTTCCACCGCGGAGTCCGTCCATGAACCTGAATCCACAGCAAGCCCGTTCCCTCGTCGCGATCTGCCTGCATGCGGCCTTCGCCGACGGTCACCAGGGGGCGGTAGAGCGCGACCATGTGCGCAAGGTCGCCGAATCGCTCGGGCGCGAGGCGGAGATCGACTTCATCGCGCTCTACCAGGACGTCCTGCTCGGCAGGGTCGGCCTGGAGGCGGCGGTGGCCGGGCTGGGCGAGGCGAACCTGCGCCAGCTCGCCTTCGAGCTGGCGGTCGGGGTGTGCGAGGCCGATGGTGGGCTGGATGCGCGCGAGAAGGACTTCCTCGAGCGCCTGTCCGGCTTGCTCGGGCTCTCGCGGCCGGCTGCGGACGCCTTCGTGCGCGAGGCGGAAGCGCTCGGCCAGGCGCCGGCCGACGGGCCGCTCGCCAGCCTTCCCGGCCTGGGCGAGGACGAGCCGGCGGCTGCGCCGTCCGCCGCCGCCGCCCCCGATGCGGCAGCGCTCGACCGGACCATCCTGAATGCGTCGATCCTCAACGGCGCGCTCGAGCTGCTGCCGCAGTCGATGGCCTCGATGGCGATCATCCCGCTGCAGCTGCGCCTGGTGTATCGCATCGGCCAGGCGCATGGGTACGAGCTCGACCGCGGGCATATCAAGGACTTCCTCGCCGCAGCGGGCGTGGGCCTGACCGGTCAGTACGTCGAGCAGTTCGGCCGCCGGCTGATCGGCGGCCTGCTCGGCAAGGTGCTCGGCGGGGCGGGGCGCGCGGTGGGCAGCCAGGCGACCGGCTCGGCCTTCTCCTTCGCGACCACCTGGGCGATCGGCAAGGTCGCGGTGCAGTACTACGGTGGCGGCCGCACGGTCGATGGCGATGCACTGCGCCAGGCCTTCGCAGGCCTGTTCGAGCAGGCCAAGGCGATGCAGGAGCGCTACGCGCCCGAGATCGCGCAGCGTGCGCGCACGCTGGATCTGAAGCGGCTCACGGATGAATTGCGGCGCTGAGCAGGGGAGGGCCGCGCGAGGGCGGTTTCACGTGGAACCGCCCTCGGGAGTGATTGCAAGGCGGGAGATGGCACGCGGAGGCCGCCCCGCCGGCCTGCCCGTTTCGAGGCCATGCCTCGGTGCGCGCTGACCCTGTGACGGCGCCACGCCCGACGGATCTGCACTGGCGTGGTTCCCAGGGTCCTTACATAAGACGCCGGAATGTGGAATCCTGTAGTCCCTCTCTCTTTCTCGAGATTTTCATGAAAATCACGCCAGCTCCCCTGCTCACCTTGTCCAACGGTGTCGAGATGCCGCGGCTCGGCCTCGGCACCTGGCCGATGAACGACAGCGAGGCCGCCGAGACGGTCGCTCTCGCGCTCGACATGGGCTATCGACTGATCGACACCGCCGAGAACTACGAGAACGAGCGTGGCGTCGGCGAAGGTATCCGGCGCGCGGGTGTCGCGCGCGGCGAGCTCTTCGTCACCACCAAGTTCAACCGCAAATGGCACAGCGTCGAGGGCGCGCGCCAGGCCTGCGAGGCCAGCCTTGAGCGCCTCGGCCTGGACTACATCGACCTCTTCCTGGTGCATTGGCCCAATCCCGACCAGGGCCGCTACGTGGAGGCCTTCGAAGGCCTGGTGAAGCTGCAGGAGGCCGGCCTCGTGCGTGCGATCGGCACCTCGAACTTCAAGCCCGCCCACCTGCAGCAGCTGTTCGATCGCGGGTTGTGCCCGCAGGTGAACCAGATCCACCTCGACCCCTGGCATGCGCGCAGCGACCACATCGAGGTGCACGAGGCGCGCGGCATCGTCACCGAGTCGTGGAGCCCGCTCGGACGCGCCAACGCCATGCTGGCCGACCCGGTGATCCTGGACGTCGCGCGCCGCCACGGCCGCACGCCGGCGCAGGTGATCCTGCGCTGGCACACCCAGCTCGGCTACGTGCCGATCCCGAAGTCGTCCAACCCGACGCGTCTCGCCGAGAACCTCGACGTGTTCGGTTTCGAGCTCTCCGCCGAGGAGCTCGCCGCGATCGGTGCGCTCGACCGCCCCGATCCGGAGATGCTGGATTCGGACGTGTTCGGGCACTGAGGCCGCTGCCGCGGTCGGCGTTCGCGGCTTGCGCCGCTCCTACGAGAACCGGCGCGGCTCCCGCTTCCTGCAGGAGCGGCGCAAGCCGCGAACG
>NZ_AMXD01000184.1 GCF_000310185.1 Thauera aminoaromatica S2 | reverse complement strand
GGTGCCGGGGGCCGACGCCACGCTCGCGCTCGGCGCCAGCGCGAGCGTGGCCTTCGCCACGGCGGATGGCGAGGCCGGCGGCGTGCTGCTGCCGCTGCCCGCGGTGACGCGACAACCCGGCCAGGCCGATGCCGGCACGGTGTGGGTGGTGGGCGAGGACGACGCCGTGCGGCCGCTCGCGGTCGAGCTCGGCGCCTGGCGCGAGGACGGCGTCGTGGTGCGCGCCGGCCTGCCGGCGCAGGCCCGTGTCGTGGTGGCCGGGGTGTACAAGCTGATCGAGGGCATGCGCGTGCGTGCCGTCGAGGTAGGCGCGCCGGTGCTGCTGGACGTGCGGCGATGAGCATGAAGGGCGAGGGGCCGATCGGCAGCGGGCGCTTCAACCTGTCCGAATGGGGGCTGACCCACCGCTCCCTGGTGCTGTACTTCCTGATCGTGTGCACGCTGAGCGGGATGTTCGCCTACACCCGGCTCGGCCAGTCCGAGGATCCGCCCTTCACCTTCAAGGTCATGGTGGTGCGCGCCGAGTGGCCGGGGGCGAGTGCGCGCGAGGTCGAACAGCAGGTCACCGACAAGATCGAGAAGAAGCTGCAGGAGATCGCCCAGGCCGACATCATCCGCAGCTACTCCAAGCCGGGCGAGGCGATGGTCTTCTTCGTGGCGAAGGACTCCACGCGCGCGCGCGACATCCCCGACATCTGGTACCAGGCGCGCAAGAAGATCGGCGACATCGCCCACACCTTCCCGACCGGCGTGCGCGGACCGTATTTCAACGACGAGTTCGGCGACACTTACGGGAATGTCTTCGCCCTGCTCGGCGAGGGCGTGAGCCACGCCGAGCTCGAGCGCCACGCCGAGGCGATCCGCGGCGAGCTGCTGCGCGTGAAGGACGTCGCCAAGGTGAGCTTCTTCGCCGAGCAGCCGCAGCGCGTCTTCGTGGAGATCTCCAACACGCGCCTCGCCACCCTGGGCGTGCGCCTGGACGACATCGTCGGCGCGCTCGCCCGGCAGAACGCGGAGACCGGCGCCGGCTTCTTCGAGACCGGGGATGAGCGCATCTGGCTGCGGCCGTCGGGGCAGTTCGAGGACCTCGACGCGATTCGCGCCACCGTGATCCGCGCCGGCGGGCGCAGCCTGCGCCTGGGCGACATCGCCGAGGTGCGCCGCGGCTACGCCGACCCGCCGGCCGAGCGCCTGCGCTTCATGGGGCAGGAGGCGCTCGGCATCGGTGTGTCGATGCGCAGCGGCGGCGACATCGTCGCGCTTGGCCGCCAGCTCGACGCGGCGGTGGAGAAGATCGTCGCGCAGTTGCCCGTCGGCATCCGCCTCGAGCGCGTGGCCGACCAGCCGCGTGCGGTCACGCGGGCGGTCGACGAGTTCGTCAAGGTGCTCGCCGAGGCGGTGCTCATCGTGATGGCGGTGAGCCTGCTGTCGCTCGGCTTCCGCACCGGCGTGGTGGTGCTGGTGATCATCCCGGTGGTGCTGGCGATCACCTTCATGTTCATGCACCTGTTCGACATCGGCCTGCACAAGATCTCGCTCGGGGCGTTGATCATCGCGCTCGGCTTGTTGGTGGACGACGCGATCATCGCCGTCGAGATGATGGCGAGCAAGATGGAGCAGGGCTGGGGCCGGGTGCGGGCGGCGAGCTACGCGTGGACCTCGACCGCGATGCCGATGCTCTCGGGCACGCTGGTGACGGCAGCGGGTTTCCTGCCGGTGGCGCTGGCGGCGTCCTCGGTGGGCGAGTTCACGCGCTCGATCTTCCAGGTGACGGTGACCGCGCTGCTGGTGTCGTGGATCGCCGCGGTGCTCTTCGTGCCCTATCTGGGCTACTACCTGCTGCCCGACTTCAGCAAGCGCGCCGGGCAGCCCTCGCGGCTGGCGCGCGTGGTCGGAAGGATCTGGCCGGCGCTGGGGCGGCGGATGGCGGAGCGCGACCTCCATGCCTACGAGCAGCACGACGAGTTCGCGATCTATCACACGCCCTTCTACAACCGGCTGCGGGCGCTGGTGAACGCCTGCGTGCGCTGGCGCTGGGGGGTGATCCTGCTCACCGTGGCGATCTTCGTCGGCGCGCTGTTCGTGTTCGCCCGCTTCGTGCCGCAGCAGTTCTTCCCCGACTCGACGCGGCCCGAGCTGCTGGTCGACCTGCGCCTGGCCGAGGGTGCGTCGCACCACGCCACCGAGGTCGCGGTGAAGCGGCTGGAGGCCTTCCTCGACAGGCAGGAGGGCATCGAGAACTACGTGGCCTGGGTGGGCACCGGCAGCCCGCGCTTCTACCTGCCGCTCGACCAGCAGCTCGCGCAGACCAACTTCGCCCAGCTCGTGATCCTCACCGCCGGCCTGGCCGAGCGCGAGGCGCTGCGCGCGAAACTGATCCACCTCTTCGAGGACGAGCCCTGGCCGCTGCGCGGCATCGTCGTCCGGCTGGAGAACGGGCCGCCGGTGGGCTTTCCGGTGCAGTACCGGGTGAGCGGGCCGGATCTGGCCGAGCTGCACCGGCGTGCGCAGGCGGTGGCCGAGTCGATGCGCGCCAATCCGCACCTTTCCAATGTGCATATGGACTGGGTGGAGCCGTCCAAGGTGGTGCGGGTGGCGATCGACCAGGACAAGGCGCGCCTGCTCGGCGTGTCCACCCAGGACCTCTCCAGTCTGCTCGCCACCTCGCTGCAGGGCATGACCGCAACCCAGTTCCGCGAGGGCAACAAGACCATCGCGCTGGTGCTGCGCGGTGCGGAGAGCGAGCGCGCGCACCTGTCGCAGCTGCCCGACCTCGCCCTGCCGGTGGGCGGCGGGCGCAGCGTGCCCTTGGCGCAGGTGGCGCGCCTCGAGCACGACTTCGAGCCGGGGGTGATCTGGCGGCGCAACCGCATCCCCACCGTGACCGTGCGCGCCTCGCTCTACGACGGCACCCAGCCCGCGGTGGTGGTGGGCCAGCTCGCGCCGCGCATGGCCGAGCTCTCCGCGCAGCTGCCGCTCGGCTACCGGCTCGAGGTCGGCGGCGCGGTCGAGGAGAGCGCCAAGGGCAGCGGCTCGGTGGGCGCCGGCATGCCGATCTTCGTGCTCACCGTGCTCACTGTGCTGATGCTGCAGCTGAAGAGCTTCTCGCGCACCATCATCGTCGTGCTCACCGCACCGCTCGGCCTGATCGGTGTCGCCGCCTTCCTGCTCGCCTTCGGCAAGCCCTTCGGCTTCGTCGCCCTGCTCGGCACGATCGCGCTGTCGGGCATGACCATGCGCAACTCGGTGATCCTGGTGGACCAGATCCGCCAGGACGTCGAGGCCGGGCGCATGCAGTGGGAGGCCATCGTCGAGTCCGCGGTGCGGCGCTTCCGCCCGATCATGCTCACCGCCGCGGCGGCCATCCTGGCCATGGTGCCCTTGTCGCGCAGCACCTTCTTCGGGCCGATGGCGGTGGCGATCATGGGCGGGCTGACCGTCGCCACGGTGCTCACCATCCTCTTCCTGCCCGCGCTCTATGCCGCCTGGTACCGTGTCAAGCCGGCGGACGAGGAGCGCGCGGCGGCGGATCGCAGCGCAGCAACTGCGCTAGAATGACGAGGTTTTGCCTTCATGGATAACGCTATCCATTAGCGTGTGCTAATATTTCGCCGGGAGCCCCTGATGAACTTCGAGAAAGCGCGCTTCAACATGGTCGAGCAGCAGATCCGCCCCTGGGAGGTGCTGGATCAGGACGTGCTCGACCTCCTGATGACGGTCAAGCGCGAGGAATTCGTTCCCGCCGCGCATCGCGAGCTGGCCTTCGCCGACGTCGAGATCCCGATCGGCTGTGGCCAGGTCATGCTCAAGCCGGTGATCGAAGGCAAGATCCTGCAGGCGCTGCGTGTCACCAAGTCCGACACCGTGCTCGAGATCGGCGCCGGCTCGGGCTGGTTCGCCGCGCTGCTGGCGGCGCGTGCCGAGTGGGTGCGCACCATGGAGATCGAGCCCGAGCTGGTGAAGCTGGCGAGCGCCAACCTCGAGCGCAACGGCGTGCACAACGTGGTCGTGGTCGACGGCGACGGTGTGCAGGGATGGTCTGGCCGCGCGCCCTACGACGTGATCGTCGTTTCCGGCGGGCTGCCCTTCGTGCCGCAGTCGCTGCTCGAGCAGCTCAAGGTGGGTGGTCGCCTGTTCGCCTTCGTCGGCGAGGCGCCGGTCATGAAGGCGCGCCTGATCACCTGTGAGGGCGAAGGCCGCTTCCGTACCGAGGACGTGTTCGAGACCGTGGTGCCCATGCTCAAGAACGCGCCCCAGCGCGAAGCCTTCAGCTTCTGAGGCGACGATGCTGCAGATCACGCCGACCATGCTCGCCGAGCGCCTGCAAGACGCGCGACGGCCTGCACCCCTGCTGCTCGACGTGCGCGAGCCGTGGGAGGTGCAGATCTGCCAGATCCCCGGCTCGGTGACGATGCCGATGGGCAGCGTCCCGGCGCGTTACGCGGAGCTGGAACGCGACCGCGAGACGGTGGTCATCTGCCATCACGGCGGACGCAGCTGGCAGGTCGCGATGTTCCTCGAGCGCCAGGGCTTCTCCAACGTGGCCAACCTGTCCGGCGGCGTCGCCGGCTGGGCGAACGAGGTCGATCGCAACATGCCGCAGTATTGAGCGCGGCGCAGCAGCAGCGGAGAACACGATGAAGCGAGTCCTGGCAGTTCTGGTGGCGGGCCTGTTCGCGGGCGCTGCCGCGGCGGCCGACCTGATGCAGGTGTACCAGGACGCGCTCGCCAACGACGCCAAGTTCTCCGCCGCGCGCGCCCAGCTCGAGGCCGGGCAGGAGAAGGTGGTGCAGGGCCGCGCCGGGCTGCTGCCGCAGGTGGGCATGGACGCCAACACCACCCGGAACGACGCCAAGCTCAAGCCGGTCGGGGCCTCGCCCCGTGAAGGCAGCTACAACAGCAACGGCTACGGCGTGCAGCTTACCCAGCCGCTGTTCCGCTGGCAGAACTGGGTGCAGTTCAAGCAGGGTGAGCTGCAGACTGCGCTCGCCGAGACCCAGTTCGGCATTGCACGCCAGGATCTCGTGCTGCGCGTCGCCGAGGCCTACTTCAACGTGCTCAACGCCCAGGACGCGCTCGCCGCGGTGACGCAGCTGCGCACCGCGGCCGGCGAGCAGCTCGAGCTGGCGAAGACCAGCTTCGAGGTCGGCACGGTGACGATCACCGACGTGCATGAGGCGCAGTCGCGCTTCGACCTCGCCTCGGCGCAGGAGATCGCGGCGCAGAACCTGCTTGAGGTCGCGCGCCAGACCTTGGCGCAGATCATCGGCAAACAACCCGAGGCGCTGGCCGGCCTGCGCGAAGGCGTCGCGCTGCAGCGCCCGCAACCCGAGAACATCGTCGACTGGGTGGCCGCGGCCGAATCCGGCGGCTTCGGCGTGCAGGCCCAGCAGCTGGTGCGCGAGATCGCCGTGCGCGAAGTCGAACGCGCCCGCGCCGGCCATCTGCCTACGGTCGATGTCGTCGCCCGGCACGGTGTCAACAACGACCTGCAACTCTCGGCCGGACGCAATGAAGTGAGCAGTGTCGGCCTGCAGCTCAACGTGCCCTTGTTTGCGGGCGGCCGGGTGTCCTCGGTGTCGCGCGAGGCCGCTGCGCTGCGCATGAAGGCCGACGCCGATCTCGAGGACGCCCGCCGCAGCGCCGCGCTCGCCGCACGCCAGTCCTGGCTGGGCGTGACCAGCGGCATGGCGCAGGTGAAGGCGCTCGAGGCCGCGCGCGTCTCGTCCACCTCGGCGCTCGACGCCAACAAGCTCGGCTACGAGGTCGGCGTGCGCATCAACATCGACGTGTTGAACGCCCAGACCCAGCTCGCCGACACCTTGCAGAAGCTCGCTCGTGCGCGCTACGACACCCTGCTCGCGCAGTTGCGCCTGAAGGCCGCCGCCGGCACCCTGGGCGAGGACGACGTGCGCGCGATCAACGCACTGCTCGCGCCCTGAACGTCCCGGCACGGCTCACGCCTCACGCCTCGCAGCCAGCGCCGTGAGCAGCGCAACGCTGCGCGCGGTCGCGCCTTGGTGCGTGGTCGCGAAGGCGCGCCCCGCGGCGGCGATCTGCGCGCGCCGCGCCGGGTCGGCGACCAG
>NZ_AMXD01000183.1 GCF_000310185.1 Thauera aminoaromatica S2 | reverse complement strand
GGCGGAGGAAGTCCCGTCGCGGTCCGCGCCCCTTCCCGCGGTGCGCGCGCCCGAGCCGGCGACGTCTCCGGCTGCGCCGACCCAGGATGCGCCCGCCGCCAGTGGCGATGCCGCGGCGCTGCTTGCGCTCGGCGACTGGCGCGGCCTGATCCGCGCGCTCGGGCTCGGCGGACTGGTGCGCGAGCTTGCCCAGCACTGCGAATGGGTCGAGTGTGGCGATGGCGTGCTGCAGCTGCGCCTGTCGACCGCGCACCGCCACCTGCTCGACATGAATCGCGGCGCGGTCGAGCGCCTGCAGGACGTGCTGTGCGCCGCGCTCGGACGCACGCTCGCGGTGCGCATCGCGATCGGCGACATCTCCGGACAGACCCCCGCGCAGCGCGACGCGATCGAGCGCCAGGTCCGCCATGCCGAGGCGGTCGCAGCGCTCGAGGCCGACCCCTTCGTGCGCGAGCTGATCGAACGTTTCGACGCCACGCTCGTCGAGAACACGGTGAAACCCCTTTGAACCCCTTCGATGCCGGGAGGCGCGCCCTCCCGATCGACCCCACCCGACAACCGATCCGACGGAGAACACCATCATGATGAAAGGCGGTATCGCGGGCCTGATGAAGCAGGCCCAGCAGATGCAGGAAAACATGAAGAAGATGCAGGACCAGCTCGGCTCGATCGAGGTCGAGGGGCAGTCCGGCGCCGGCATGGTCAAGGTGCAGATGACCTGCAAGTACGACGTGCGCCGGGTGTCCATCGACGAGTCGGTCATGGACGACCGCGAGATGCTCGAGGACCTCGTCGCCGCAGCGCTCAACGACGCCGTGCGCAAGGTCGAGGCGGCCACCCAGGAGAAGATGTCCAGCGTCACCGCCGGGCTGAACCTGCCGCCGGGCATGAAGCTGCCGTTCTGAGCGGCGGGCCGATGTCGCCTTCCAGCCTCGACGAACTGATCGAGGCACTGCGCTGCCTGCCCGGGGTCGGCCCCAAGTCGGCGCAGCGCATGGCCTATCATCTGCTGCAGCGTGATCAGCGCGGCGCGGCGCGGCTGGGCAATGCCCTGCTGCATGCGCTCGAGGTGCTGCGCCATTGCGCGCGCTGCAACAGCTTCACCGAGGACGAGGTGTGTCCGCGCTGCGCCAATCCGCGCCGCGACGCCGCGCTGCTGTGCGTGGTGGAGATGCCGGCCGATCTCGCCATGATCGAGCAGACGCAGTCCTACAACGGCCTCTACTACGTGCTGATGGGCCGGCTTTCGCCGCTCGATGGCGTCGGGCCGCGCGAACTGCGCCTGGACAAGCTGATCGCGCGCGCCACCGAGGAGGGGGTGCGCGAGGTCATCCTCGCCACCAACTTCACCAACGAGGGCGAGGCCACCGCGCACACCGTCGCGAGCCTGCTCGGCGCGCGCGGGGTCAAGGTCAGCCGGCTGTCGCGCGGCGTCCCGGTCGGCGGCGAGCTCGAGCATACCGACATCGGCACCATCGGCCAGGCTCTGATCGAGCGCCGCGCGGTCTGAATTTCCGTTGCTGCAATGCAGCAACGCATGCCCCGGGCGGTTCCTGATCGGTGTCGGTTTTCGTGCCGAAGGCCTTGTTCCGGCTGGCGATCGGCCCGTCGCGCTTTCTCTGCTGCAGCGTCTTCGATATAATCGGATGGTTATTTGTATCCAGGTCTTTCGTTTTCCTTTTTGGGAAGAGGCTCATGAGCGTTGATCAGAAAATGGACAGCAGCCGCCGCACCCTGCTGCTGGCGACGTCCGCCGCAGGTGGCGTCGCCGCAGTGGCGACCGCGGTGCCGTTCGTCGCCAGCCTGACGCCGTCCGAACGCGCGAAGGCGGCCGGTGCGCCGGTGGAGGCGGACGTCAGCAAGCTGAAGCCGGGCGAGATGATGACGGTGGAGTGGCGTGGCAAGCCGGTGTGGATCCTGCGCCGCACGCCCGAGATGCTCGCCTCGCTCGACAAGACGGACGAAAAGGTCAGCGACCCCAACTCCGTGAAGCCGCAGCAGCCCGAGTACGCCAAGAACAAGCACCGCTCGATCAAGCCGGAGTACCTGGTCACGGTCGGCATCTGCACCCACCTCGGCTGCTCGCCCTCCGAGAAGTTCAAGGTGGGCGCGGACAGCGGCATGGGCGCCGACTGGCCGGGTGGCTTCCTGTGCCCCTGTCACGGCTCGATCTTCGATCTGGCCGGCCGCGTGTATAGCAGCATGCCCGCGCCGGACAATCTCGAGGTGCCGCCGCACCAGTATCTCGCGGACACCAAAATCCTTGTTGGCGATGACGGGAAGGCATAAGCGATGACGACCAAATCCCAAGCCGTTCTCAACTGGATCGACGAGCGCTTCCCGCTCACGTCGACCTGGAAGGCGCACCTGTCCGAGTACTACGCGCCGAAGAACTTCAACTTCTGGTACTTCTTCGGCTCGCTGGCCCTGCTGGTGCTGGTGATCCAGATCCTCACCGGCATCTTCCTGGTGATGCACTACAAGCCGGACGCCTCGCTCAACGCGTCGGGCGTTCCGGTGGCGTTCGCCAGCGTCGAGTACATCATGCGCGAGGTGCCGGGCGGCTGGCTGATCCGCTACCTGCACTCGACCGGTGCGTCGGCCTTCTTCATCGTCGTGTATCTGCACATGTTCCGCGGCCTGCTCTATGGCTCTTATCGCAAGCCGCGCGAGTTGATCTGGGTCTTCGGCACGCTGATCTTCCTGGTGTTGATGGCCGAGGCGTTCATGGGCTATCTGCTGCCGTGGGGCCAGATGTCGTTCTGGGGCGCCCAGGTGATCGTGAACCTGTTCTCGGCGATCCCGGTGATCGGTCCGGACCTGTCGCTGGTGATCCGCGGCGACTACGTCGTCTCCGACGCCACGCTGAACCGCTTCTTCTCCTTCCACGTCATCGCCGTGCCGCTGGTGCTGATCGGCCTGGTGCTCGCGCACATCGTCGCGCTGCACGAAGTCGGCTCCAACAACCCCGATGGTGTCGAGATCAAGAAGAAGAAGGATGCGACCGGCAAGCCGCTCGACGGCATCCCCTTCCACCCGTACTACACGGTGAAGGACATCGTCGGCGTCGTCGTCTTCCTGTTCTTCTTCAGCGCGGTCGTGTTCTTCATGCCCGAGGGCGGTGGCTACTTCCTCGAGTTCAACAACTTCATCCCGGCCGATCCGCTGAAGACCCCGCCGCACATCGCGCCGGTGTGGTATTTCACCCCCTTCTATTCGATCCTGCGCGCCGTGACCTATCCGCTGTTCGGTCTCGATGCGAAGTTCTGGGGCGTGGTGGCCATGGGCGCGTCGGTGGTGATCATCGCCTTCCTGCCCTGGCTGGACCGCAGCCCCGTCAAGTCGATCCGCTACAAGGGGCCGATCTTCAAGATGGTGCTGGTCGTCTTCGTGATCGCCTTCTTCATCCTGGGTTACCTGGGTGTTCTGCCCCCGACCCCGGGTCGCACGCTGGTGTCGCAGATCTGCTCGGTGATCTACTTCGCCTTCTTCCTGCTGATGCCGTGGTACAGCAAGCTCGACAAGTGCAAACCCGAACCGGAAAGGGTGAACTTCAAATGAAAACGCGAGTGATCAACTTCATCAAGCGGTTCGCGGCCGTGGCGCTGTTCGCGCCGGCCGTGGCGATGGCCGCCGGTGCCAGCGTGCATCTGGACAAGGCGCCGGTGAGCAGCGAGCCGGCCGCGCTGCAGCACGGCGCCAAGCTGTTCGTCAATTACTGCATGAACTGCCATAGCGCCAGCTTCGTGCGCTACAACCAGCTGCAGAACATCGGCCTCTCCGAGGCGGAGATCCGCGACAACCTAATGTTCACCGGCGAGCGCGTCGGCGACCTGATGAAGATCGCGATGCGGCCGGCGGAGTCCAAGGGGTGGTTCGGCGTCGCGCCGCCCGACCTGACGCTGGTGGCGCGGCAGCGCGCCTCGGCGGACGGCAGCGGGGCCGACTGGCTGTATACCTATCTGCGCCAGTTCTACCGCGACCCGAGCCGCCCGACCGGCTGGAACAATGCCATCTTCGCCAACGTGGCCATGCCGCACGTGTTCTGGCAGCTGCAGGGCGAGCAGGTCGCCAAGATCACGCAGAATGCGGACGGCACGACGACGACGGCCCTCGAACTCGTCAAGCCGGGCAAGCTGTCGGTCCAGGAGTACGACAAGGCGGTCGCCGACCTCGTCTCCTTCCTGGTCTGGATGGGCGAGCCGGTGGCCGAGAAGCGCAAGTCGATCGGCGCCCTCGTGCTGATCTTCCTCGCCGGCATGTTCGTGCTCAGCTACGCGCTGAAGAAGAACTACTGGAAGGACATTCATTGATTCCTGTCGCCGCGGCCCTCCGGGCCGGCTAGCGCGGTCCTGACCCTGACGCACCACGCGGACCCGCGTGGTGCGCTTTTGCTTTTGAATTCCGGAGTCGTAACACCATGATGAACCTGTATTCCGGCACGACCGATCCCTTCAGTCATCGTTGCCGGATCGTGCTGTTCGAAAAAGGCATGGACTTCGAGGTCATCGACGTCGACCTCTACAACAAGCCCGAAGACATCGCCGTCATCAACCCGTACAACCGCGTGCCGGTGCTGGTCGATCGCGACCTCGTGCTCTACGAGGCCAACATCATCAACGAGTACATCGACGAGCGCTTCCCGCATCCGCAGCTGATGCCACCCGACCCGATCATGCGTGCGCGTGCCCGCCAGCTGTTGCACACTTTCGAGCAGGAGCTGTTCACCCACCTGGAGGCCCTGGAGGCCGCGCAGAAGGGCGTGGACAAGGTGCGCGCCCACGTGCGCGACCATCTCACCCAGCTCGCGCCGGTGTTTACCAAGCAGAAATACATGCTCGGCGAGGAGTTCTCCATGCTCGACGTCGCGATCGCCCCGCTGCTGTGGCGCCTCGAGCACTACGGCATCGAACTGCCCAAGGCTGCTGCGCCGCTGATGAAGTACGCCGAACGCATCTTCAGCCGTCAGGGATTCATCGACGCGCTGACCCCGTCCGAAAAGGTCATGCGGCGCTGAGCCGCACGACCGCAGTCAGGCCGTGCGGCGCCCGCAGGGGCGTGGCACGGCCACCGGAGAGCCGATGAGCACCGTCTCGACCAAGCCATACCTGTTGCGCGCCATCTGGGAATGGTGCGTGGATCAGGGTTTCACGCCCTATCTCGCCACGCTGGTGGACGAGGACACCCGGGTGCCGCCCGGTTACGCGCGCGACGGCCAGATCGTGCTGAACCTTTCGCCCGACGCCACCGGCCAGCTGCAAATGGCCAACGACTTCATCAGCTTCCAGGCCCGTTTCGGCGGTGCCGCGCATTCGCTGGTGATCCCGGTGGCCAACGTGGTCGCGATCTACGCACGCGAGAACGGGCAGGGCATGGCCTTCGAGCCCGAGCTCGAGGCGGTGGAGGATGCGTCCGTGGCGGTGCAGGATCCGTCCGCCGACGTCGTCCAGGACATGAGCGACACCACCGCCGAACTGCGTCGCGAGCGCTCCGCGGAGCCGCAGCCCCCCGCGCGCCCGCCGCGCGGCAGCCATCTCAAGATCGTCAAGTGAGGAACACCGATGCCTAGCCTTGCCTGGAGCGCCGATCTCGACAACAACCTCGCCCCGATGGACGAGACCCATCGCGAGTTCGTCGAGTGCTACAACGCCGCGGCCAACGCCGCGCCCGATGATTTCCTGCGTGCGCTCGACGCGCTCATCGAGCATGCGAAGGCCCACTTCGATCTCGAGAACGGCTGGATGGAAGCGGTCGACTTTCCCGGCTGCCATCGCGCCGAGCATGACCGCGTGCTCGCGGTGATGGCCGACATCCGCAAGCGCGTCGAGCGCGGCGACCACTTCCTTGGCCGCCGACTGATGGAAGAGCTGCCGGCCTGGTTCGTGAATCACGTGAACGGCATGGATGCCGCGCTCGCCTTTCATCTGGCGACGATCGGCTTCGACGTCGATTCGTGCACGCTGCGCCCACTCGCCGAAGGCGAGACGCGCGCCGCCGGCTGTGGCTGCGCCACGCTCGCTGCCGAGGATGCGGCAGCCGGCGAGGCCGCGCGCGCGGCCTGACGCGGCCTCCTCCGCGATGCGTTCGGCCCGCCGCAACGCGTCGCCGGGC
>NZ_AMXD01000182.1 GCF_000310185.1 Thauera aminoaromatica S2 | reverse complement strand
CGGACCTCGCTGCGGCACCCTTCGTGATGTCGCTGCGCGAGCTGCTCGGCCTCGTCGGCGCGCACGAGTGGCGGCGCAAGGGCGTCGCCATCCCTGCGCTCGGCGAGCGCATCCACCCCTGGTACGGCGTTTATTCGCCGATCCGCGGCGAATACCTGGACCTGATCGCGCGCGCGCCGCTGCCCGCGACCACGCTCGCCTTCGACATCGGTACCGGCACCGGCGTCATCGCCGCGCTGCTCGCGCGCCGCGGGGTGGCGCGCGTGGTGGCCACCGACGTGTCGCCGCGTGCGCTGGGTTGCGCGCAGCAGAACCTCGCGCGCCTCGGGTTGCTGGCCGGGGCCGCGGCGGACGAGGGCGCCCCGGGCACAACCTCCTGCACGATCCCGGGCGCCGCTGCGCCCGAACTTCAGGTTTCCGCCGGCCGCGTGCAGTTGCTCCAGGCCGATCTCTTCCCGCCCGGCCGCGCGCCGCTGGTGGTGTGCAACCCGCCCTGGGTGCCGGCCAAGCCGAGCTCGGCGATCGAGTACGCGGTCTACGACCCCGACAGCCGCATGCTGCGCGGCTTCCTCGCCGGCCTGGCGGAACACGTGGAGGAAGGTGGCGAGGGCTGGCTGATCCTGTCGGACCTCGCCGAACACCTCGGCCTGCGCAGTCGCGCCGAGCTTCTCGGCTGGATCGAGGCCGCGGGACTGCGCGTCCTCGGACGCGAGGACATCCGTCCGCGCCACGGCAAGGCGGCCGATGCGGACGATCCGCTGCATGCGGCGCGCGCGGCGGAAACGACCTCGCTCTGGCGCCTGGCTCCGCGCTGAGGCGTGGCGCCGCCGGGCCCGACGGCGCCGCGGTGCCGCCTACTGCCGCGGCACCAGCCGGATCACCTTCTTCTCCAGGTGCTTCGCCGGCGGCGGCACCGAGAGCTGCCGCCGGCGTTCGAGTTCGCGCCACCAGCCGCGCAGGCCGAGCAGCACGGCGAGGATGCTCGCGTAGAGCAGCGGACGCCCGATGTCCGCCTTCACCAGCCACCAGAAGTGCACCACGGCGAAGATCGCGATCGCATAGACAGAGCGGTGCAGCGACTGCCAGCGGCGCCCGCCGAGGCGTCGGATCGCGAAGCTGTTCGAGGTCGCGGCGAGCGGAATGAGCAGCACGAAGGCGGCGAAGCCCACGGTGATGAAGGGGCGGTCGAGGATGTCGAGGGCGATCGCGTTCCAGTCGAAGAACTGGTCCAGCCACAGATAGATCGCGAAGTGCCCGAGCGCGTACGCGAACGCGAAGAGGCCGAGCATGCGGCGCAGGCGCAGCAGCCAGTGCAGGCCGCTGAAGCGGCGCAGCGGCGTTACGGCGAGTGTGATCAGCAGCAGGCGCAGCGTCCATTCCCCGCTCGCGCGCGTGATCGTCTCGATCGGGTTGGCGCCGAGCGCGTTCGCCTGCCAGCCGAGCGCAAGGTTCACTGCGGGCAGCAGGCAGAGGGCGAACACGATCGCCTTGAAGGCGACGATCGTGCCCGCGGAGGGGCTTCTGAGGGAAAGATTCATCGTTGCGGTCGGCGGGATGCAGTGCTCAGTAGAACTTCTTCAGGTCCATGCCCTGGTACAGGCTCGCGACCTGCTCCGCATAGCCGTTGAACATCTGCGTCGGGCGCTTGCGCAGCTCGCCGATGCGGCGCTCGGTAGCCTGGCTCCAGCGCGGATGGCGCACCTCGGGGTTCACGTTGGAGTAGAACCCGTACTCCTGCGGCGCGAACTTGTTCCACGCGGTCGCCGGCTCCTTCTCGGTCAGGCGGATGGTGACGATCGACTTGGCGCTCTTGAAGCCGTATTTCCACGGCACCACCAGGCGCAGCGGCGCGCCGTTCTGCTTGGGCAGCGCCTCGCCGTACACGCCTACCGCGAGCAGGGTCAGCGGGTGCAAGGCCTCGTCCAGGCGCAGGCCCTCGGTGTAGGGCCAGTCGAGCACGTCGCGGATCATGATCTTCGGATCGTAGTGGGTGACGAACTCGACGTACTTGGCGCTGCCCAGGGGCTCGACCTCCTTCAGCAGCGCGGCGAGCGGGAAGCCCACCCAGGGCACCACCATGGACCAGCCTTCGACGCAGCGCAGGCGGTAGATGCGTTCTTCCAGCGGTGCCAGGCGCAGCAGCTCGTCGATGTCGAAGCGGCGCGGCTTGCCGACCAGGCCCTCGACACGCACCGTCCACGGGCGCACCTCCATCTTGTGGGCGTTGCGCGCCGGATCGGCCTTGTCGGTGCCGAACTCGTAGAAGTTGTTGTAGCCGGTGACCGCGTCGCGCTCGCTGAGCGGTTCGGTCGTGCTCAGTGCCGAGGGCACGGTCTGCAGCCGGGTCGATGCGCGCGCGGCGCCGGGCAGGCCGTGCCACAGCGCCGCGCCCGCCACCAGCCCGGTGCCGCTGCGCGCGAGGAAGTTGCGACGGCGCTCGAACAGGCTGCGCGGGGTGATTTCGGAGGGCGGGACGTCGGCGGGCTTGTGGATCAGCATGATTGCGGACTCGTCTGGAACGGAGGATTCGGTGGTGCGCGGCGGGCGGCAGTGTACGAACAGACGCGCGCCGCGCCGATCGGTTCATCCCATCCGGCCTATAGTCTGCATTGCGTCCAGCCATGCTCGCCTTTCCGCTAGAATCAGGCATCCCAGCAAAGATCCGAGAAAGAGCCTCGCATGTCCGCCTCCATCAAACTCCACATCGACGACGTCCGCATCCAGGAGATCAAGGAGCTCGTGCCGCCCGCGCACGTGCTGCGTGAATACCCTGCCACGCCGAAGGCGGCCGAGGTTGCCTACGAGGCGCGCCAGGCGATCCATCGCATCCTGTACGGCGCCGACGATCGTCTGCTGGTGGTGATCGGCCCGTGCTCGATCCACGATGCCAAGGCGGCGCTGGAGTATGCGCACAAGCTCAAGGCCGAGGCCGAGCGCGTCAAGGACGACCTGCTGATCGTGATGCGGGTGTATTTCGAGAAGCCGCGCACCACCGTGGGCTGGAAGGGCCTGATCAACGATCCCGGGCTGGACAACAGCTTCCGCATCAACGACGGCGTGCGTCTGGCACGCAAGCTGCTGTGGGAGGTGAACGAGATCGGCCTGCCCGCCGGCACCGAGTTCCTCGACATGATCACCCCGCAGTACATCGCCGACCTGATCGCCTGGGGCGCGATCGGCGCGCGCACCACCGAGAGCCAGGTGCACCGCGAGCTCGCCTCCGGCCTGTCCTGCCCGGTAGGCTTCAAGAACGGCACCGACGGCAACCTGCGCATCGCCGCCGACGCGATCAAGGCCGCGCAGGCGCCGCACCACTTCCTGTCGGTGACCAAGGCCGGGCACTCGGCGATCGTGTCGACCCGCGGCAACGAGGATTGCCACGCCATCCTGCGCGGCGGCAAGGAGCCCAACTTCGACGCCGACAGCGTCGAGGCCGCCAGCCGCGAGCTCGCCGCGGCCGGAGTGTGCAACAAGGTCATGGTCGACTTCTCCCACGGCAACAGCCGCAAGCAGCACCGCCTGCAGATCGAGGTGGCGAAGAACGTCGCCGCCCAGCTTGCCGCCGGTGACGACCGCATCATGGGCGTGATGGTCGAGTCGCACCTCAAGGAAGGCCGCCAGGACCTCGTCCCGGGCAAGGAGCTCGAGTACGGCAAGAGCGTCACCGACGCCTGCATCGGCTGGGAAGACAGCATCGACGTGCTCGACATCCTCGCCGAGGGTGTGCGCCAGCGCCGCGTCAAGCGCGCCGCCGAGTTCTGAGCGCGGGCGCCGTTCGCTCGGCCTGCCCCCGGCGGGTCCGTCCGCCCCTGGCGCCTCACTCCCGACTCCTCACGCGCGCGGGCGCATGCGCAAGATCATCCACTGCGATTGCGACTGCTTCTACGCGTCGGTCGAGATGCGCGACGACCCCACGCTGCGCGGCAGGCCGGTCGCGGTGGGCGGGCGCGCCGAGACGCGCGGCGTCATCGCAACCTGCAACTACGAGGCGCGCGCCTTCGGCGTGCATTCGGCGATGCCCACCGCGCGTGCGCTGCAGCTGTGCCCGCAGCTCGTCCTGCTGGCGCCCGACTTCGAGCGCTACCGCGAGGCCTCGCGCCGCATCCTGGCGATCTACCACGACTACACGGCGCTGGTGGAGCCGCTCTCGCTCGACGAGGCCTACCTCGACGTGACCGGGGTCGAGCGCTGCCGCGGCTCGGCCTCGCTGATGGCGCAGGAGATCCGCGCGCGCATCCGCGCCGAGGTCGGCATCACCGCGTCGGCGGGCATCGCCCCCAACAAGTTCATCGCCAAGGTGGCGAGCGACTGGAACAAGCCCGACGGCCAGTTCGTGGTGCGGCCGCAGGACGTCGACGCCTTCGTCGCCGCGTTGCCGGTGAAGAAGATCTTCGGCGTCGGCAAGGTCACCGCGGCCAGGCTCGCCCGCCTGGGCGCGCACACCTGCGCCGACCTGCGCGCCTGGAGCGTGGCGGAGCTCACACGCGAGTTCGGCAGCTTCGGCGCCAGCCTGCACCGCCTGTGCCGCGGCATCGACGAGCGCCCGGTGCAGCCCGACCGCGTGCGCAAGTCGCTTTCGGTCGAGACCACCTACACGCCCGACCTGCACGACCTCGCCGCCTGCCGAGCGGGCTTGCTGGCGCTGCTGGAAGACTTCCTCCGCCGCTTCGAGCGCGCGCGCGATCGCCCGCCGGTGCACAAGGCCTTCGTCAAGGTGCGCTTTTCCGACTTCAGCCGCACCACCGCCGAGTGCATCGCCAGCGCGCCCGACCAGGCCACCTGGCTGCGCCTGCTCGACGAGGCGCATGCGCGCAAGGCGCTGCCGGTGCGCCTGCTCGGCGTCGGCGTGCGCTTCGCCGAGGACGAGGGCGGCGAGCGGCCGGCGCAGATCCCGCTATTCGATCCCGAATCCGATCCCAACCCCGATCCCGCGCGCGCAGCGGCGGAACCCCACTGACGCGGAGCCTGCGATGCCCGACCTCGAAACCAGCGCGGCCGCGGCCGAACCCCCGCCCGCGCCGCAGCCGCCTGCGGTCGCCGGCGAGCAGCTGGTGGGCATCGGCGCGCTCTACCGCGCGCTGTGGGAGCACGCCGCAGGCGCGCGCCAGTTGCTTCTCTACGCCTTCCTGCTGCTGCTCGCGTCTCAGCTCTTCAAGCTCGCCGTGCCCTGGCTGGCGGGCAACGCGATCAACCACATCCAGTCCGGCGGGCTGGAGGGCATGAGCGAGGCCGGGCGCTGGCTCGGCATGGTGTTCGCGGCCATCGTCGCGAGCTGGCTGCTGCACGGGCCGGGGCGCATTCTCGAACGCAACGTGGCGCTCAAGGTGCGTGAGCGCCTGTCGGCGCTGCTCGTGGGGCGCCTGCTCGCCGCGCCGCTGGCCTGGCACGAGCGCCACCACTCCGGCGAGACCACCCACCGCATGCAGCAGAGCACGCACGCGCTCTACGACTTCGCGCAGAGCCAGTTCATCTACCTGCAGAACACCGTGCGCCTGGTGGGGCCGATCGTGGCGCTGTGGCTGATCTCGCCGCTGGTGGGTGCGGTGGCCCTGGTCGGCTACGGCCTCATCGGCCTGCTCATCACCCGCTTCGACCGCGTGATGATGCGCGTGGCGGTGGAGGAGAACCGCGCCGAGCGCGCCTACTCCGCGACCCTGGTCGATGTGCTCGGCAACGTGCTGTCGGTGCTCGCGCTGCGCCGCGGCGAGGGCGTGGCGCGGCTGATCGGCGAGCGCCTGGCGGCGGTGTTCGGGCCGCTGAAGAAGAGCATCGTGCTCAACGAGGCCAAGTGGTGCGCGGTGGATCTGCTCGCGAGCGCGCTGTGGTGCGTGCTGGTCGGGGTGTATGCGGCCGAGGCCGCGGGTGTGTTCGGCTTCGGCGCGGCCGCGGGCGGGGCTGCGGCGGCGGCCGGCACGATCGCGCTCGGCAAGGTCTTCATGGTGTACGAGTACTCGCAGCAGGCCGGCGGGGTGATCACCGCGATCGCGGCGCACTTCCAGTCGCTCGCGCGCCAGCGTGCCGACTACGCCGCGGCCGAGCCGCTGTTGTCCGCCGCGCCGGCGCCGCGTCCGGCCGACGGCGAGGACATCGCCGCCTCGGGCTGGCGCACGCTGAGCCTGGAGGGCGTGCGCTTCGCCCATGGCGACGGGCGCGCGAGCGCGCTCGAGCTCGACCGCCTGGCGCTCGTGCGCCG
>NZ_AMXD01000181.1 GCF_000310185.1 Thauera aminoaromatica S2 | reverse complement strand
AGCAGCGCGACCAGGGCGTGCTCGTCGCTGCGCGCAAGCTCGCGGCGGGCGCTCAGCGCCGTGCCGCGAGCGCGCAGTTGACCGAGCCGCTCGCTGAGCTCCGGCAGCGCGCCGAGCAGCGGCGCGAGCAGGTTGGAACTCGCCGGCTCGGGGTCGAGCGACAGCCCGGAGGCGTCACCGAGCTCGCCGAGCCAGCGCATGAGTCCGGCGATCGTCTCGGTGTGCAGGCGGAAATTCTCCGCGCCTGCCATGGAGAGCCCGCTGTCGGCAAGGCGTACCAGCGCCGCCCGCTGCATCTGCCAGCCCGCGCGCAAGCCCGACCAGCCGGCATCGCCGTCGATGGCCGCGTCGAGTGCGCCGAGCGCGGCATGCAACTCCGCCGCCTTCGCCTCGCGCTTGGGCGCCAGCTCGCTGCTGCCCCCCAGCACACCGGCGGACAGGCCGCGGTGCTGCTGCGTCTTGAGGATCACGCCGAAGCCCGCGTCGAACAGCTGCAGGCCGGCGATCTCGCGTTCGGTCACGCGGATCTCTTCGCGCAGGCTGGTGAAGATCTGCGCGAGCAGGATCACCGAGGCGACGGCACAGACGAGGATGATGAGCCCGAACTTGAGCGGATAGCTCAGGCGGTCGAGCAGGCGGACGGCAGGCTGGAAGAGGATTTTCATGGCTCGATTCCCGGCGCGGGGCCGGACAGGATGGTCTTCGAGCCTGTATACGGTCGTTTCCGGTAGAACTTGACCCATCCCGGGGCGTTGCCGCGGGATTTCTTCCTCAAGCGCCGAGCCGGCCGTCCACCAGGCGGAGCGTGCGTTGCGCGCGCGCGGCCAGGGTCTCGTCGTGGGTGACGATGACGAAGCTGGTCGCCAGGCGCTCGTTGAGCGAGAGCATGAGATCGAACACCGCACCGGCTGTGCGGCGGTCGAGGTTGCCGGTGGGCTCGTCTGCGAGCACGCAGGCGGGCTGCGTGACGAGCGCGCGCGCGATCGCGGCGCGCTGGCGTTCGCCGCCGGAGAGCTCGCCCGGAGCGTGGTCGAGGCGATGGCCGAGGCCGACCTCGCGCAGCATCTGCGCGGCACGCTCGTCCGCCTCGGCACGCGCGACGCGGCGGATGTAGAGCGGCATCGCGACGTTCTCGAGCGCAGAGAACTCCGGCAGCAGGTGATGGAACTGATACACGAAGCCGAGCGAGGCGTTGCGCAGGCGTCCGCGCGCGGCCTCCGACATGGTCGAGAAGTCCTGCCCCATCAGCCGCACCCTGCCCGCGCTGGGCACGTCGAGTCCGCCGAGCAGGTGCATCAGGGTGCTCTTGCCCGAGCCGGACGAGCCCACGATCGCGACGCGCTCGCCACGCCGCACCTCGAGCTCGACGCCGTCGAGCACGCGCACCGCCTCCGCGCCCTCGCGAAACTGTTTGGACAGCCCGGTGCAGGCGACGACCACGGGTTGCGCGCCGGTATCCAGGGTTTCATTCATAGCGCAGCGCCTCCGCAGGATTCACCTTCGAGGCGCGCCAGCTCGGGTAGAGCGCGGCCACCAGGGTCAGCACGAAGGAAACGGTGACGATGGTGCTCACGTCCGAGCCCAGGACCTTCGAAGGCAGCTCGTTGATGTAATAGATTTCCTTGTTCCACAGCGTCGCCCCGGTGAGCGTCTCGAGCGCGGGGATCACCACGTCGAGGTTGTGCGCGATCGCCAGCCCGCCGGCCACGCCCGCGGCCAGGCCCACCAGGCCGATCACCGAGCCCTGCAGCACGAAGATCGCCATGATCGAGGCCGGGCTTGCGCCCAGCGTGCGCAGGATGGCGATGTCGGCGTACTTCTCCTGCACCGCCATCACCAGCGTGGAGACGATGTTGAAGGCCGCGACCGCCACGATCAGGAAGAGGATCAGCGTCATCATGGTCTTCTCGAGCGCGACCGCGCGGAAGAAGTTGGCGTGGCTGCGCGTCCAGTCGGCGACGACCAAACCCGGCTCGCTGATCGTCATCGCCAGCTCGCGCGCCACCCGCGGCGCTGCGAAGAGGTCGTCGAGCTTCAGGCGCACGCCGCTCACCGCGTCGCCCAGCCGGTACAGCGCCTGGGCGTCGGCGATGTGCACGAGCGCGAGGCTGGAGTCGTACTCGTACATGCCGGCCTCGAAGATGCCCACCACCTCGAACTGCTTGACGCGCGGCAGCACCGCCGCCGGCGTCACCAGGCCCTGCGGCGCGATCAGCGTGACCTTCTCGCCCAGGCGCACGCGCAGCGCGGCGGCGAGGTCGCGTCCGAGCACGATGCCGAAGCGGCCCGCCTGCAGTGCATCGAAGCTGCCGGCCTGCATGTAGCGGCCGAAATCGGCGACCTTTTCCTCCGCGGACGGGATCACCCCGCGCACCAGCGTTCCGCGCACGCCCTCGTCGAAGGAGAGCATGCCCTGCTCCTGCACGTAGGGCGCCGCGGCGCGCACCGAGGGGTTGCGCAGCGACTCGTCGGCGACCTGCTGCCAGGCCATGAGCCCGCCCTCCGGGCTCTGCACCTGCACGTGCGAGGCGACACCGAGGATGCGGGTGCGCAACTCCTCCTGGAAGCCGTTCATCACCGAAAGCACCACGATCAGCGCCGCGACGCCCAGCGCGATGCCGAACATCGATACCAGGGAGATGAAGGAGATGAAGCGGTTGCGCCCCTGGGCGCGCTTGCGCGAGCGGGTGTAGCGCAGGCCGACGAGGATTTCGTATGGCATTGCTTGCTGTCGACGATGGCCGGGAAGGACAAGGGCGGCATTGTGCCCGCTGGCGGTCGCGCGCGCGACCTCGAAACGCATGCGGATGTAAGCCCGGCCGCGGCGGCGGTCCCACCTGCGGGCTGGCCGCTCCGCACGATTCGTGGAACACTCGCGAACAGGCCACCCCCTCACCCCTCCCGCCCATGACGCAGGACGCAGGATCCGCGCAAGTTCGCGCCGCCGCCATGCTCGACCGCAGCACGGCCGCCTGGCTCGCGCTCATCCTGGGCCTGCTCCTGACGGCGGTGCTGTGGAGATACGTCGACGCCCATCTCGAGGAGCGGACGCGCGACCGCTTCGCCACACACGCCACGCTGGCCCGCGACAACCTGCTCTCGCGCGTGCAGGCCTACGAGCAGGTGTTGCATGGCGGCGCCGCGCTGTTCGCCGCGAGCGACGACGTCGGCCGGTCCGAGTGGGCGGCCTATGTCGCAGCCCTCCACCTCGAGCGCTCGCTGCCAGGTATCCAGGGCACCGGCTTCACCGTCATGCTGCTCCCGGCGCAGCTGGAGGCCCACGTCGCGGCGGTGCGCGCCGAAGGCTTCCCCGACTACACGGTACATCCGCCCGGGTATCGCGACCGCTACAGCAGCATCGTCTACCTGGAGCCCTTCGACGGGCGCAACCGGCGCGCCTTCGGCTACGACATGTATTCCGAGCCGGTGCGCCGCGAGGCCATGGAACGCGCGCGCGACACGGGAACGGCCGCGCTCAGCGGCAGGGTCACCCTGGTTCAGGAGTTCGGCACCGAGGTGCAGCCCGGCTTCCTGATCTACCTGCCCGTGTACGCGAAGGCCATGCCGGTCGCGAGCGTGGAGCAGCGCCGCGCCGCCTTGCTGGGCTACGTCTACGCGCCGTTCCGCGCGTACGACATGATGCAGGCCATCTTCCGCGACGACCTGCGCGACGCCGACATCGAACTGCACGACCTGCACGAATCGCCGCAGACCCTGCTCTACGCCTCGGCCGAGCGCAATGCCGCCGCGCACTACGTCGTCACCCACGCGGTCGAGGTCGCAGGGCGCGAATGGGTGGTCCGCTTCAGCAGCACGCCGGCCTTCGAGGCCGACCACGCGAGCGCGGAGCCCGCCCTGATCCTCTACGGTGGCAGCGCTCTCAGCCTGATGCTGTTCGCGGTGATGCACAGCAACGCCCGCCACCGCCGCCGCATGCGTGCCGCCGCGTCGCACCTGGCGCACAGCCGCGACGAGTTCCGCACCCTGGTCGAGAACGTGCCCGGCGTCGTCTTCCGCTGCCAGATCGAACCGCCCTGGAGGGTCATGCACATCAGCCGCGGGATCACCGCGCTCACCGGGGCGACACCCGAGGATTTCATGTCCGGTCGATTGTCGTTCGGAGACTTCATCCTGCATGAGGACGTCCCCACGATCGTCGCCGCGATCGAGAGCGCACGCATCAGTCACACCAACTACGACGTGGAATACCGCATGCGCGGGCGCGACCGGCGCGTCCATTGGGTCAGCGAGCGCGGCCGCGTGGCGGTCGACGCCGATGATGAACCGCTCCGGCTCGACGGGGTGATCATCGACATCACCGAACGCAAGGCCGCCGAGGAAGCGATCCGCAATCTCGCCTTCGTCGACACGCTGACCCAGCTCCCCAACCGCCGTTTCCTGCTCGACCGCCTGCGCCAGGGCCTGGCCAACGCGCGCCGCCACGGCCGCCACGGGGCGCTGCTGTTCATCGATATCGACCACTTCAAGCGCGTAAACGACACCTACGGCCACGAGGCCGGCGACCAGCTGCTGTGCGAGATCGCGGCGCGCCTGCGCCAGGTGGTGCGCGAGGGCGACACCGTGGCGCGCCTCGGTGGAGACGAGTTCGTGGTGATGCTGGAGGATCTGGGCGACGCCGCAGCCGAGGCTGGCGAAAAGGCAGCCCTGATCGCCGGCAACATCCTCGCCGCACTCAACGAGCCATACGCAATCGGGGCAGTGCGTCATCACAGCACGCCCAGCATCGGCATCGCCTGCTTCGACGGCGGCGAGCAGCGCGCCGAAGAACTGCTGCGGCGGGCCGACGAGGCGATGTACCGCGCCAAGGCCGGCGGACGCAACCGGCTCGAGACGCTGAACGCCTCCTAGGCCCCGCGCCTCGCCCGCGATTTCGCGCAGCCACCCGGCTTGCGCCCGCCCCCGGCCTTCGCCGCCACCAGCCGTGCCGGCTGCTGGCGCGGCACCAGGCAGTGCGGACCGTTGCCGATCAGCTCGGCGCGGCCCATCTCGATCAGCGCCTCGCGCAGCAGCGGCCAGTTCTCCGGGTCGTGCCAGCGCAGGAAGGCCTTGTGCAGCTTGCGGATGCGGCCGGCGCGCGCGGTCTCCACCACCTCGGAATCCGCCGACACCTTCTTCAGCGGGTTCTTGCGCGAGTGGTACATCGTGGTCGCCAGCGCCATCGGCGTGGGCAGGAAGGTCTGCACCTGGTCGAGGCGGAAGTCGTGCGCCTTGAGCCACAGCGCCAGGTTGAGCATGTCCTCGTCGGTGGTGCCCGGATGGGCGGCGATGAAGTACGGCACCAGGTGCTGCTTCTTGCCCGCGAGCTTCGAGTACTTCTCGAACATGCGCGCGAACTCCTCGTAGGCGCCGATGCCCGGCTTCATCATCTTGGAGAGCGTGTTCTCCTCGGTGTGCTCGGGCGCGATCTTGAGCAGGCCGCTGACGTGGTGGGTGACGAGCTCCTTCACGTATTCCGGCGAGCGCACCGCGAGGTCGTAGCGCAGGCCCGAGCCGATGGTGATGCGCTTGATCCCTGGCACCGCGCGCGCCTTGCGGTAGAGCTCGACGAGCGAGGAATGGTCGGTGTCGAGGTTCTCGCAGATGCCCGGATACACGCACGAGAGCCGCCGGCAGTTCTCCTCGATCGCCTTGCTCTTGCACGCCATGCGGTACATGTTGGCGGTGGGCCCGCCGAGGTCGGTGATGTGGCCCTTGAAGTCGGGCGACTTGTCGCGGATCTCCTCGATCTCGTGAATGATGGATTCGTGCGAACGGCTCTGGATGATGCGGCCCTCGTGCTCGGTGATCGAGCAGAAGGTGCAGCCGCCGAAGCAACCACGCATGATGTTGATCGAGAACTTGATCATGTCCCACGCCGGGATGCGCGCGCCGCCGTAGCTCGGGTGCGGCGCACGCGCGAAGGGCCGGTCGTAGACGAAGTCCATCTCGGGGGTGGTGAGCGGCACCGGCGGCGGGTTGATCCACACGTCGCGCGCGCCCGGGCCCTCGCCATGGCACTGCACCAGCGCGCGCGCATTGCCCGGATTGGACTCGAGGTGGAACACGCGCGAGGCGTGGGCGTACAGCACCGGATCGTCCTTGACCTCCTCGTACGCGGGCAGGCGGATCACCGTGCGCGCGCGGTCGGCGCGGCGCGCCGCGACGCGCTCGGCCGCCGGCACGATGCGCACCGGCTGGGCGCCGTCGGCGGCGGGCCT
>NZ_AMXD01000180.1 GCF_000310185.1 Thauera aminoaromatica S2 | reverse complement strand
GGCCTGCTGCGCCCCGGCAGGCGCCGCGCGGCGCAGCTCAGCGTCGAGCTCGCGCGCAACGCCGACGCCCTGCGCGCCCGCCTGCGCCCGCTGCTCGACGGCACCGAGCCCGTGCTCGACGTGCTGCTGCACTGCCCCGACCACTGCGTGCGCCAGCCCGGCACCGCCGGACTCGACCCCGAGCGCATCGTCGACGCCGGCCGGCGCGACCAGCTCCCCGCGATCGTCGCCGCGCTGACGCGGCCGCAGGAGGGCGACCCGGCGCTCGACGCCGCGCACCGCCAGGCCCTCCACCGCTTCTTCGCCGACCTGCTCGAGCTGGTGCCGGACGTGCAGTCGCACATCGGCCAGGTCGAAGACCTCACCACCCGGCTGTCGGGCGGGCTCACCGAGTGGGCGCGCCGCATCGTGGTCGAGCCGCACCGCCTGCGCGTGACCGCCACCGCCGGCAGCGGCAAGACCCAGCTCGCGCTCGCCGCCTACACCGACGCGCTCGCCGCCGGCCGGCGCCCGCTCTACGTGTGCTACAACCGTCCGCTCGCCGACCACTTCGCGCGTATCGCGCCTGCCGGCGGCGAGATCGCCACCTACCACCAGCTCTGCGACCGCCGCGTGCGCGACGCCGGCCGCAAGCCGGCCTTCGGCGCGCCCGGCGCCTTCCGCCGCATGGAGGCGGACTTCGCCACCCTGGTGCGCGAGCAGCCCGATCCCGCCTGGCAGTTCGACGAGCTCATCATCGACGAGGGCCAGGACTTCACCGAGCCCTGGCGCGATGCCCTGCTCGCGCTGCTGAAGCCGGCGGGGCGCGCCTGGTGGCTGGAAGACCCGCTGCAGAACCTCTACGACCGTCCGCCGGTGGCGCTGCCCGGCTGGGTGGGGCTGAGCGCCGACACCAACTACCGCACCCCGGCCGACGTGCTCGCACTCCTCAACGCCCGCCTGCCACTGCCCGCCCCGGTGCGCGCCGGCAGCCCGGTGACCGACAGCGAACCGGAGATCTTCGCCTGGCGCGACGAAGCCGGGCTGATGGATGCCACCAAACGCGCGATCACGCGCGCCCTCGGCCTGGGCTTCCGCCGCGACGCGATCGTGCTGCTGACCTTCCGCGGCCGCGAGCATTCGCGCTTCACCCCGCTCGACCACCTCGGCCCCCACCGCCTGCGCGCCTTCACCGGCCGCTACGACCTGCTCGGCGAGCCGGAGCACTCGCAGGGCGAACTGCTGATCGATTCGGTGTATCGCTTCAAGGGCCAGTCGGCGCCCTGCATCCTGTTTACCGAGATCGACTTCGAGACGACGGGCGGGCGAATGGACGAGCTCACCATGCGCAAGCTTTTCGTCGGCGCCACGCGGGCGACGATGAAGTTGATCCTGGTGGCGTCGGAGCGTGCGGCGGCCGCGCTCGCGCCGGTCGCGGAAGCGGGCTGAGGCGCCGCCCCCCGAACGCGGCGGGTCTCCGGGAAACGTAGCGCTACCCAACCGCCGCCATCGCGACTCGCGTCGCTCCTGCGAAAAACACCACGTTCCTGGAGCCGCGCTGCAGGAACGACGCGAGTCGCGAGCGGCCGTCGGGCTGCGACGCAGGATGCCGCGCCGCTGCGTGCTCAGACCTTCAGGTCGACCTGGCTCAGCGTGCCGACCCCACCGTCCTCGCGCAGGTAGACGCCGCTCGCGCGCATCACGCCCTGGGTGTCGTTCGCAGCGCCCTTCAGGCTGAACGGTGTCGCCACGCGGCCGAGGTGGAGGGCGCCGACGCCCGCCTCGCTCAGCGACCGCACGCTGCCCTTGCCCGCCGCATCCGGCCGCCACACGCGCAACTGCGACCAGGCGGCATCGGCCTCGTCGATCCAGCCGTTGGCATCGTCGTCGAGGCGGGCGAGTTCGGAAAAGCCGTCGCCGCTGGCGGGTCCGAAGAGCTCGCGGCCATCGTCGATGCGGCCATTGGCGTTACGGTCGAAGGCGAGGAAGCCGCTGCCGCTCACCAGCGGAAGCTTCTCCCTGGTGCCGTCGCTATCCAGATCGAAGTCGAAGCGCACCTCCGAGAGCGCCGCCGCGGGGCCGCCGAAGTCGAGCACCAGTGGATCCTTCAGGCGCTGGTCGCCGGCGCGCACACTGACCGCCACCGACTCGGTGTAGCTGCGCGACATCTCGAAGCCGAGCTCGAAACGGATCTCGGCACCGTCCGCGGTGCGCACCACGCCGGCGGCACCGAAGGCAATCGTCTCGGTCTCGCTGAAGCGGCTGCTGAAGTCGTATTCGAGCCCGAAGCCGGCGCGCCGTGCGCCAGCCTGGCCGCTCGTACCCGGGTTTGCTCCGGTCTCATAGCCAGACTCGGCGGCGTCGGCAGACTGCAGGTCGCGCATGCTGAAGCGCCGCACCGGCTCGCCGGTGAGGAACTCGATCATGCGGATCAGCATGGCGAGGCGCGGATCGTCTTCGACTGCCTCCTCGGCGACCGCGTCCACCGCCGCAGTCGCGCTCTCGGCCGCCAGGGCGTTCTGGCCCGCGGCGGAGAGCGCCACCACCGGGGGCTGCGTGCTCTCCGCTGCGGAGCCGGAATCGCGCGTGCCTCGCCAGACTTCGAGGCGCTCACGGGTCTCCAGCGACTGGGCGAAACGGTGCGAGGACTGGAGCTCGACACTGGACGCGGTGACTTTCATGTCTAAGGCCTCGCAAAGGTGACTGACCGGTACACCTAACGACATCCCGTCACGTTCCTTGACCGCGATCGGCCGCCTCGAAGTCCATCTGCGGGGACCGACGCCCGCGCCGCGCCGTCGACGGGCGAAGGTATTCGAGGTGCATCAGAAACTCGTTGAGCATTCATGAACACGTTCTATATTGAATATGCGCTCGATTGCAGCCCACGCACCGACATCCCTCGCATTCCTCGATGACATCCAGCTCGGGAGATCACGAATGTCCGCCCCAAGAGCCTATCGATTTCTGCTCGCCCTCGCCGCCGCGGCGACCGTCTCCAGCAGCCACGCAGCAGCCATCGCCTCGCAACCCTTCGACATCGGTGTCGACATGGTCCAGGTATTCAACGACCGGCTCGGCGCTGGCCGCTTCTTTGCCGGTGCGGGTACGGACCGCCTGCGCGTGAGCGCAAGGGTGACCCCCTCGCCGGATACGGACTTCTACGATCAGAGCTCGAACGGCGGCGAGACCGCGATCTTCGTCACGCACCCCTCCACTCCTGGGCTCGATACCCGCCTGCAGTTCGTCGGCCTCCAATCCGGCGGCGGCGGCGGCAAGAACGACTACACGACGACCTTCAATCTCGCCAATCCCTTCGTACAGGGGCAGCTCGCCGCCTGGGACGCGACCCCGTTCGCGTTGCGAATCGAGAACCCGTCCGCCCCCGGCGGCGAAACCACGAAGTGGGTCACAGCCCCGGACTACGACAGCAGCGTCAACCTGCCCTTCCTGCAAGATGTCGCGATCACCGGCGGCGGCCTCGCCCCCACCCTGTCGTGGACCGTCCCGCACACCACCGCGCCGATCACCAACATCCGTATCCAGCTTCGGCGCATCGACGCCGAGGAGCCCGGGCGCATCACCGCGGCGACGCTCGTGCACGAGGCCGTCCTGCCGCTGGGCAGCAACGGCTACACCCTGGATCAGGCCTTCAGCAACGGCGGGCTTCCCGGGCTGCCGAGCGGCCTGGAGCAGGGGAGCAAGTACGAAGTGGCGGTGATCCTCGAATCCGCCGAACCCGGCCTGATCAAGGGCCGCGCACGCACCTTCTTCGAGTTCACCCCGCTCACGGACGACGCCGGCGACAGGACGATCTACCTGCCGAGCGTGGACAGTGCGGGAAACTTCAACTTCGACATCGAGGTGAGGGCCGGCGAGACCATCCTGATCGATCCGGTGGTCGCGGTCGGCTATGACTATCAGATCGGCAGCGGGGATCCACTGTTCGCAAGCGTCACCCTGCCGAACGTCGGTGACGGAATCTTCGAACTCTGGCTTTACGACCTGAACCTCGCCGACTTCGTGTTCGAAACCTTTCTGGACGCAGGAGAGCGCTTCGACTTCACGGGCGGCGGCGTGGATCGGTTCCGCGTGCTCGGCATCGAGCCGTCGGCAGGACTGGATCCGACCGATGTGCAGGCTTTCGTGACCGAGATCGGTTTCACCGGGAATGGCCGGTTTACCGGTCGCATGACCCCGATCACCACCAATTTCACTCCCGTGCCGGAACCGTCCTCGCTCGCGCTGCTGGCCCTGGCGGTGCTGGCGCTCGGAGGACTGCGACGCAGTTGCCGCGCCGGAGGCTCGCTGCGCTAGCATGAGGGGATTCCCGCTTCGCCCGGAGTCCGCCATGAGCAACAAGCATCGCCACACCCTGGAAGCGATCTTCCGCGATCCGCCGGCCGGCAACCTGCACTGGCGCGAGGTCGAGTCGCTGCTGAGCCACCTCGGCGCCGAGGTCGAAAGCGGCCACGGCGCGCGCTTCCGCGTCGTGCTGAACCGGCGCGAGTTCTACCTGCACCACCCGCACCACGGCAGCGACTTCGGCAAGCAGGCGGTGAAGGACCTGCGCGAATTCCTCGCCAGCGCCGGCGTGTCGCCGTCGAGCTACCAGGACGGCACGGGCTGACGCAGCGCGCCCGACCGCATCGCGGTCGCGGGGCTTCGCCGCCGCGCCACGCGCCCGGAGGCGTGCGACGCAGGAATCCGGGCGCTCCAGCCGGCAGGCCGCACGCGTCCTCGACGGGCGTCGCTCAGGCGAGCGCGCGCGCGAGCTCCGCGATCGCCTCGTCCTTGTGGCCGCCGTCCGCCTCCGCCCACTCGGGGTGGGCGCGGGCGCGGCCGATCGCCTCGGGCAATGCATCCTTGCGCCAGCGCACGCTCACCGGGTCGGCGATCATCGGCATGCCTGCGCGCCCGGCATCGAGCTCGATGGGCTTCACCGCGGCGTGGCCGCGCCCGTCCAGCGCGACCAGCAGGCTGCGCTGGCGCAGCGCGACGATGCGCAGGATGGCGTCGTCCACGGTGAGCTCGCGGTGGCCGCGCAGCTTGGCGGCGAGGCGCTCTCCGTAGTGACCGAAGGTCTGCCACAGGCCGCCAGCGATGGCGCCGAGGGCGGCGGCGGCGCCCAGCGTGAGGCCGCCGGTCATCAGGTCGATGCCGACGCCGGCTGCCGCGCCCGCGGCGGCGCCGGTGCCGAGGCGCACGCCCATCTGGCGCAGGGTCTCGGGGTTGAAGAGGTCGTCGTCCCAGCGCCCGTCGGCGAGCGGCAACTCGGCCATGCGCGCGTCGTCGGCGCGGAAGCGGTACAGGCGCAGCAGCGCGTCCACGCAGGCCTGCTCGCGACTGCGCACGTCCGCGCGCAGGCGCTCGACCGCGCGCTGCAGCGCAGCCTCGTCGTCCTCGGAATCGGCGAGGCGGTCACGGCGCGCGGCGAGCTCGACCAGCAGCTCGGCGACCAGGCGGCGGGCGGCTTCGCGACGCGCCGCGGCCTCGCGCGCACGCGCCTCGATCAGGGCCTGCAGGCGGCCGCGGTGGCTGTGGATCAGCGTCGCCAGGGTGTCGAAGAGTTCGCGCTCGCCGTCGAGCGGCGGCGCCACGGTGTCGAAGCTGACCACCGCGTGCAGACCGAGGCGGGCGAGCGCGCCGCGCCAGTCGTCCGCCCGCGCCACCGGATCGGCGATGAAGTTGAGTACCGGCAGCAGCGGTCGCGCGCACGCGGCGAGCAGCTCGAGTTCGTCACGGTGCTTGGGCAGCACCGGATCGCGCGCATCCACCACATAGAGCGCAGCGTCGCTCGCCAGCATCTGGCGCAGCACCTTGGCCTCCTGCTCGAAGCGGCCGGCGGCCTCGTCGCGGGCGAGGAAGCGCGCCACGCGCTCGGGGCCGTCGACACGCTCGCCGGGGTCGACCAGATCGTCGATGAACTCGAGCAGCGCGATCGCGTCCTCCATGCCCGGGGTGTCGAAGAGCTCCGCCGCCGGCACGCCGTCGGCCATCAGGCGCAGGCCCTCGACGTGGCGGGTGGTGCCGGCGGAATCGGAGACCTCGCCGAAGCCCACGTCGCGCGCGAGCGTGCGCAACAGCGAGGTCTTGCCGGTGTTGGTGTGGCCGACCACGGCCACGCGCAGGATGTCGTTCATCGGGCCTCGTCTCCCCGTTCCAGCCAGCCGCACGCGGCGCCCGCGTCCGCCAGCGCCGCCGCCTCGCCCAGGCCGATCCCGGCCAGGCCCTCGCGCCACTGGCGCAGCCGCCCGGCCTGCTCCG
>NZ_AMXD01000179.1 GCF_000310185.1 Thauera aminoaromatica S2 | reverse complement strand
GGCGGCGCGGCATGCCGGCGCACTGGCTGGACGCCGGCGAGCTGGCCCTGCTCGCCGAAAGATACGGCGACGCCCGCGGCGCCCGCCTGCAGCTCGACCGCCTGCGCCGCCACCTCGACGAGGGCGAGTGGATCACCGACCCCGCCGTGCTGGTGGTGCGCGACCGTCTCGGCGCCGACGTCGCCCTGCGCGAGCGCGACTACCTCAACCGCCAGGGCTACTGCACCACCGCGCGGCTGCACTCCGACAACGCCCGCGCCGCCTACATCGCCAAGCTGCGCGCCACCGTGCGCCAGTACGCGAAGAACCTGAAGGCGCTCGGCGAGCTCGCCAACGTCAGCGTCGACTGCCCCACCCCGCACCTGGAGAACGATGACCTCTCGCTCGCCCAGGCCGGGCTCGAGGTGCGCTTCGACTTCGACCGCAAGGGCGCGGTGGGCCTCAACGACGGCGAGGCCTCGGGCGGCCAGCAGGTCATGAAGTCGCTGATCCTGCTGATCGGCCTGCTGATGGACGAGTCCCGCCCCGGCGGCTTCGTCTTCATCGACGAGCCCTTCGCACATCTGGACGTCGCCAACATCGACCGCGTCGGCACCTTCCTGCGCGCCACCCGCGCGCAGTATCTGATCACCACGCCGGTGACCCACAACGCCAACGTCTTCGCGCCCGCCCAGCTCACGCTGGTCACGCGCAAGAAGCAGCCCGGCACCGACTGGGCGCCGCCGATCGGGGTGCTGCAGCGCGCGGTGGATTGAAGGACAAGGCCGTCGAGCACCCTGCGGCCGCGTTCGCGGCTTGCGCCGCTCCTGCAGGGGGCGCTGTTTCACGCAGGAGCGCCGCCAGGCGCGAACACGGCGCTCGTTCAGCGCTCCAGCAGGGCCTCGGCCGGCATGCCGACGCGCACGTTGCCCCAGTGGCGCCCGCCGATCACGATCGGCATGGCGAGGTCGCACAGCACCTCGCCGGTGTCGCGCAGGTAGGTCTGCAGCAGCATCGGCTCGGTGTTGCGCGCGGCGCGCAGCTCGGCGGGGTTCTCGAACTTGCGGCAGGTGCGGTTGCCGACCAGATCCTTGGCGGGATCGCCGGTCAGCGGCTGCGAGTAGCGGCTGTTGTGCGCGGAGAGGTAACCGTCGGTATTGACCGCAACCGCGAACACCGCGCCGCGCGCGCGTTCCAGGCTCTCGTCGAGGAGGCGCTGGCAGCGGCGGGTGAATTCCTCGCCCCAGGCCACGCGGAACTTGGGCGGGTTGCTGCCCGGCACGGGGCGGTAGGTGCGATCGAAGACGTCCACCCTCGCAGCCGCCATCTGCTCGAGTTCAGCCTGGACGCCGTCACGGAAACCGCGCGTTTCGTTGACCAGCAGGTCGAAGACCCCGGTGCCGATCTTGAAGCGCGACACCAGCTCCTGCACCGCCTCGGTCGACTTGGTGAGCGCGAGGGTGCGCTGCTCGCAGTTCTCCATGCGCCCGGCCACCTCGGCGGACAGACGGTGGATGTCGGTGACGTTGGCGTGCACATGGGCGTTGGTCTCGGTCAGCGAGGCCATGCCGGCGGCGATCTGCGAGAGCTGCCCGCCGGTGCGCTCGAACTCGCCCACCATGTGCTCGAACTGCGTGGCCGAGCGCGTCACCACGTCGCGCGTCTGCTCGACGTCGTCGTTGATCACGTCGTTCTCGGCGCGCGTGTCGCCCACCAGCTCGAGCATGCCGTTGATGTTGCCGACGATCTCCTGGGTGGCCTTGTTGACCCGCTCGGCGAGCTTGCGCACCTCGTCGGCGACGACCGCGAAGCCGCGCCCGGCCTCGCCTGCGCGTGCAGCCTCGATCGCAGCATTGAGCGCGAGCAGGTTGGTCTGGTCGGCGATCTCGCGAATCAGCGCGGCGATCTCCTTGACGCTCTCCGAGCGCTGCGAGAGCTCGTCCACCGTGTGGTTGAAGCGCTGCAGCTTCTCGCTCACCGCGAGGATCTTGGCGGCGACGTTCTGCACCTCGCCGAGCGACTCGCGCGCGATCTCGAGGTTGCGCAGGGTCGAGGCGTCGATCGCGCGTGCGCTCACCGACACCTCGCCGATCGCCTCGGTCGAGCGCGTGCTGGCCTCGAAAACGGTGTCGGTCATGTCGCCCTGGCGCTGCGCATCGCGCGCGGAGTTCTCCACGCCCAGCTTCACCTGCACCGCCTCGCGTGCGATGTTGACGCTCATCGAGCGCACCTTGCCGATGATCTCGCGCATCTTGCCGGCGAAACGGTTGTAGCTCGCCGCGAGCTCGCGCAGCTCGTCGTGCGTGGTGAGCGGGAGGTCGCGGGAGAAGTCGCCCTCGCCGCGCGCGATCTCGTCGAAGATGGCGGTGATGACGCGGATCGGGCGCACGACCAGGTGGCGCAGATAGAGGATCTGGCCGAGCAGCATCGCCAGCGCCAAGGCCGAGAGCGCAAGCATCGCGTAGAGGCCGGCGTCGAAGGTCGCGACCACCGACGAGAGGACCTCCGGCGCCACCGTACCCTTGGCAAGCGCCTTCTCCACGGCCTCGCGCCGGTCCTGCCAGATGACGAGATAGCCCAGGTTGATCGCCAACAACAGCAGGAAGCTGAAGAGTTTCTTGGTCAGCGAGTTCCAGAAGGTCTTCTCGATGCCTTCGTACATTTGCCGGAAGGTACTCATGGGGGTTCCGCGGGGAGGTTGAATCGACCTCTGTCTTATCGGTCCCCGCAATGGGGACTTTAGGATCGGGCCCGGGAGATCACCGACTCATGCTGCGGATGGACGCCGCCGCAGCCGATCGCGACTTGCGTCGCGCCTGCCGGAGACTCTCGAAACGGGGACGATCCTGGGGCGGGACCGCGGATTCGCGGACATCTCCAGAAGATTCCGTGGGTCCGGGGCGCGTTGCGCAATTGCCCCGCCTTGCCGGCCCTGCCACAATCACGCCTTTCGCACGCGGCCCGCTGCGGCGCATCCCCTTTCAGAGCTTCGACACCCAGATCATGTCCGACCAGACGCAGACCACGCCCCAGCCCCAGGACGAAAACCACCTCATCGCCGAGCGCCGCGAGAAACTCGCCGCCTGGCGCGCGAGCGGCGGTGCCTTCCCCAACGATTTCTCGCGCGAGAACACCGCCGGCAAGCTCGACGAGCTCTACGGCGACAAGGACGCCGAGGCGCTGGAAGCGACGCCGGTCGAGGTCAGGGTGGCCGGCCGCATCATGTTGAAGCGCATCATGGGCAAGGCGAGCTTCGTCACCATCCAGGACCTCTCCGGCCGCATCCAGCTCTACGTGCAGCGCGACGGCGTGGGCGAGGACGTCTATGCCCAGTTCAAGACCTGGGACATCGGCGACATCGTCGGCTGCGTGGGCACGGTGTTCAAGACCAAGACCGGCGAACTCACCGTCAAGGCCGCGGAGATCCGCCTCCTCACCAAGAGCCTGCGCCCGCTGCCCGACAAGTTCCACGGCCTCACCGACGTCGAGCAGAAGTACCGCCAGCGCTATGTCGACCTGATCATGAACGAGCAGTCGCGCTTCACCTTCGTGGCGCGCAGCCGCATGGTGCAGTCGATCCGCAACTACATGACCGGCCACGGCTTCCTCGAGGTCGAGACGCCGATGATGCACCCCATCCCGGGCGGTGCCGCGGCCAAGCCCTTCACCACCCACCACAATGCGCTCGACATGGAGCTCTTCCTGCGCATCGCGCCCGAGCTCTACCTCAAGCGCCTGGTGGTGGGCGGCCTGGAGAAGGTCTTCGAGGTCAACCGCAACTTCCGCAACGAAGGTCTCAGCCCGCGCCACAACCCCGAATTCACCATGATGGAGTTCTACGAGGCGTACGCGAACTACAAGACGCTGATGGACTTCACCGAGGGCCTGATCCGCCACGCCGCGCGCGAGGCGCTGGGCACCGAATCCTTCGTCTATCAGGGCCGCGAGCTCGACCTGTCGAAGCCCTTCCACCGCCTCACCATCGTGCAGGCGATCCGCAAGTACCACCCGGGCTTCACCGCGGAACAACTGGCCGACGCCGCGTGGCTGAAGGAAAAGATCGTCGCCTTCGGCGAGAAGGTCAAGCCGGGCGGCCTGGGCAGCCTGCAGCTGCAGCTCTTCGAAGCCTGCGCCGAGGCCGAGCTGTGGGAGCCGACCTTCATCATCGACTACCCGGTCGAGGTCTCGCCGCTGGCGCGCGCCTCGGACACCGACCCCGAGATCACCGAGCGCTTCGAGCTCTTCATCGTCGGCCGCGAGATCGCCAACGGCTTCTCCGAGCTCAACGACCCCGAGGACCAGGCCGCGC
Organism: Thauera aminoaromatica S2; assembly: GCF_000310185.1. GTDB lineage: Bacteria > Pseudomonadota > Gammaproteobacteria > Burkholderiales > Rhodocyclaceae > Thauera > Thauera aminoaromatica. The sequence continues at coordinate 2,044 of NZ_AMXD01000179.1, read as the reverse complement.
GCTTCCGCGCCCAGGTCGAGGCCAAGGAGGCCGGCGACGAAGAGGCCATGTATTACGACGCCGACTACATCCGCGCGCTCGAATACGGCCTGCCCCCGACCGGCGGCTGCGGCATCGGCATCGACCGCCTGGTGATGCTGCTCACCGACGCGCCGGCGATCCGCGACGTGATCCTGTTCCCGCAGATGCGTCCCGAGGCCGCTGCGGGCCTGGTCATCCCGGAACCCGAGCTCTGATCCCGGCGTCCGCCGCGCGGAGCGTCCCCACGCTCCGCGCCGGCGCCCTGTGCTTGCCCTCGCCATGCCGATCCATCCCGCCCGCCTCGAGCGCACGCCCGAGGGCGTGCTGTACTCGGGCGCCTTCGGCGACGTCTACCACTCGCGCGACAATGCGCTCGGCCAGGCGCACGCGGTCTTCATTGCGGGCAACGGCCTGCCGCAGCGCTGGCAGGGGCGTGAGCGCTTCACCATCGTCGAGACCGGCTTCGGCGCCGGACTGAACTTCCTTGCCACCTGGGCGGCGTGGCGCGAGGATGCCTGCCGCAGCGCCCGCCTGCACTTCGTCTCCTGCGAGCTGCACCCCTTCTGCCGCGAGGATCTCGCCCGCATCCACGCCGCCTGGCCCGAGCTCGCCACCTTTGCGGCCGAGCTGCGCGCGCAGTGGCCGGTGCTCGCGCCCGGGCTGCACCGACTGAACCTGGACGCGGGCCGCGTCACCCTGACGCTCTTCCTCGGCGATGCCGCCGATGGCCTCGCGCGCATCGACGCGCGCGCCGACGCGCTCTATCTCGACGGCTTCGCCCCGGCGAAGAATCCCGCGCTGTGGTCCGAGCGCGTCTTCCATCTGCTCGCCGGCCTCGCTGCCCCGGACGCGACGCTCGCCACCTGGTCGGTCGCCGGCCAGGTGCGCGAAGGCCTGCGCCGCGCCGGCTTCACGACCGAAAAGGCGCCCGGCTTCGGCACCAAGTGGCAGATGCTGCGCGGCCGCCTCGCACGCGAGGCCCGCCCGCTCGCTGTACCGGAGGCCGCGACCAGCGGTCGCCACGCGCTGGTGCTCGGTGCCGGCATTGCCGGCTGCACCGTGGCCGAGCGCCTCGCCGGGCGCGGGTGGACGGTGGAGCTGATCGACCGTGCCCCTGCGCCGGCCACGGGCGCCTCGGGCAACCTCGCCGGCGTGCTGCGCCCGCTGCCCAGCCTGGACGACAACCGCATGAGCCGGCTCACCCGCGCCGGCAGCCTGTACGCCTGGCGGCGCATTCATCAGCTGCGCGTGCGCGGCCTGGCGCTGCGCGCCGACGACTGCGGCGTGCTGCACCTGGGGCGCGACGCTGCACAGGAAGTCAAGATGCGCGCGGTGGTCGAACGCCTCGCGCTGCCGCCAGAACACTTGCGCTTCGTCGGCGTCGACGAGGCGGCGGAAATCGCCGGCTGCGCGGTCGCCAACGGCGGCTGGTGGTTCGCCGGCAGCGGCTGGGTGCAGCCGCCCAGCCTGTGTGCGGCCAGCCTGGAGGCGGCGGGCGGGCGCCTGCGTGGGCACTTCGGCCACACCGTGGCGCGGCTCGGGTACGACGGCGGCGCCTGGCACGCGCACGGGCCCGACGGCAGCACGATCGCGAGCGCCCCCGTGGCGATCCTCGCGCCCGGCACCGGCATCGCCGACTTCGAGCAGGCCAGCCTGCCGGTGGTGAGCGCGCGCGGCCAGGTCTCCCATCTGCCCGCGGTCGCGGGCAGCGCGCCGCGGGTGGTGGTGTGCCGCGGTGGCTACGTGAGCCCGGCGGTGGACGGCCTGCGCTGCGCCGGCGCCACCTTCGCGGTGGACGACCCCGACCCCGGCCTGCGCCCGCAGGACCATGCCGAGAACCTGCAGCGCCTGGAAGCCATGATTCCCGGCTTCGGCGCCGGCCTGGGCGCGGGCTTCGACCCCGATCGGCTCGATGGCCGGGTGGGGTTCCGGCCTGCCTCACCCGACCGCCTGCCGATGGTCGGGGCCCTCCCGCTGCCCGACCGGCCTCCCGCCTCGGCCGCCCGCGGCCTCGACGAGCTGC
>NZ_AMXD01000178.1 GCF_000310185.1 Thauera aminoaromatica S2 | reverse complement strand
GGTGGCGAGCAACGTCGGCGCGCCGCTGGCGCTCGCCGCCGCCTTCGCCGCCGCCGAAGGCCCGCAGGCGCGCCGCGTGCTGCATGTCTCCAGCGGTGCGGCGCGCAAGCCCTACCCGGGCTGGAGCGTGTATTGCGCCACCAAGGCCGCGCTCGACCACCACGCCCGCGCGGTGCAGCTCGACGCCGTGCCGGGGCTGCGCATCTGCGCGCTCGCCCCGGGAGTGATCGATACCGGCATGCAGGCCGAGATCCGCGCCAGCACGTCGGAACGCTTCCCGCTGCGCGACCGCTTCGCCGAGATGCAGGCCAGCGGCGGTCTGGTCGCCCCGGCCGAGTGCGCGATGCACCTGGTCGACTTCCTGCTCGACGAGGACTTCGGCCGCGAGGCGGTGGCCGACCTGCGCGACCTCGGACGATGAAGGACGAGTCCTACCCGACGACCGAGGCCCTGGTCGCCTCGCTTCAGGAAACCGAGTCGGCGCCGGGGACGAGTGGGAGCCGCCTCGCCCGCCTGAAGCGGCGCGGCCTGTGCGTGGTGGTGTGGCTGCGCCGCCATCCCGGGCTGATCGCCACCTTCGGCTTCGTCTCCGGGGTGTCGAGCTTCTTACTGGTCGAGCGCCACGAGGGTGTGGCGCGCGCGATGGCGGTGGCGATGCTGGCGGGCTGGCTGCTGCTGGTGCTCGAGCGCGTGCTCGACCGCGCGCTCGAGCGGCGCTTCGGTTTCGGCCTGCCGCCGGCGCTGGTGCGCTACCTGACCCAGTTCACCCACCAGGAGAGCCTGTTCTTCGCTCTGCCCTTCTTCTTCGCGAGTACCTCGTGGAACAGCGGGCAGGCGGTGTTTACCGGCGCCCTCGGGCTGATGGCGCTGGTGGCGATCCTCGACCCGGTCTACTTCGGCCGCCTGGCGACACGGCGCTGGCTCTTCCTCGGCTACCACACGCTGACCCTGTTCGCGCTGCTGCTGGTGGTGTTCCCGCTGGTGCTGCAGGTGCCGGCGCTGGCGAGCTACCAGCTCGCGCTCGCGCTCGCGGTGGTGCTGTCCTTCCCGACGCTGACCGGGGCGATCAGCGTGCCGCGCTGGTGGCGCGGGCTGCTGGTGCTGGCGCTGCTGGCCGCGCTCGGCGCTGCGGGCTGGCTGGCGCGGCTGTGGGTGCCGCCGGCCACGCTGCGCCTGACCCAGGTCGCGGTGACCAGCGTGGTGGACGAGGCGCAGCGCGCGCCCGCCGAGAGCCTGCGCCAGATCGAGGCCGGGCAGCTGCTCGCCGAGGGCCTGTACGCCTACACCGCGATCCATGCGCCGCTGGGCCTGTCGGAGAAGGTCGTGCACGTGTGGCGCCACGAGGGACGCGTGGTGGACCGTATCGAGCTGGAGGTGAACGGCGGCCGTGCCGAGGGCTACCGGGCGTGGACGCGCAAGCGCAACTTCCCGGACGACCCGCGCGGGCGCTGGCAGGTGCAGGTGCTCGCCGCCGACGACCGCATGATCGGCACGCTGCGCTTCAGGGTGGAGTGAAGAAAAGGCCCGCGCGCCCCTGCCGTGGTGCGCGCGGGCCTGGACGTCTTGCCGGCCGGCTTGCCGTGGCGGCTAGCAGATGCGTTCCCAGAGGCTCTGCTCGTCCTCGAACTGGTCGAGCTCCAGGCCCTTGAAGTCGCTGCGCGAGACGATGCCGACCACCTTGCCGTCGACCACCACCGGCAGGTGGCGGTAGCCGCCGTCGCACATCATGTGCAGCGCGTCGATCGCCTTGTGCTCGGGGTCGATGGTGTCGGGCTTCGCCGTCATGACCTCGGACAGCTGCACCTTGGCCGGGTCGCCGCCGTTGGCGATCACCTGCACCGCGTCGCGGCCGGTGAAGATGCCCTTGAGGTGCGCGCGCGCGTCGGTCACCAGCACCGCGCCCACGCTGCGTTCGCACATGCTGCGGCAGGCCGTCTGCACGGTGTCCGTGGGACGCAGCATCAGCGGGTTCTGGTCCTTGACGATGAAGGAGATGTTGCGGTTGGTCATGGCGGCCTCCTCTTGTTCTGCTTGGTGTGATTTCTGTCACACCATAGGACGAATACCGGAGCGCGATCTTGATATTGGTTAAGGTTCATGGGTATCGATCGAAGGGGCCTGGTGGCTTCGGCACGGTCTCGCGGTGGCGAGAGACTCGCCGCGCCGCCGATCGCCGCCGTCGTGGCGCCGTCTGCGTGTGAACTGCGTCCTGTTTCGTCTGTCCATGCGGGTGTAGGCTGAATTTATGGAACCACAAGCCGGACCGCTTCCCGCCACCGCCGAGTCGGCCTCTCCCCTGCGCCTGCGCAGGGTGGCGATCGATACCTGGCGCGAGAACGTCGCCTACCTGCACCGCGACTGCGCGATCTATCGCGCCGAGGGTTTCCAGGCCCTTTCCAAGGTCGAGGTGCGGGCCAACGGGCGCCGCATCCTCGCCACCCTCAACGTCGTCGACGACGGCTGCATCGTCGAGCCCGAAGAACTCGGGGTGTCGATCGACGCCTTCTTCCAGCTCGGCGTCGATGACGGCCATCCCGCGATGATCGCGCAGGCCGAGCCGCCGTCCTCCATCCCGGCGCTGCATCGCAAGATCGCCGGCGAGCGGCTCGCCCGTGAGGACTTCCGCGCCATCGTCCGCGACATCGCCGAGCACCGCTATTCCAAGATCGAGCTCACCGCCTTCGTGGTCGCCACCAACCAGGGCGAACTCGATCGCGAGGAGGTCTCTTTCCTCACCGAGGCGATGGCGGCGGTGGGCGACCGCATCGACTGGCACGAGCGCCCGGTGGTGGACAAGCATTGCATCGGCGGCATCCCCGGCAACCGCACCTCGATGCTGGTGGTGCCGATCGTCGCCGCGCACGGCATGCTGTGCCCCAAGACCTCCTCGCGCGCGATCACTTCGCCCGCGGGGACCGCCGACACCATGGAGGTGCTCGCGCGCGTCGAGCTGCCGACCGAGGAGCTGTCGGGCATCGTGCGCGAGCATCGCGGCTGCCTCGCCTGGGGCGGCACCGCCAACCTGTCGCCGGCCGACGACGTGCTGATCTCGGTCGAGCGTCCGCTGTCGATCGACTCGCCGGGGCAGATGGTGGCCTCCATCCTGTCCAAGAAGCTCGCCGCGGGTTCGACCCACCTAGTACTCGACATCCCGGTGGGACCGACGGCCAAGGTGCGCTCGATGGCCGAGGCGCAGAAGCTGCGCAAGCTCTTCGAGTTCGTCGCCGGGCGCATGAACCTGACCATCGACGTGGTCATCACCGATGGCCGCCAGCCGATCGGCAGCGGGATCGGGCCGGTGCTGGAGGCGCGCGATGTGATGCGCGTGCTCGAGAACGACCCGCGCGCGCCCTACGACCTGCGCCAGAAGGCCTTGCGTCTGGCCGGGCGCATGCTCGAGTTCGACCCCGACGTGCGCGGCGGCGACGGCTTCGCGATCGCGCGCGACATCCTCGACTCGGGTCGCGCGCTGGCGAAGATGGACGCGATCATCCGCGCCCAGGGCGCGCGCGCCTTCGACCACAACGCGCCGCAGCTCGCCCGCCTGAGCTTCGAGGTGTGCGCCGAGGCCGACGGTGTGGTGGTGGCGATCGACAACCACCAGCTCGCGCGCATCGCCCGCCTGGCGGGGGCGCCCAAGATGCAGGGCTCGGGCGTCGATCTGCTCAGGAAGCTCGGCGAGCCGGTGGGCAGGGGCGAGCCTCTCTACCGCGTCCACGCCGACTATCCGGCCGATCTCGAGTTCGCCCGCCAGGCCAGCGTGCGCGCCAGCGGCTACGCGCTGGGGACGGCGGATGGTGTGCCGCATCTGTTCGTGGAGTTCTGAACTCGACGTTGCCGAGGCGACGTGACAGGCTTCCGGGCGGACCGCGGACCGCGTTCCGTTTTGCAGCCGGGGCGTGAATTTCTGCGCGGCGACCGCCGCCGCACGGCGTGTAATCTTCTGCCAATGAGTACTGAAGACACCCTGCTGCTGCATTTCGACGACGAGCGCGAGGAAGCCTTGCGCCTCGCGCGTGCGGCGGGACTCGAGGCGGCGGAGATCGAGCGCCACCGCTTCCCCGACGACGAGTTGCGCCTGCGCCTGCCGGCCGAACTGCCGGCCAACGCGGTGCTGTTCCGCAGCCTGCACCGTCCCAACGAGAAACTGCTCGAGCTGCTGCTGGTGGCGCGCAGCGCCGGGCGCGGCGGCGTGCGCCACCTCATCCTGGTCGCGCCCTATCTGGCCTACATGCGCCAGGACAAGGCCTTTCATCCGGGCGAGGTGGTGAGCCAGCGCATCGTCGGCGGATTCCTGGCCGGGTTGTTCGACGGCGTCATCACGGTCGATCCCCACCTGCACCGCATCTCCAGCCTCGCCGAGGCGATTCCGGTGCCGCATGCGGTCGCGCTCTCGGGCGCCGGCCTGCTCGCCGACGTGGCGGTCGCGCGCCGTGACCGCCCGCTGCTGGTGGGGCCGGATGCCGAGTCGGCGCAGTGGGTCGAGACCGCGGCGCGGCGCCACGGGCTCGATGCCATCGTGTGCACCAAGCTCCGCCACGGCGACCGCGAGGTCGATATCGCGCTGCCCGAGGGCGCGCAGGTGGCCGGGCGTGCGGTGGTGTTGCTCGACGACGTCGCCAGCTCCGGGCACACCCTCGCGCGTGCGGCCGAGCGCCTGCGCGCGGCGGGTGCGGCCTCGGTCGATGTCGCGGTCACCCACGCGCTGTTCGCCGGCGACGCGCTCGAGGTGATCCGTGCCGCCGGCGTGGGCGAAGTCTGGAGCACCGACTGCATCGCCCACCCGAGCAATGCCGTTCACATCGCGCCGATGCTGGCCGAGGCCCTGCGGGCCGTCCTCGCCGACTAGCGTCCTGCAGCGCGCACCCGGCCCCGCGCGTGCCTTGCCGCGGGCGCATCGTCGCGTGCGCGGCGATGACGATCACGGTCCTTAATGCTAGGATTCTTGCTTGCGCACTGCAGCGAGCCCCGCTTTTCGGGGTCGCGGGCAGTGCCCGCACATCCGTCGGGGCAGGAATTCAGTGGAGCAAGCGGTCAGGACCGTGATCTTCGCCGATCTGACAGGCAGCACAGGCCTGTTCGAATCGGCTGGCAACGTGGCGGCGACGCAGATCGTCACCCGGTGCACGCACGCGCTCGGCCGCCACCTCGCCTGTGCCGGCGGGCGCATCGTCAAGTATCTCGGCGATGGCGTGCTGGTGCTGTTCGACGATCCGGTCGCCGCGGTGCAGGCGGCTTCGCGCCTGCAGGACGTGCTCGAGGAGCTGGCCAGCGCCGAGCTGCGGCGGGCTCCGATCGGGGTCAAGACCGGCATCGCGCTCGGCCCCATCGTCGAGCATGATGGCGACTGCTACGGCGATCCGGTCAACGTCGCCGCGCGCCTGAGCGATCGCGCCCAGACCGGCGAGACCTTGATCGGCGAGGCGGTGTTCGCCAGCCTCCCCGAGGGGCTGCGCGTGGCCTGCCACAGCCTCGACCGCATCAGCATCAAGGGCAAGGCCGAGCCGATGCGCGTGTGGCGGGTGGACTTCGCCCGCACCGCGGAGACCACGCTCACCACGCTGCTCGGTTTCGACGACCTCGTCGCGGGCGTGCGCCCGGTGCGCCGGGTCGATCTGGAGCGCCTCGACCAGCGCGTCGAACTGCACGCCGACGATCCCCCGCTGATTCTCGGGCGTGGCGACGGTGCCGGCTTCCCGGTCGAGGACGCGCGCGTGTCGCGCCGCCATGCGCGCCTGGAATGGACCGCCGGGCAGTGCGTGCTCACCGATTTCAGCAGCAACGGCAGCTGGGTGCGCCTGCGCGGCAACTCGGCGCCCGTGGTGCTGCGCCGCGACAGCTGCACGCTCTACGGCGAGGGGGAGATCGGCCTCGGCGCCGCCCCCGACGATTTCACCGCACCCACGCTCTCCTTCCGCGTCATAGACGAAGGCTGAGGGCCCATGCACGACGGGTCTGCGGGTGCGCCCGCCGTCTGCGGCCTCGCCCATGCATTGCGGTGTGTTCCGATGCGAATCCTGAGTATCCTCCTGCTCCTGCTGCCTTTCTGTGCGACCGCCCAGGACTGGAGCGCGCGTGCGCTCGGCGAGATCGCGGTGTATCCCGAGTTCCGCGCCCCGGCGAGCGTGGTCGCGGGCGAAGAGGCGCGCATCGCCGCCGAAGTCGGCGCGCGCATCGTCGCGATGCCGGCGCGTACCGGCGTGGAGGTCGCGCGCGGCACCGAGCTGGTGCGCCTGGACGAGGCCGCCTTCCGCATCGAGCGCGACCGCGCGCGCGCCCAGGTGGCGCTGATCGACAGCCGCATCGGGCTGGCGCGCGCCCAGCTCGACCAGGCGCGCGCGCTCGCCGGACGCGGCTT
>NZ_AMXD01000177.1 GCF_000310185.1 Thauera aminoaromatica S2 | reverse complement strand
CCGCCCGCCCGCCGAGGCGCCCGCGCGCCACGCTGCTCCCGCGGAGCCCGCGCCCGCGGCTGCGCCGCCCCCGGTCGCCGCTGCGGCCACCCCGACCATGTTCGTCGAACGCCCGCTGCGCTCCGGCCAGCAGATCTATGCGCGCGGCACCGATCTCGTCCTGCTCGGTGGCGTGAGCCCCGGCGCCGAAGTCATCGCCGATGGCAGCATCCACTGCTACGGCCCCCTGCGCGGACGCGCGATCGCGGGCGCTCAGGGCAACCAGGCGGCGCGCATCGTGGCCAGCAACTTCGGCCCCGAACTCGTATCGATCGCCGGCGTGTACCGCACCTTCGAGCGCGGCATTCCCGAAGCCTTTGCCGGCAAGCCCACCTTGGTGCGGCTGAGCGGCACCGACCATACACTCAACCTCGAAGCGCTGAAGCTCGACTGAGCCAGCCATACCGCATCCACAAGGGGAAACCGTGAGAGTCATCGTAGTAACTTCGGGCAAGGGCGGCGTCGGCAAGACCACCACCAGTGCGGCATTCGCCTCCGGACTCGCCCTGCGCGGCTTCAAGACCGCCGTCATCGACTTCGATGTCGGCCTGCGCAACCTCGACCTCATCATGGGCTGCGAGCGTCGCGTCGTGTACGACCTGGTCAATGTGGTCAATGGCGAGGCCCGCCTGAACCAGGCCCTGATCAAGGACAAGCACTGCGACAACCTGTTCATCCTCCCGGCCTCGCAGACGCGCGACAAGGACGCGCTCACCGAGGAAGGCGTCGAGAAGGTGCTGCAGGAGCTCGAGCACATGGGCTTCGAGTACGTGGTGTGCGACTCCCCGGCCGGCATCGAGCGCGGCGCGGTGATGGCGCTGACGTTCGCCGACGAGGCCATCGTGACCACCAACCCCGAGGTCTCCTCGGTGCGCGACTCCGACCGTATCCTCGGTATCCTGCAGAGCAAGTCCAAGCGTGCGCGCGAGGGCGGCGAGCCGGTCAAGGAGCACCTGCTCATCACCCGCTACTCGCCCAAGCGCGTCGAGGACGGCGAGATGCTGTCGTACAAGGACGTGCAGGAGCTGCTGCGCGTGCCGCTGATCGGCGTGATCCCCGAGTCGGAGTCCGTGCTGCACGCCTCGAACCAGGGCACGCCCGCGATCCACCTCAAGGGTACCGACGTCGCCGAAGCCTACGCCGACGTCGTCGGCCGCTTCCTCGGCGAAGACCTGCCGCTGCGCTACGTCAATTACGAAAAGCCCGGCCTGATCAAGCGCCTGTTCGGAGGCAAGTGACATGTCCTTCCTCGCCCGCCTCTTCGGCGAAAAGAAGAAGACCGCGGAGATCGCCAAGAACCGCCTGTCGCTGCTGATCGCCCACGAGCGCGCGGGCGACAGCCCCAGGGCCGACTTCCTGCCCGACCTGCAGCGCGAGCTGATCGAGGTCATCTCGAAGTACGTCGCGGTCAACCCCGACGACATCAAGGTCCAGCTCGAAAAGCAGGACAACTACGAGGTGCTCGAGGTCAATATCGTGCTGCCGGAGCAGAACCGCTGAGCCTCGGCCGCCCGGGTGATGAAATCGGTAACCATAGCGGACTTAAAATCCGCCGGCGTAAGCCTTACGGGTTCGAGTCCCGTCCCGGGCACCATCCCGCTCAGCCATTGTCCCATCCTTGCTGCGGCGTCCTGCCCGGCACAGTGACCGGACAGTCCTCGCCATGATCGTACTCGACCTACACTGCAGCAATGCACACCGCTTCGAAGGCTGGTTCGGTTCCGCCGCAGCCTTCGAGGCGCAGCTCGCGGACCGCCTGGTGAACTGCCCGATCTGCGGCGCCACCGAGGTCCGCCGCCTGCCGAGCGCGCCCTACGTCCAGACCGGCCAGTCCGCCTCGGCAAGGCCGCCCGCAGCGGGTGAGGTGCAGGCCGCGAGCGCCGTCCCTCCCTCCGCTCCTGCTCCCGAAGGACTCGCGCGCCTGATGACGCAGCTGCGCAGCCTTGCGCGCGTTGCGGAGAACGTGGGCGAGCGCCTGCCCGAGGAGGCGCGCCGCATCCACTACGGCGAAACCGAGGCGCGCGACATTCGCGGCTCGGCCTCCGCCGACGAGGTCGAGTCCCTGCTCGAAGAGGGCATCCTGGTGCTGCCGGTCCCGCCAGCCGAGGAAGACCTGCACTGAAGAGCCAGGGCGCAGGCGGGGATGCGTGCCGAGCACGGACCGCCAGGTCCACCGCCCTGTCGCAGCCGTGTGGAGTGCCCGTCCTCAGGTACGTGCCAGCATCAGCGGCACGCGCATCTCGTCCGCGCTGAGGCCACCATGCACGCCGATCATGGTGTGCTCGTGCTCGCCTGCCACGTGATCCACGATCGTCCACCCGGCCTCCATCAGTACCGCGTGGCTGCCCAGGCGTTCGGCCAGCCGCGGATGCACCTGACCCGGGCCGAGCAGGCCGGCGGCGAGAAAGTCTTCGCCGCGCACCGCCACCGCCTTGCCACGCAGCTCATCCGCAGCCCACGCTTCGAATTCGGCCTGCGCACCGGCGCGCACCCGGCAGAAAGCCAGCCGGCGCTCGCCGAACAGCGGCGCGGCGAGCATGGCGGCGACCTCGCCGTCGGGCGCGAGGTCGATGCGGCGCTCGGGTGGCGCGTCGATGAAGCCGTGGTCGGCCGTCACCAGCAGACGCACGTCGCGCCCCGCCAGCGCCTGCTGCAGCGACACGAAGGCGGCATCGACGCGCGTGAAGCACGCGACCGCCTCGGCCGAGCGGCAGCCGTGCTGGTGGCTCAGCATGTCGAACACCGGGTAATAGGCGTGGATCAGCCCGCCGCTGTGCGCGAGCGCATCGGCCATGTCGACGATGGCGGCCACGTAGTCCTGCAGCCCTTCGTAAGGCTCGATGTGTGCCCCGCGCCCATGGTGCAGCGAGAAGCGCGAGAATGCGATCTGCACGGGGGAGACCAGGGTGACCGGTCGGCAGGCGTGGCGATACATCGGCGCCACCGGGAACAGTCGCGGCAGCAGGCGGAAGGCCTCCAGCGGCTCGCCACTGCGGCGGATCAGCGGCAAGGGCGCGATCACGCCACCGAAGCGGCGATCGTGGATGAACCAGCCGTTGAGGCCGTGCTCGACCGGCGCGACGCCGGTCGCCAGCGTGGTGATCGCACTCGCCGTGGTGCTCGGGCACACCGAGCTCAGGCCGGCGTGCTTGGCCGCATGCAGCGCGGAGCCCCACCCGACCGTGTCGAGAAAGCGTTCGCCCAGCCCGTCGATGACCAGCAGCACGACCAGCGCGCGCTCGCCCGGCGCGACCTCGGCCGCAGGCCACCCGGCCTTGCGGTCGTGCAGCCAGTGGCGGAGCCCGCGCGCGAAGCCGTAGAGCCCGCCGTCGCCATAGTCGGGAAGAACGGCGCCGGCCGGGAGGGGCAAGGTGGAGTCGATGGTGAAGGGCATGCGGTGCGCGAGGATCGCAGAGAGCTCCGGGAGAGCTTCGAGCCTACCCTGCAAGGCCGCGCCCGGCAAACCGCCGGCGAGGCATGCACCGCGGGGGCACAATGCAAAAGCCGGATGGGCGCTGGGCGCACATCCGGCTTTCAGAATCTGGAGCGGGAAACGAGTCTCGAACTCGCGACCTCAACCTTGGCAAGGTTGCGCTCTACCAACTGAGCTATTCCCGCTTTGACGACAGGGCGCAAATTCTAGCTTCTTTTGCACCGCATCGCAATACTTCTTTACAACTTTTTTACTACTGGAGGCGCGACTCGGAATCGAACCGGGGTACACGGCTTTGCAGGCCGCTGCATAACCACTCTGCCATCGCGCCACAACCGTTTCGGCCAGCTGCCCCAATGCCCCGGGGCCACTTGGCTGGGCACTGCCCAGCCTGCGAATTCTTTGGAGCGGGAAACGAGTCTCGAACTCGCGACCTCAACCTTGGCAAGGTTGCGCTCTACCAACTGAGCTATTCCCGCCCGGGAAAGACCGCCATTATAGACACAATTCTTAGCTCGTCAACCCCTATCTGCGCTTTCTCGCGATCCGCTTCATTCTTCCGTCTCGCGCAGCAGCGGCATCGCGCGCCGGAGATAGTACCCCATCGACCATAGCGTGAGCGCGGCGGCGACGTAGATCAGCACTTCTCCGGCCAGGCGCAGGTCGAAACCGTACAGGGAGGCATCGAACAGCAGCATCGGGATCGCGACCATCTGCGCGGTGGTCTTGAGCTTGCCGACATAGGCCACGGCGACGCTGGCCGACTGGCCGACCCGCGCCATCCACTCGCGCAGGGCCGAGATGGTGATCTCGCGACCGATGATAACGACCGCGATCAGCGCATCCACTCGACCGAGCTGCACCAGCAGGATCAGCGCGGCGGCCACCATCAGCTTGTCGGCAACCGGGTCGAGGAAGGCGCCGAAGGCCGAGGTCTGGCCGAGCGCGCGGGCGAGGTAGCCGTCGAACCAGTCGGTCACCGCGGCGGCGACGAAGATCACCGTGGCGACGAGGTTCTGGGTCGCGATCGGCATCCACGATTCGGGGAGATAGAAGAGGCCGACGAAGACCGGGATCATGGCGATCCGCGCCCAGGTCAGCGCATTCGGAATGTTGAGCGGCATGCCGGAGGGCGACTCGCAAAGGTTCGGGGAGCGGCGAGTATATCAAGCGCCCATACGCGCGTAGGGACGGCCGCATTCCGTGCGCGCGCGCAGCGTGCCGAAAGTCCCGCCCTGCGGCGCTTCCGGTGCACACAGGCACGCGCGCGCTAGGTAAGATCCTCGACAAGCATCCATCTTCCTCGCATCGGCCGTTCCGGTCCCTTCCAATGCCTGCCCCCAGCTCCCTGGCCGCCTGGAAATCGCTCCAGCAGCGCCGTCGCACCCATCTCCCGCGCTCCCTGCGCGAGCGCTTCGCCGCCGATCCCGGGCGCGCCGCACGCATGCAGGCCAGCGCCTGCGGCATCACCCTGGATTACTCGAAGAACCTGCTCGACGACGACGAGCTGGTGCTGTTGCTGCGCCTGGCCGACGAGGCCGATCTCGCCAGTCGCATCCGGGCGATGTTCGGCGGCGAACGCATCAACACCACCGAGGTCCGCGCCGTCCTCCACGTGGCCCTGCGCTGCCCGCCGGGGGCACACTGGCCAGTCGGGGACCTGGACGTCGCTGCCGAGGTGCATGCGGTGCGGGCGCGCATGCGCACGTTCTGCCTGCAGGTCCGCGGTGGCGACTGGCGTGGCCACGGCGGCGAACGCATCACCGACGTGGTGAACATCGGCATCGGCGGCTCCGACCTCGGTCCGGCGATGGTGTGCGAGGCGCTCGCGGACCACGCCGGCGACGGCCCGCGCGTGCACTTCGTCTCCAACGTGGACGGCGTGCACATCGGCGACGTGACGCGCCGCTGCGATCCGCGCAGCACCTTGTTCGTGGTCGCCTCGAAGACCTTCACCACGCAGGAGACGCTCGCCAACGCGCACGCCGCACGCGCCTGGCTGGTGGGCGCGCTCGGCGACGAAGCCGCGGTGGCGCGCCACTTCGTCGCCGTGTCGACCAATGCCGCAGCGGTGCGCGACTTCGGCATCGACACCGCAAACATGTTCGGCTTCTGGGACTGGGTGGGTGGGCGCTTCTCGCTATGGAGCGCGATCGGCCTGCCCATCGCGCTCGCGCTCGGCCCCGATCGCTTCGACGAACTGCTCGCCGGCGCGCACGCGATGGACGAGCATTTCCGCACCGCCCCGCCTGCCGCCAACCTGCCGGTGCTGATGGCGCTGCTCGCCATCTGGAACGTGAATTTCCTCGACGCCGCCAGCCAGCTCGTCGCACCCTATCATCAGCGCCTGCACCGCCTGCCCGCCTACCTGCAACAGCTCGACATGGAATCCAACGGCAAGTCGGTGCGCCGCGACGGCACGCCGGTGGATTGCCGCACCAGCCCCATCCTGTGGGGCGAGCAAGGCATCAACGGCCAGCACGCCTATTTCCAGCTTGTGCACCAAGGTACGCAGCTCGTGCCGGTGGATTTCATCGGCGTGCTCGATCCCGGCCGAGAGGACGAGGCCCTGCACCGCATCGCCTTCGCCAACCTGGTGGCGCAGGCCGAAGCGCTGATGCGCGGCAAGACCGCCGCCGAAGCCGAGGCCGAGATGCGCGCGGCCGGCGTTCCCGAGGAACGTATCGCTGCCCTGCTCCCGCACCGCGTCTTCTCCGGCGACCGGCCGAGCAACGTTGTGCTGCTCGAGCGCCTCGACCCCTTCACGCTCGGCGCACTGGTCGCCGCCTACGAGCACCGCACCTTCGTCCAGGGCGTGATCTGGGATGTGAACAGCTTCGACCAATGGGGCGTGGAGCTCGGCAAGCAGCTCGCCGCGCGCGTGCTGGCCGAGCTCGACCCGCACGCGGCCGCCCCCTCGGCGGACGCCCACGACGCCAGCACGCGCGGCCTGATCGAGCGCTACCGCGCCCGCCCGCG
>NZ_AMXD01000176.1 GCF_000310185.1 Thauera aminoaromatica S2 | reverse complement strand
CTCCGCCTCCTCGGCCGCGGCGTCGGCCTCGCGCGCCCCCTCGCGCACCTCCGCGGCCGGCGTCGCACCGAAGCCGGCCTTCTGCACCGCCGCCACCAGCGCCGCGGTCGGCACGCCGCCGGCGAGCTCGACGTGGGCGCGGCGCGCGGCCAGGTTCACATTGGCCGTCACCACCCCCGGCACGCGCTGCAGCACCTTCTCGACGCGGCCCACGCAGGCCGCGCAGCTCATGCCCTCGATGTCGAGCTCGAGGGTGTTGCGCCGCACCTCGTAGCCGGCCTTCTCGACCGCGGCGATCAGCGCCGACAGCGGCACCGCCGCCGGAGCCGTCACGGTGGCGGTCTCGGTGGCGAGGTTGACGCTGGCGGCCTGCACGCCCTCGACCTTCAGCAAGGCCTTCTCGACGTGGGCGACACAGGAGGCGCAGTTCATGCCGGCGATGGCGAGGGTGCGCACCGCAGCGGCGGGCGAGACAGTCCGGGGGGTGTTCATGGTGTCCATCCAGTACGGAACCGGGATAGTCCGCACTGTAGACCTTGCCAACGTGGGAAGGTCAACCCGACCTCCGCGGTCGCCACGCCAAGCGGGCCCGTGCCCGTGAAAGCCTGCGCCACCTCGGCCGGCGCCGCAGGTGCGGAGCCCGAGCGAAGCCGCAATCGACCCCGCGCACCCCGCTTCGCATGCGTCCCGGCGCGTGTAGAGGCCATAATTCACGGCTTGTTCACGCCTTCCCGGGCACAATGCGGGGCAACATTCCGCCCGCTTAGGCCTCGTTCCCATCCAGATGAGTACATCGAACTCGATTCGCAGCGGCATCAAGTGGCTCGTCACCGGCAGCCTCGGCGGTCAGGTGCTTCAGTTCGCCTTCGGCATCGTGCTCGCGCGCCTGCTCGTCCCGGAGGATTTCGGCTTCATCGTCACCATCCAGATCTTCACGGGTTTCGTCGGCCTGATCAGCGGCGGCGGCATGGGGCAGGCGCTGGTGCAGTCCAAAGACGCGCAAGCGCGCGATTTCGACGTGGTGTTCACGGCGCAGTTGCTGATCGGCCTCCTGATCTTCGCCGGCTTCTACGTCGCTGCGCCCTGGTTCGCGCACACCTTCGGCGATGCGCTCTACGCCGACCTCGTCCGCGTCTCGGCGATCAGCTTCCTCCTGCGCCCCTTCGTGAACACGCGTGCGAGTGCGCTGCACCGCGACATGCGCTTCAAGGAGCGCTCCGTGATCGGGCTCGCCGTAGCGGTCCTCACCGGCCTCGCCAGCATCGCGCTCGCGGTGGTGGGCGCCGGCCCGTGGAGCCTGATCCTGTCGGGC
Organism: Thauera aminoaromatica S2; assembly: GCF_000310185.1. Lineage (GTDB taxonomy): Bacteria > Pseudomonadota > Gammaproteobacteria > Burkholderiales > Rhodocyclaceae > Thauera > Thauera aminoaromatica. Next base: position 5,273 of record NZ_AMXD01000176.1, on the reverse strand, counting down.
ATCCTGGGCAGCCTGATCACCCTCGCCATGCTCGACCGCGTGAGCGACCGCCGCCCGCAGCTGTGCCTGGACCTCGAGGTGGCACGACGCTTCGGCGCCTACGGGGTCAAGGTTTCGCTCAACGACCTCGCCGCCTATTTCACCAAGCAGGCCAGCAACGCAATCATCAGCCGGGTTGCGGGGCCCTCGGCGGTCGGTCTCTTCAACAAGGGCGAGAGCCTTGCCTGGCTGCCCTTCTCGACCGTGAGCGCTGCGGTCTACGACGCGGTCTTCCGCGCGATGGCGAAGGCGCAGGACCGCCCCGACGAGGTCAAGTATCTCTTCTATCGCATGATCGGCCTGATGGTCGTCTACACGCTGCCGATCTATATCGGCCTGGCGTGGATGGCGGAGCCCTTCATGCTCTTCGTCTATGGCGCGAAATGGGTTCCGTCCGCCGATCCGCTGCGCATCGTCTCGCTCGCCGGCCTGCTGATCTGCATCGGCCACCCCTGCGGCGCGGTACTCGCGGCGATGAACCGCCTCGGCCGCGAAGTGTGGATTCACATCGCGCAGGGCGTGCTGGTATCCGTCGCGTGCTACTACGGCCTGAAGCACTCGGGCATCAGCGGAGCCGCATGGGGCGTCTTCGCCGGCATCGCCTTCTCCACCCCGGTGATGTACTACCTCGCGACGCGCTGCTTCCCGAGCCGTCTCGGCGACCTGTGGCGCGCGCTCGCGCCCGGCCTCGGCCTCAACCTCATCCTGCTGGCGGTGCTGGCACTCGCCGATGCGGCACTCCCGGCGGACTGGCGTGAAATCCGTCCCGCCCTGTACATGCTGGTCACGGGCGGGTGCGCCGCGATCGCCTACGCCGCCGCCTTCCTTTTCCTTCCGCTCGCCACACTCGCGGACGAGAGCCTGCGCTGGCGCCGTACGCTCCGGCTCGCCCGCTGACGAACCATGAAGCACCTCGACCTCCTGGAGCACTTTTCGGCCGCCGACGGCGGCATCGCCATGCAGTTGCGGGGCGCGCAGCGGCGCCTCGGGTCGCATGACGGCGTCGACATCGTGCGCGACGATTTCGCCGACGAGGCCGCGAGCGCGCTCTTCCTGCGCGTCCAGCGGACCGCCACCGCGGAATCGGTCCGCCTGCGGCTCGCCGGCAACCACTTGTTGAAACGCTGCGCCATCGGCGGCTGGATGTTCGAGCCGACGACACCTGGCGAGGCCGTCTTCTGGGTGCCGCGCCTGCCGGTATGCCGGACCCTGGATGCCGTCGGCCGCATCCGCGCGGAATCACCGGCAACGCTGGCGAACATGGAGATCGGCGGCGGCGAGGTGGCGGCCACGTTCGAGCTCGCACCCGACCAGGTGCTCGATTGTGTCGTCTGGCGGCTGGAGTCCGAGGCGTCGGGCACGGACGGGAGCCGCGCCGCAGACGAGCTGATGACGGCAAGCGCACTCGAGTCCCAAGCTTTCTTCGCATACGCCTCCCATACCGCGACGCGATGCGCGGCGGATTTCTACACGCACATCGTGCACGGCCAGGTCTACGGCGCCTGCTGGGCCTGGCCCAAGAAGCTGAAGATCTGCGACGAGCTCGACGCGCTCGCCCTGCACATGGTCGCCAGCGCCCTCGGCCACAGCACCGGCAAGCGCGTCTACCGCCTGTTGCGCCGCCAGATCGTGCTGGCCGTCCTCTGCCGCCAGGACGCCGACGGCGGTTTCCGGCACGGCGAATGGACCGACGAGTACGAGAGCCACAACCGCCTCATCAATGGCGCGATGCAGTTGCTGGCCACCGAGTTCGCCGCCGCGCCCGAGCCGGCCCTGGAGGGCGCGCTTCGCCGGATCGCGCGCTATCTCGCCGAGCAGGTCGACCACACCGATGCCGGGGCCTGGTTCCTGCACGATTCGCTGGAGCGCTCCGAGGAAGGCATGCGCCACTACCCGCTGGCGTGGGAACGCGGACGCTGGCTGGGCAAGTCGCCGACGAACCTCCTCATCCTCAACACCCACCTCGACTGCATGCTGGCACTCGCCCGCGAGCGCGCGGTGTGCGGCGACGACACCCACGACGGACTGCTGCGCTCCGCCGAGGCCTGCCTGCGCACGGTGATGTCCGCGCGTCCGGCCGACTGGCTGTTCCGCCCGCTGCTCGCGGTGATCTCCCTCTCCTTGCTGCCGAAGGCGGAGCAGGAACAACTGCCGTTCGCGCGCCGCGCCTTGAAGCGGCTCGGCTGGAAATACCTGATTCCGCGCTGGCACCTGATCCGCCGACGCTTTCCACGCCTGCTGATGCCCGCCGGCTACATCGAACGCAGCCTCGGCCAAGCCGATTTCGTGCACCGCTACCACGGGGTGCACCTGATGGATTTCGAACGCCTGCTCGCGTGCGGCGCCGTCGACCCGAAAGACCCTCGGTGGACGTCCATCAGCGACGGCCTGGTCGACTTCGGCGTAAATAGCCGCGTCACCCGACTCTGGAAGGAGACCGCGGCCAGCCGGGACTCGCTCGCATTCTGGGCCGAGGGCTTGTACCGCCGCTGCCTGCGCACGCGCGCGCAGCGCGACCGCGAGCTGCTGGCGACCGCGGTGCTCGACCTGCACGATGCCGGTCTCGGCCTGCCGCCCTCGCTGCTCGGCGCCAACGGCGAGATCGTGCCCGCACAATCGGCCGCGCCCACGCCGTCTGCCGCGGATGCACGCCTCAGGGTGATCAACCTGGGCGCGCGCAAGACCCCCTGCCTCCTCGTGGTCAACACCGCCACGACGGACCTGCCGCTTGCCTTCGAGCCGCCGCTCGCAGCCGCCCACCCCGGGTGGATGGACGCTACGCGGAGCGTGCCGGCGCGCGGCTGGATCCTGTTGCAGCCCGGCCCGTCCGACGCAGAGCCCGGCCCGGCCTCCTCCTCTCACGCATTCCTGCCTGCACGGCCCCGGTAACGATGAGCAACGCCCGCGCGATCGCCTTCCACCTGCCCCAATACCACCCCACCCCCGAGAACGACGAGTGGTGGGGCAAGGGCTTCACCGAGTGGACCAACACCACCCGGGCGAAGCCCCTCTACCCGGGCCACTATCAGCCGCACCTGCCGGCCGACCTGGGCTACTACGACCTGCGCCTGCCCGAGGCCCGCCACGCGCAGGCCGAGCTCGCCCGCGCATACGGCATCGAGGGCTTCTGCTACTACCACTACTGGTTCGGCGGACGGCGCATCCTCGAGCGCCCGGTCAACGAGATCCTCGCCAGCGGCGAGCCCGACCTGCCGTTCTGCCTGTGCTGGGCCAACCACAGCTGGAGCAACATCTGGCAGGGCGTGGCCGATCGCATGCTGATCGAGCAGACCTACCCGGGCATGGACGACCACCGCCGCCACTTCGAATGGCTGCTCGCCGCATTCCACGATCCGCGCTACATCCGCGTCGACGGCAAGCCGATGTTCCTGATCTACAACCCGCCCGACATTCCCGACGTGGCGCGGGTGATGGACTACTGGCGCGAGCTCGCTGCGCAGGCGGGGCTGCCGGGGCTGCACCTGGTCGCGGTGAATTACCTCGGCGCTGCGGTCGATCCGGCCGACTTCGGCATGGACGCCGCCACCTGGCAGCCGCTGCCGCCCAAGAGCGGCCACATCCCGTGGCGCTACCCGGCCTTGAAGGCGCGCATGCGCATGGCGAAGGGAAAATACAAGCTGACCGTGCTGGACTACGCCCGCATCATGAGCGGTCTGACCCGCGCCAGCCCGCCGCAATTCACCGAGTACCCCACGGTGCTCCCGAACTGGGACAACACCCCGCGCTCGGGTCTCAACGGACTGGTGCTGCACGGCTCGACCCCGGAGCTCTTCAAGACCGTGCTGCGCCGCGGCGTCGACCTGGTGCAGGGCTACCCGGCCGAGCAGCGCATCGTCTTCATCAAGGCCTGGAACGAGTGGGCCGAGGGCAACTACCTCGAACCCGACCAGCGCTTCGGCCACGGCTACCTGCGCGCGGTGCGCGAGGTCCTGCAGGAGACGCGCTGAAGTGTGCGGCATCAACGGGATCTTCGCCTACGCCCCCGCTGCTAACGCAGTGGACCGCGCCGAACTGCTGCGGGTGCGCGACACCATGATCGAGCGCGGCCCCGACGGTGCCGGCGTGTGGACCGGCGACGACGGGCGGATCGGCCTCGGCCACCGGCGCCTCGCCATCCTCGATCTCAGCGCGGCGGGCGCCCAGCCGATGCACTCGGCGGACGGCACGCTGGTGGTCAGCTTCAACGGCGAGATCTACAACTACCCCGAGCTGCGCGGCGAGCTCGAGCGCGCCGGCGTCGAGTTCCGCTCCCATTCCGACACCGAGGTGCTGCTGCACCTGTATCGCCGTCACGGTCCCGCGATGGTGGGCCGCCTGCGCGGCATGTTCGCCTTCGCGCTGTGGGACGCGCGGGCGCGCAGCCTGCTGCTCGCGCGCGACCCCCACGGCATCAAGCCGCTGTATTACGCGGACGACGGCAGGACCCTGCGCTTCGCCTCCCAGGTCTCCGCCCTGCTGGCCGGCGAAGGCGTCGACACGCGCCCCGAACCCGCGGGAGCGGTCGGATTCCTGCTGTGGGGCTCGGTTCCGGAACCGTTCACGCTCTACCGCGGCATCCGCCTGCTGCCGGCAGGCTCGACCCTGCTGGTGAACGAAGCGGCCGGCGCCGGCGCGGCGGTACGCTACTGGAGCCTGTCCGCCGCCCTGCAGCGCTCGGTGCAGGCCGCGGCGGCCGTCCCGGCCGGCGGGGAGGCCGCCTTCATGCGCGAACGCCTGCTCGAGAGCGTGCGCGCCCACCTGCTCTCCGACGTTCCGGTCGGTGCGTTCCTGTCCGCAGGGCTGGATTCGTCCACCCTGGTCGGCCTCGCCCGCGAAGCCTCGCCCGCCCGCCTGCGCACGCTCACCCTGACGTTCGACGACCTGCAGGGCACGGCGCACGACGAATGTCCGGCCGCGAGCCTGATCGCCCGCCATCTGGACGTCGACCACACCTGCATCGTGCTCTCTGCGGGCGAACAGGAAGACGAGCTCGATCGCTTCTTCGCCGCGATGGACCAACCGACCATCGACGGCATCAACACCTGGTTCGTGAGCCGCGCAGCACAACAGGCCGGCCTCAAGGTCGCACTCTCGGGCCTGGGAGGGGACGAATTGCTCGGCGGCTACGCCACCTTCGCAGAGCATCCGCGGCTGCGCGCGCGCGCCCACGCCAGCCCCTGGCGGCACGCACCCCGGCTCTACCGCGGCGCCCACCGCCTGCTCGGCGCCCGCCT
>NZ_AMXD01000175.1 GCF_000310185.1 Thauera aminoaromatica S2 | reverse complement strand
GAAGCCGGCCTGCGCGGCCTCGGCGGTGCCGGCTTCCCGACCGCGCGCAAGTGGCAGGCGGTGCGCGCCGGCGCCGCGCCGCGCTACCTGGTCGTCAATGCCGACGAAGGCGAGCCGGGCACCTTCAAGGACCGCCACTACCTGGAAACGGCGCCGCACCGGGTGCTCGAGGGCGCGCTGGCGAGCGCGCTCGCGGTGGGCGCGGCGGCGATCTACGTCTACCTGCGCGACGAATACCCCGGCCTGCACGCGGTGCTGCGCGAGGCGATCGCCGAACTGGAGGCCGCCGGCCTCGTCGCACCCGGCTTCATCGTGTTGCGCCGCGGCGCCGGCGCCTACATCTGCGGCGAGGAGTCGGCGCTGATCGAGTCGCTCGAAGGCAAGCCGGGCAAGCCGCGCCATCGCCCGCCCTTCGTCGCCGAGGCCGGGCTCTTCGGCCGACCGACGCTGGTGAACAACGTCGAGACCCTGTACTGGATCCCGCTGCTCGCCGCCGGCGCCGCCTTCGCCGGCGAGGGGCGGCGCCGGCGCAGCGGCCTGCGCAGCTTCTCGGTGTCTGGCCGCGTGAACAAGCCCGGTGTGCACCTGGCCCCCGCCGGCATCACCCTGCGCGAGCTGGTGGACGAGCACTGCGGCGGCCTGCAGCCCGGCCACCGCCTGCTCGCCTACCTGCCCGGCGGCGCCTCGGGCGGCATCCTGCCCGCCGCGCTCGCCGACCTGCCGCTCGACTTCGACACCTTGCAGCCCCATGGCTGCTTCATCGGCTCGGCGGCGATCATCGTGCTCTCGGACCAGGACGATCTGCGCGCCGTCGCCGACAATCTGCTCGCCTTCTTCGCCGACGAATCCTGCGGCCAATGCACGCCCTGCCGCCTCGGCACCGAAAAGCTGCTCGCGCTGCTGCGCACGGACGACTGGGACGTGGCGCGCCTGCAGGCCCTCGCGCAGACCCTGCGCGACGCCTCGATCTGCGGCCTCGGCCAGGCCGCGCCCAACCCGGTGAGCAGCCTGCTGCGCTTCTTCCCGGCCGAGCTCGCGCGCGCCGGGGTGAGGCTGCATGCCGGGCCTCCTGCCCGCGATGCCGGGGAGCTGCAGCCATGAGCCGGCACGATCGCGAGGACCTTGGCTCCACGCCCAAGCCCCCCAACCTGGCGACGGCGCCAGTTGTTGCGGCAGCACACGACGCGCTCGACCAGCGTGCGGACGCCTTCGAGATCGTCCTCGACGGCGTCGCGGTCCCGGCCTTCCCCGGCGAGACGCTGTGGCAGGTCGCGCTGCGCGCCGGCGAGCGCATCCCCCACCTGTGCTTCAAGGACGCTCCCGGCTACCGCGCCGACGGCAACTGCCGCGCCTGCATGGTCGAGATCGAGGGCGAGCGCGTGCTCGCCGCCTCCTGCATGCGTGCGGCGCAGCCGGGCATGGTGGTACGCAGCGCCAGCTCGACGCGGGCACGACAGGCGCGCGAGGGCGTGCTCGAACTGCTGCTCGAACAGCAGCCGGCACGCACGCACAGCCCCGACCGCTCCAGCCATTTCTGGGAGCTGGTCGAGCACATGCGTTTGCCCGCCGCCGACCGCGGCCCCGCAGCGCAGCAGCCGGACCGCACCCACCCCGCGATCCACGTGAACCTGGACGCCTGCATCACCTGCGGCCTGTGCGTGCGCGCCTGCCGCGAGGTGCAGGTGAACGAGGTCATCGGCCTCGCCCACCGCGGTGCACGCGCGAAGATCGTCTTCGACTTCGACGATGCGCTCGGCGACAGCAGCTGCGTGGCCTGCGGCGAGTGCGTGCAGGCCTGTCCCACCGGCGCGCTGATGCCCGCCACCCTGGTCGATGCGCAGGGCCGCGGCGACTCGGCCTGCGCCGAGCGCAAGGTGGATTCGGTGTGCCCCTACTGCGGCGTGGGCTGCCAGCTCACCTACCACGTCCGGGACGAGCGCATCCTCTTCGTCGAGGGCCGCAACGGCCCGGCCAACGAGAACCGCCTGTGCGTGAAGGGCCGCTTCGGCTTCGATTACCCCAACCACCGCGGCCGCCTCACGACGCCGCTGATCCGCCGCGCGGGCGTGCCCAAGGGCGTGGATCCCGCCTTCGATCCAGCCAACCCGCTCACCCACTTCCGGCCGGCGAGCTGGGACGAGGCGCTCGACTTCGCCGCCGCCGGCCTGCGCCGCCTGCTCGACGCCCACGGCCCGGGCGTGCTCGCCGGCTTCGGCAGCGCCAAGTGCTCCAACGAGGAAGCCTGGTTGTTCCAGAAGCTGGTGCGCACCGGCTTCGGCTCCAACAACGTCGACCACTGCACCCGGCTGTGCCACGCCAGCTCGGTCGCCGCGCTGATGGAGTGCATCGGCTCGGGCGCGGTCACGGCCTCCTTCATGCAGGCCGCGTACGCGGACGTGGTGATCCTCACCGGCTGCAACCCGACGGTGAACCACCCGGTCGCCGCCACGTACTTCAAGCAGGCCGCAAAACGCGGCACCAGGCTGATCGTGCTCGACCCGCGCGGCCTGGTGCTCGGCCGTCACGCCCACCGCATGGTGCGCTTCACCCCGGGGGGCGACGTCGCGCTCTTCAACGCCATGCTCAATGTCATCGTCGGCGAGGGCCTGTGCGACCGCGACTTCATCGCCGCGCGCACCGAGGGCTTCGAGGCGCTCGCCGCCCACGTCGCGCCGCTCACGCCCGAGGCCATGGCGCCGCTGTGCGGGGTGGCGCCGGACGAGATTCGCGCCATCGCCCGCCTCTACGCCACCGCCGAGCGCGCGATGATCTTCTGGGGCATGGGCATCTCGCAGCATGTGCACGGCACCGACAACGCGCGCTGCCTGATCGCGCTCGCGCTCGCCACCGGCCATGTCGGCCGCCCCGGCACCGGCCTGCATCCGCTGCGCGGGCAGAACAACGTGCAGGGGGCGTCCGACGCCGGCCTCATCCCCATGGTGCTGCCCGACTACCGCCCGGTGGGCGACGCGCAGTACCGCGCCGCCTTCGAGGAACTGTGGGCGACGCCGCTCCCCGCCGAGCCCGGCCTCACGGTCGTCGAGACCATGGACGCGATCGCCGCAGGCCGGGTGCGCGGCATGTACATCCTCGGCGAGAACCCGGCGATGTCCGACCCCGACCTGCACCACACCCGCGCCGCGCTCGCCAGGCTCGAGCACCTCGTCGTGCAGGACCTCTTCGTCACCGAGACCGCGCAGTTCGCCGACGTGATCCTGCCCGCCTCGGCCTGGCCCGAGAAGGACGGCACCGTCACCAACACCAACCGCCAGATCCAGCTCGGCCGCGCCGCCGTGCCGCTGCCCGGCGAGGCGCGGCCCGACTGGTGGATCCTCCAGCAGCTCGCCCGCCGCCTCGGCCTCGACTGGCAGTACGCGCACCCGCGCGAAGTCTTCGCCGAGATGAAGCGGGCGATGCGCTCGCTCGACCACATCGACTGGGCGCGTCTGGAGCGCGAGGGAGCGGTCACAACCCCTTGCCCGGCCGAGGACGCCCCGGGCAAGGACGTGGTCTTCGACGACCGCTTCCCCACCGCGAGCGGACGCGCGCGCTTCCGCCCCACCGTGCCGCTGCCGCCCGACGAGCCGGTCGACGCCGCCTGGCCCACGGTGCTGATCACCGGCCGCCAGCTCGAACACTGGCACACCGGCGCGATGACGCGGCGCAGCGCGGTGCTCGACGCGCTCGAACCGGCCGCGGTGGCGACGCTGGCCCCGGCCGAACTGGCGCGCCTCGGCCTCGCTCCCGGTGCCGCACTGAGCATCGAGACCCGCCGCGGCCGCATCACGCTCGCCGCCCGCGCCGATCCGCTGATGCCCGCGGGCATGGTCTTCGTGCCCTTCTGCTACGTCGAAGCCGCAGCCAACCTGCTCACCAACCCGGCCCTCGATCCGTACGGAAAGATTCCGGAGTTCAAGTACGCTGCGTGCCGGCTCGCGTCCGCATGAACCTGCCGGGCGGCGCACTCTGCGCGCGCCGCCGTCCCGAACGCGGGGCGCCGGGTCCGCGCGGCACCGCCGCGGCCGTCCTTGATGCTGTCATGCGCAGAGTTCGGGTGCTATAGAGACACTGTGCGCGCGAAACGGTGTTCGCGGCTTCGCACCAGCGGCGGGGAGGACGGTGCCATGAGCGAGAAGATCGACCAACTGGTGGGCGAACGGCGCGCGGCCCTCGGGCGCAAGGACGGCGTCGCGGACAAATGGGGCCTGGCCCTGTCGGGCGGCGGCATCCGCAGCGCGACCTTCTGCTTCGGCCTGCTCGGCGTGCTCGCGCGCAACCGCCTGCTTGAACGCTTCGACCTGCTGTCGACCGTGTCCGGCGGCGGCTACATCGGCGGCATGCTCGGCCGCCTGCTGCACGGCGCACGCTCCGCGGACGACACCCGCGCCATCTTCGCGGCCTTCGGCTCCCAGGAGCCACGCTGGTTTCGCTGGTGGCTGCGCGCCAACGGCCGCTACCTGGTGCCGCGCGGACCGGCCGACAAGACCTTCGCGCTCGCCGTCTTCCTGCGCAACCTGCTCGCGATCCACCTCGAGCTCGGCGCGCTGGCCCTCGCGCTCGGCGTGGTGCTGGCGGCGGTCGATGTGGGCGTGTGGGCGGCGATCGCGCACTGGGTGACGGACGGGTGGGTGACGGGCGAGCGCATCGAGGCCCTGCGCTGGCTGCCCCCCTGGCTGCCCACGCTGTGGCCGGTCGCGATCCCGGTGCTGGCCGTGCTCGGCGGCCTGGCGACCGCGGCGTACTGGGTCGTGCCCTGGGTGGCGTCGGCCGGGCGGCCGGGATGGCGGCCCGGCTTCGTCGCCGTGCAATGCGTGATCCTGACGATCGTCCTGGGCCTGTTGGTGCATTACGGCGACGCCATCATCGGTCCGCAGTGGCAGCCCGGTCATGCGATCCGGATGGCGCTGGCCTGGGGCGCGATCGGCCTGGCCGTCGCCTGGCTGATCGCGATCCCGTGGTCGCGCTTCCTGTTGCGCCACCTCTTCGACGAGACCGAGCGCGATGCGCTGCGGCTCCGCGAGGAGGCGGTGCGGCGTTGGCTGGCCGACTGGCAATCCCTGTGCATGAAGGCGATCGCGGTCGTGCTGCTGCTCGGACTGGTGGACCGGGTGGCGTGGTTCCTCGCCTTCGAGTTCAAGGCGCAGGCCAATACCGCGCTCGCCCTGGCGGTGGCCGCCGCCGTGCTGCGGGCGGCGATGCCGGCGCTGGGTGGCGGCCCCCAAGGCGGAATCAGCGGCAAGCTGCTGCTGAGCCTGGGCCAGCTCTCCGGCTACGTACTCAGCTTCCTGCTGTGCGCGTGGTGGGTCTCGCTTGTGCACGCGGCGGCGCTGGGGCCGATGTTCGCGACCGAGGGCACGGTGGACTTCGGCGCGCCCTGGCTCCGGCTGCTCGCGATCGGTACTGCGGCCGGCGGCTACGTGCTCGCCACCGGGCGGAATTTCGAGTTCCTCAACCTGTCCTCGCTGCACACCTTCTACCGCGCGCGCCTGGTGCGCAGCTACCTGGGCGCGGCCAATCCGGCCCGCTTCGGCCAGCAGGACACACTCGGGCCGACCGCCGTCGTGTCCGAGCGCGGCGCCGCACACCTCGCCCACAAGAGCGTGTTCGACCCCGACCCCGACGATGACCTCGCGCTGGAAGCCTACGCGCCGCATCGGCAAGGCGGCCCGGTGCATCTGATCGGGGTCTGCATCAATCAGACGCACGACCCGCGCGGCGGACTGTTCAACCGCGACCGCCGCGGCCTGCCGCTGACGGTGGGCCCCGAAGGCTGGGTGCGGGTGGGCCAGGAACCGTGGTTCCAGGTGACCGGTGCAGGCGCCCTCGGCCTGGGTTCGTGGGTGGCGATCTCGGGCGCCGCGGTGTCGCCCGGCCTGGGCAGCCAGACGCGCGGCGGCATCTCGGCGCTGCTGGCCTTCGCCGGCATTCGCCTCGGCTACTGGTGGACGCGCGCTGCACGGGAGAACCTGCAGCGCCCGAAACGCCGCCTCGCGGCCAAGTCACGCGGCCTGCTCAGCGAGGTGTTCTGCAACTTCAAGGGCAGCAGCGGACCCGACTGGTTCCTCAGCGATGGCGGCCACTTCGAGAACACGGCCGCCTACGCCCTGCTCGCCGAACGCTGCCGCATGATCGTGCTCGCCGACTGCGGCGCCGACCCGGACTACCGCTTCGGCGACCTGGAGAACCTGGTGCGCAAGGCGCGCATCGACCTCGGCGCGGAGATCGAATTCCTGCGCCCGCGTCCCCGCGCAGCGGGCGAGAACGATCGACCGCCCGGGGTCGAGCTGTTCGGCTCGCTCAACGATCTGGCCTCGCGCAAGAGCAACGCCTGCCTCGCGCTCGCCCGTGTGCGCTACGTCGGCGCGACCGAGCCGGGCTGGCTGGTGCTGGTCAAGCCCAACATCAGCGCCGGGCTGCCGGTCGACCTGATCAACTTCGCCGCCAGCAACCCGGCCTTCCCGCAGCAGACCACCGCCGACCAGTTCTTCGACGAGGCGCAGTGGGAGAGCTACTACCAGCTCGGCTTCAATCTCGGCGACGTGCTCGACAGCGACTTGCTGGAGGCGCTGCGCAGTCGCCATGCGACGCTGTTCGAGTCCGACACCGGCGCCCTCACCGCCGCGACGCCCCGGGCCTCCGTTACCCCGGCGACGGTGCCGGCGGGCGCGGGCGCGGCCGCCGCGGCCGCCGCCG
>NZ_AMXD01000174.1 GCF_000310185.1 Thauera aminoaromatica S2 | reverse complement strand
CGCGCGCTCGCCGAGCACCGCATCGTGCGCGCCGACGGTGCCGCGCTCGTGCCGCTCGGCCGCGCCGCGAGCGCGGCGAGCGGGGTGGCCTGTGGCGAGATCGTCTTCGACGAGGCGCGCGCCCGTGCCCGCCACGCCGCGGGGGCGAAGCTGATCCTGGTGCGCCAGGACGCCGAGACGCGCGATCTCGCCGCGCTCGAACTCGCCGAGGGCCTGCTCACCTGCCGTGGCGCGCGCACTGCGCACGCCGCGGTGGTCGCGCGCCAGCTCGGCAAGGTCTGCCTGGTCGGCTGCGAGGCCTTGCGTCTCGACGAGGCGGGGCGCACGCTCGAACTCGGCGGTCACATCCTGCGCGAGGGCGAGCTGCTGACTCTGGACGGCAACGAGGGCGCGATCCATGCAGGCGCCGCGGCGGTTGTCGAAGTCGTGCCGCAGGCGCTGCTCGCGCGCCTCGACGCGCTGCACGGACGCGAGGTCGCGGCGCTGCAGTCCTGAAGATTTTCCGGCGGGAGGGTTGTTCGATGAGCTTCAGATCCAGCTACGGCCACAAGTGCGCGATCGAACTGTATCGCGACGCCACCGAGCGCCAGGCCAAGCTGGCCGGCGTGACCATTCCCACCTTCATGTGCCGGCGCTGCGGCAAGCGCCAGTCGGTGAGCGGACGCCGCCAGGTGGTGCGCGGCAGCTCGCGCTACGGCTATCACTGCGCGAGCTGCAGCACTGCGCGGCCGGCTGGCGCGGGTTGCGAAAGCCGGCCGTCCCAGGTGTAGCGGCAGCGGGTGCCGTCGCTGCTCAGGCTGCGCGCGCCGCGGGTGCGCGGGCGCAGTCCGGCTGCAGGCGATTGACCCCGCTGAGGATTGCGCGGATCGAGGCGGTGACGATGTTGGCATCGATACCCACGCCGTAGCGATCGCCGCCCTGTCCGCCTGCCTCGGTGAGCTCGAGGAAGGCGCAGGCCTGGGCGTTGCCGCCGTCCTCGCTGGGCGCCACCGAGCGCTCCTCGAAGCTGCGCACCTGGACGTCGATGCCGGCGCCGCGCAAGGCGTGGATGGCGGCGTCGATCGGGCCGTTGCCCTCGCCGACCAACAGGTGGCGGGTGCCGCCGAACTCGACCACGAGGCGGATGCCCTGCGCCGCGCCATGCTCGAAGAGGTGGTGCTCGACGTAGCGCACCGGCTCGACGTTGTCGAGGTAGGTGCTGCGGAACAGATCCCAGATCGCTGCCGCCGACATCTCACCGCCGCTGGCGTCGGTGACCTGCTGCACCTCGCGCGAGAACTCCACCTGCAGGCGGCGCGGCATCACGATGCCGTATTCGGTCTCGAGCAGGTAGGCGATCCCGCCCTTGCCGGACTGGCTATTCACCCGGATCACGGAGTCGTAGCTGCGGCCGACGTCGGCGGGGTCGATCGGGAGGTAGGGCACGTTCCACGGCTGGCCAGCCTTTTGAGCGGCGAATCCCTTCTTGATGGCGTCCTGGTGGGAGCCGGAGAAGGCCGTGAACACGAGATCCCCCACATAGGGGTGGCGTGGGTGGATGGGAAGCTGGTTGCAGTACTCGACGGTGCGCGCGACCGCGTTGATGTCGGAGAAGTCGAGCCCGGGCGACACCCCCTGGGTGTACATGTTCAGGGCGAGGGTGACGATGTCGACGTTGCCGGTGCGCTCGCCGTTGCCGAACAGGCAGCCCTCGACGCGGTCGGCGCCCGCCATCAGGCCGAGCTCGGCGGCGGCGACGCCGCTGCCGCGGTCGTTGTGCGGGTGCAACGAAAGCACCACGCTGTCGCGGCGGGCGAGGTTGCGGTGCATCCACTCGACCTGGTCGGCATAGACGTTGGGCGTGGCGACCTCGACCGTGGCGGGGAGGTTGAGGATGACCTTGTTCTCGGGCGTGGCGCCCCACTCGGCGGTGACGGCGTCGCAGACCTCCCGGGCGAAGTCGAGTTCGGTGGCGGAGAAGGTCTCCGGGCTGTATTCGAGGCGGATCTCGGTGCCGCACTCCTTCTCCATTTCCGCGCCGATCTGCTTGATCAGCCGTACGGCGGAGACCGCGAGCGCGAGTACCTGCGGCTTCTCCATGCCGAACACGAGCTCGCGGAAGGTGGGCGAGGTGGCGTTGTAGACGTGGATGATCGCGCGCGGCGCGCCGCGTACCGACTCCATGGTGCGGCGGATGAGGTCCTCGCGCGCCTGGGTGAGCACCTGGATGGTCACGTCGGCCGGGATGTGGCCGCCCTCGATGAGCGCGCGCACGAAGTCGAAGTCGGTCTGCGAGGCCGACGGGAAGCCGACCTCGATCTCCTTGAAGCCGATCTCGCACACGGTGCGGAACATGCGCATCTTGCGCTCGACGTTCATCGGCTCGAACAGCGCCTGGTTGCCGTCGCGCAGGTCGGTGCTCATCCAGATCGGGGCGCGCTCGATGAGCGTGTTCGGCCACTGGCGGTCGGCGAGCGCGATCGGGGCGAAGGGACGGTACTTGGCGGCGGGGTTCTGCAACATCATGGCGCGGTCCTCGTGGGCATGGCGTGATTCGATGGACGAAAGTCTACGCGCCGTGCGGCGGCAGACGATTGCGTTGTTGCGGTGCGAGCGCGCTTATTTGTGCAGGAACATGCGTACTTACGAACTTGAATGAAATAATCTGCCTTTCGGAAAGAATGGAGCGCCCGATCGTGCAACTCGACCGCTACGACCGCCAGATCCTGGAGCTGCTCCAGCAGGATGGCCGCATCAGCAACCAGGAGCTCGCCGACCGCATCGCGCTGTCGCCCTCGGCCTGCCTGCGCCGGCTGCGTGCGCTGGAAGAGTCCGGTCTGATCCGCGGCTACCGCGCCCTGCTCGACGCCAGGAAGCTCGGCCTGTCGCTGATGGCGCTGATCCACATCTCGATGGACCGCCACACGCCCGAGCGCTTCTCGCACTTCGAGGCCGAGGTGGAGAAGATCCCGCAGGTGCTCGAATGCCTGCTGATCACCGGCCAGGACGCCGATTACCAGCTCAAGGTGGTGGTCACGGACATGGACGGCTACCAGGCGCTGCTGCTCGAGCGCATCACCCGCATCCCCGGCGTCACCGGCGTGCATTCGAGCTTCGTGCTGCGGCGGGTGATCGACAAGACGGCGCTGCCATTGCCGGGGGCCTGAGCGCCGGGTGTGCACAAACTGGATATATGTCACGTTGTGAGCGGATAGCGGGGGCGGGTGTCTGCGTCCAAGATCTCCGGGCTGCGTGGCCCTTGCGCCGCGCTCGAGTTCATCCAAATGAAGTCCGCCGTGTGCGGACCCCCAAGGAGACGACATGGACGCCCGCGTTCGCGAACTGGTCAAGGCCACGATCCCTGTGCTCAAGGAGCACGGCGTTGCCCTGACGACGTATTTCTATCAGCGCATGTTCCGCCACAACCCGGAACTGAAGAACATCTTCAACCAGTCGCACAACGAGACCGGCAAGCAGCCGGTGGCGCTGGCGATGGCGGTGCTGGCCTACGCCGAGAACATCGACGACCCTTCGGTGCTGGCGCCGGTGATCACCCTGATCGCCAACAAGCACGCCAGCGTGGGCATCCGCGCCGAGCACTACCCGATCGTCGGCAAGCACCTGCTGGCCTCGATCCGCGAGGTCCTGGGCGACGCCGCCAGCGACGAGCTGATCGCAGCCTGGGGGGTGGCCTATGGCGCGCTTGCCGACGTCTTCATCGACGCCGAGAGCAAGCTCTACAACCAGGCCTGCAACGCCGATGGCGGCTGGAGCGGCTGGCGCAGCTTCCGCATCATCGACAAGGTGCGCGAGAGCGAGGAGATCACGTCCCTCCACCTCGTGCCCTGCGACGGCGGCCCGCTGCCGGCCTACCGCGCCGGCCAGTACACCACCGCGCGGGTGTTCGTGCCCGAGCTCGGCGTGATGCAGTTGCGCCAATACACGCTTTCGATCGCGCCGGGGGCCATGCACTTCCGCATCTCGGTGAAGCGCGAGCCGGCGGGCGCGACCACGCCGGCCGGTCGGGTGTCGAACCGCCTGCACGACTTCTACAAGGTGGGCGACATGCTCGAGCTGGCGCCGCCCTTCGGCGAGTTCTTCCTCGACGAGACCCACGACGGCCCGGTGGTGCTGATCAGCGGCGGGGTCGGCATCACGCCGATGATCTCCATGCTCGACCGCCTGGTAGCGGCGGCGCCGTCGCGTCCGGTGCAGTTCGTGCATGCCTGCCGCAATGCCGCGGTGTTCGCCTTCGGTGCGCATCTGGCGAAGGTGGCGGAGCGCAACCCGCAGGTGAGGCTGCATCTGTTCCACGACGAAGGCGCGGTTTCGGCACCGGTGCAGGCGGGCCGTGTCGATCTGCGCGCGCTGGCGGGCGAGGTGCTGGCAGAGGGGGCCGACTACTACCTGTGCGGCCCGGTCGGCTTCCTGGAGGCGCAGATCGCGACCCTGCACGAGCTGGGGGTCGAGTCGGCGCGCATCCATGCCGAGGTGTTCGACACCGGCGGCATCGCGACCTGAGGCCGGGGCCGGCTCGTCCGGCTTCGATCCGGCCGCGGGGCCGGGGCCTCGCGTGTGCGCAGCCCGGCCGCCCGGGGTCGGCGCCGGTCCGGTGTTTTTCGGTAGGAGCGACGCAAGTCGCGATTGCAGTGCCTGGAGTCCGCGCCTTCGCTTCGGCACCAGCCGATCGCGTGTCGCGTCGCTCCTGCCCCGTTCGCCTTACTGCCCGGCGTTCGGGAAGAAGAGCTGCTCGCCCTCGATCTTGTACGCGGCGATGGCCTCCTGGCCGGCGGGCGAAACCACCCATTCGACGAACTTGCGCGCCTCGGCCTGTTTCACGTGCGGGTGGCGCTCGGGGTTCACCACCATCACGCCGTACTGATTGAAGAGGCGGGTGTCGCCTTCGACCAGCACCGCGAGGTCGGCGCGGTTCTTGAAGCTGAGCCAGGTGCCGCGGTCGGCGAGCACGTAGGCGCCGCTCGATGCCGCCATGTTGAGTGCCGGGCCCATGCCGCAGCCGCATTCCTTGTATCCGCTCCCCTTGTTGTCGACCCCGGCGGCCTTCCAGTAGCGCAGCTCGGCGGCGTGGGTGCCGCTCTTGTCGCCGCGCGACACGAAGTTGCCGTTGGCGGCGGCGAGCTTCTGCAGCGCGCCGGTGATGTCCTTGCCCTTGGCGGCGGCCGGATCGTCCTTCGGCCCGATCAGCACGAAGTCGTTGTACATGACCTTGCGGTGCTCGATGCCGTGGCCTTCATCGACGAACTTCCGCTCTGCGTCGGCGTCGTGCACGAACACCACGTCGGCGTCGCCGCGGCGGCCGACGTCGAGGGCCTGGCCGGTGCCGAGCGCGACCACCTTCACGTCGATGCCGGTCGCCTGTTTGAACTGCGGCAGAATGTGGCCGAAGAGACCGGACTGCTCGGTGGAGGTCGTCGACGCGACGACGATCGATGCGGGCTGCTGGGCGATCGCCTGGGCGGCGAAGAGGCCGATCGTCACGGTGGCGATTCCGGCGAGGCTGCGGCGGATGCGCGCGATGCGGGTGTTGCGGGTCATGCGGAGTCTCCTCGATTGGGGGTGGGCTCGCGGGGTGGGCGGTGTCGTGGCCGTCGCGGCGGCTGCGGCGACGGATGAGCCTCGGGCAATCTAGGCAGGCGGGTGGGATGGATCAATATGAAGGGATCTGCATAGGATGGAGGGCCGCAGCGGCGTGGATGCCGCCGCGCACCACGGACATGGACCAGAGCGCATGAAGAGCCGCGTGATCGAACGCTGGGTCGAGGCCCACCTCGCCGGACGGCGCATCAGCGCCAACTCGCTGATCATCTCGGTGTATGGCGACCTGATCGCGGTGCACGGCGGCGTGGTGTGGCTGGCCGACCTGATCCGGCTGATGGCGCCCTTCGGGCTCAACGAGCGCGTGGTGCGCACCAGCGTCTATCGGCTGGTGCAGGACGACTGGCTGGAGTCGGGACAGGTCGGCCGGCGCAGCTACTACCGCCTCGCCGCATCCGGCATGCGCCGTTTCGCGCCGGCGTGGCGGCGGATCTTCGAGCCCGAGGGGGAGGGCTGGAGCGGGACCTGGCAGGTGGTGATGCTGCCCTCCGCGCTCGAGGCGCGGGTGGCGGACAACCTGCGCCGGGAGCTGTCTTGGGCGGGCTACGGGGCGCTCAACGCCGGCGTGCTGTTGCGCCCGACCGACGACGCCTCGACCCTGCGCAACATCCTCGACGGCTGCGGCCTGCGCGACCGCGTGGTGCCGCTCACCGCGCGCGGCCTGGACGGGGTGACCGGCGCGGCCACCGACGAGCTGGTGCGCGAGTGCTGGGACCTGCAGGCGATCGCCGCCACCTACGACGGCTTCATCGAGCACTTCCGGCCGCTGCTGCGCGCCTTCGGTGCGGGCGAGGCCGAGCCGGAGCAGGCCTTCCTGGTGCAGACCCTGTTGATGCACGAGTTCCGCCGCGTGCTGCTGCACGATCCGCAGCTGCCGGTGCAGGTCATGCCCAACCGCTGGCGGGGGGACGCGGCGCGCGAGCTGTGCGCGCGACTGTATCGGCTGAGCTGGCGAGCGGCGTGCCGGCACCTGCAGGCGAGTTGCGCCACGCCCGAGGGGCCGCTGCCGCCGCCGTCGGCGCAGTTCTTCCGCCGCTTCGGCGGTCTGGAGCTGCCGCCGGCGGCGACGGACGAGGTCGCGGCCGAGGGCTGAGCGGGCGCTGTGAGGCGCCCGCCCGCATGGCCGCTCAGGCGTTGCCGAGGCGGGGTGCGCTGGCGAGGCCGGCGGGCTT
>NZ_AMXD01000173.1 GCF_000310185.1 Thauera aminoaromatica S2 | reverse complement strand
GAACGTGGCGTCGAGCGCAGCGCCGAGGCTCGTCGCGAGCCAGCGCGCGAGCGCGAAGGCCTGCGCGCCGGCCCCCGCCGCGGCCGCAGCAGCGTCGCCGCCGACGGCTTCGACTTCTCCAAGCCCTACGAGCCGCTCAATCCCCCCGTCGCGGTCGCCGAGCAGACTCAGCCCACCGTGGCCGCTGCCGGCAAGCCCGACCCGCTACGTCGCCACCAGCGTCCGATCGCGGTGCTGCTCGGCGGCCTCGGGCGCAAATAAGGGGCACCCCGGCCCCTTATTCGCCACACGGCGGCGCACAGGCATCGGCTATGCTGTGGTCTCACTCGCAGGCTCCCCCGCCCGGGGGCGCCCGCATCGAACTCCCCTGCGATCCTCTGCTGTCGTGAACCCTTCCGGACACCTGCCGGGCCTGCCGCCCTCCCCCGGCCCCTCCTCTGCCGAGCCCTTCGTCGCGGACCTTTCGGAGGGCGCCGAGACCGGCGTATACCTCGCCCTGCTCGAGCTGCTCGACGAGGGCCTGCTGATCACCGGCGACGAGGTCGTGCTCGACGCCAACAGCGCCGCCTGCCGCCTGCTCGGCCGCGACTACCGCGACGTGGCAGGGCGTCCGCTCGCCGACCTCTTCCCCGACGGCCAGGCCTTCCTGGCCGCGCGCGCGCGCCTGCTGATCGAGGGCGAACGCCGCGGCCGCCTCGACTTCGCTCTCCCGGATGGCGGCGTGCGCGCGCTCGAGTTCAACTGCGCGCCGCGGCTGCGCCCCGGCATCCACGCCATCATCCTGAGCGCGCCCGCAGTCGTGGCGGAGTACGAAACGGGCACCCCCGTCCTCGCAGCGCCACGCCCGACAGCAGGCGGTGCGCGCGCGTTCGACGACGCGCCGTCGATGTCGATGTACCTGACGAGCCACGACCCGCTCACCGGCCTGGCCAACCGCCGCATGCTCGAGGCGCGCTTCGGTGACTGCGCGGTGCGCGCGGCGGGCCGCCACGGCAGCATCGCGATCGTGCGCCTCGACCTCGACGGCTTCGCCGCGGTCAATCGCAGCCTGGGCGAGAGCGCCGGCGACGAGATCCTCCGGTGCATCGCCCGCCGCCTCGCCGCTACCGCCGGTTCCGCTGCCCTGGTGGCGCGCGAGCGCAGCGACAGCTTCATCGTGCTGCTGCCCGAGCCGGCGCATCCCGGCAACGCCGACCAGTTCGCCGAAACCCTGCTGCGCGCAGTGGCCGAGCCCCTCGAGCTCGGCGGCGGGCTGCAGCGCATCACCGCCAGCGCCGGCCTCGCCCTCTATCCGCAGGACGGGCGCAACCTCGACACCCTGCTGCGCAACGCCAAGAGCGCGCTCGAACAGGCGCGCCGGCTCGGCGGCAACCACTGCAGCGTCTTCCACACCCGGCTCGACGGCCCCGGCTTCGACAGCAGCCATCTCGAACGCGGCCTGCGCCACGCCTTGCAAGCCGACGAGCTGTGCCTGCACTTCCAGCCGCTGGTCGATGCGCGCTCCGGTCGCACCCGTGCGGGCGAGGCCTTGCTGCGCTGGCGCCACCCCGAGCTCGGCCTGCTGCCCTACCGCCAGTTCATGGGTGCGGTCGGCGACCCCCGCCTGCTCGCCGACGTCGGCGACTGGGTGCTGGCCACTGCCTGCGACCACGCCACCGACTGGCCGCCGACGCACGATGGCGAATGCCTGCGCCTGACGGTGAATGTCTCGGTCGAGCAGCTCATGCGCGGCGACTTCGCGGCGCGCGTCGCGACCGCCCTGCGCACCTCCGGGCTGAAGGCGGAGCGGCTCGAGCTCGACCTCGACGAAAAGGTGCTGGCACTCGACAGCCCGACGCTCGCCGCCACACTGGAGCGCATCGCCGCCACCGGCGTGCGCCTGTCGATCGACGACTTCGGCCGCGGCCTGTCGTCCATCCCGCGCCTGCGCCGCTACCCGCTCGCCGCGCTCAAGCTCGACCCCGAGCTGGTACGCGGGGTCGGTCGCAGCGAGGACAGCGAGGCCATCGTCGAGGCGGTCGGCGCGCTCGCCGGCACGCTCGGGCTGGAAATCTACGCGCGCGGGGTCGAGCACCGCGGCCAGCAGGCCTTCCTGTGCGCGCTCGACTGCCACCTGCAGCAAGGGCCGCTGTTCGGGCGGCCGCTGGCGGCGCGGGAGTTCGCGGACCGCCTGCTCCGCGCTCAGTAATCCCGCAGGCTGGCGCAGGTCTCCGCGCGCCCGGTAATACGACCGAAGCGCTGCAGGCGCTCGCGCACGAAGTCGTCGGACACGCGCCGGTCGGCACAGTATTCGCGCAGCTGCATCGCCAGCGTGGTGTATTGCAGGCGGCGCACGCTTTCGGCGAGCGCCGGGAAACGATAGCCGTCGGTGCGCCGCCACTCGGGCATCGGCGGATTCGCCGCAGCTGCAGGCGCAGCGGGAGCCTTCTGCGCAAGGGCCGGAGCGCTGGAAAGGCCGAGCGGGACGACAAGGAGGAAAGCGAAAAGGCAAACGCGCATCGGGCCGCAAGTACAGGACGGTTCCCTGCCCTTACGGCCCGATGCGCCTCCGGCTTGAGCGGAACCCGCCGGCGCTGCAGCCGGCGGGCGGTTCGGCGTCATGCCTCCATCGACTTCACGTGCTGGATGACCTCGGCGATGGCTTCCTGCGCGCTGCCGTAGAGCATGCGGCAGTTGTCCTTGTAGAACAGCGCGTTCTCGATGCCCGAGTAACCGGCGCCCTTGCCACGCTTGACCACGATGACGTTCTGCGCCATGTCGGCGTTGAGGATGGGCATGCCGTAGATCGGGCTCGACTTGTCGGTGCGCGCGACCGGGTTCACCACGTCGTTGGCACCGATCACCAGGGCCACATCGGCCTGGGCGAAGTCGTTGTTGATCTCGTCGAGATCGAAGATCTTGTCGTAGGGCACGCCGGCCTCGGCGAGCAGCACGTTCATGTGGCCGGGCATGCGGCCCGCGACCGGATGGATCGCGAACACCACCTCGACACCCGCCTCCTCGAGCAGCTGCGACATCTCCCACACCTTGTGCTGCGCGCCCGCCACCGCCATGCCGTAGCCCGGCACGATGATGACCTTCTGGCCGTAGCGCATCAGCGCCGCCGCATCCATCGACGACAGCTCGCGCATCGTGCCCTCGACGGCCTCGCCGCCTTCGGCCGC
Source organism: Thauera aminoaromatica S2 (assembly GCF_000310185.1). GTDB lineage: Bacteria > Pseudomonadota > Gammaproteobacteria > Burkholderiales > Rhodocyclaceae > Thauera > Thauera aminoaromatica. The sequence goes on along the minus strand of NZ_AMXD01000173.1, from coordinate 3,660 downwards.
GGCACCGGTGATCGGAGCGAAGATGATGTTCCTGATCGGGCGGTTCATCGCCTTGGCCATGAGCTGGGTGAGCAGCATGCCCGAGGCGCCGACGACGATGCCGGCCACGATCAGCGCCGGGTTGCCGATCACGAAGCCCTTGAAGCCGACCGCGAGGCCGGTGAAGGCGTTCAGCAGCGAGATCACCACCGGCATGTCGGCGCCGCCGATCGGCATCACCAGGATCACGCCGAGCGCGAGCGCGAGCACGAAGAACAGGAAGATCTCGAAGCCGCCCGGGTGCGCCGAGTAGGCCACGGTGAGGCCGATGCCGATGGTGATGACCGAGAGCAGGAAGTTGATGTTGTTCTGCCCCGGCAGGCGGATCGCCTTGGTCATCAGGCCCTGCAGCTTGGCGAAGGCCACGCACGAACCCGAGAACGCCACCGCGCCGATCACCGCGCCGAGCGCGAGCAGCGTGGAGGTGACGGCGTCGTGCGGCACCCCGCGCACCAGCTCGATCGCCGCGATGCCGGCCGCGGCACCGCCGCCCATGCCGTTGTAGATCGCGACCATCTGCGGCATGTCGGTCATCTTGACCACCTTGCCGCTGTACCAGGCGACGCCGCCGCCGAGCACGATCGCCACCACCATCAGGCCGATGTTGTGCAGATCGGGGATGAAGAAGGTGGCCAGGGTCGCGGCGATCATCGCGTAGCCGGCCCACACCACGCCCTTGCGCGCGGTGACGGGCGAGCTCATCGCCTTGAGGCCGAAGATGAACACGATGGCGGCGATGAAGTACGCCATGTTGACGAACCAGTTCGAGGTCATTGCTCACCCCCCTGCTTGCGGCCGCCGGCCTTGAACATGCCCAGCATGCGCTCGGTGACGATGTAGCCGCCGGCGGCGTTGGCCGCGCCGAGGAACACCGCGAAGAAGCCGATCAGCAACTGCAGCGGGCTTTCCGGGTCGGCATGGCCGAGCGCCACCATGGCGCCGATCAGCACGACGCCGTGCACGAAGTTGGAACCCGACATCAGCGGGGTGTGCAGGATCACCGGCACGCGCGAGATCACCTCATAACCGGTGAACGCGGCCAGCGCGAAGATGTACAACGCGGTAAAGCCATCCATTGCGAATTCCTCCTTACATGCCGAGCGCCTGCTTGACGCCCGCGTGGCGAAGCTCGCCCGCATGCGCCAGGCAGCTGCCGGCCATGACCTCGTCCTCCCAGTCGAGCGCGAGCGCGCCGTCCTTGATGAAGGGCGAGATGAAGTTGAACAGGTTCTTGGCGACCATCTCCGAGGCATGCACCGGCATGCGGCTGGGGATGTTGGTGGGGCCGATCACGAGCACGTCGTTGATCCACACCTTCTCGCCGGCCACCGTGCCCTCGACGTTGCCGCCGGTCTCGGCTGCCATGTCGACCACGACCGCGCCCGGCTTCATGCGCGCGATCATGTCGGCGGTGATGATGCGCGGCGCCTTGCGGCCCGGGATCGCCGCGGTGGTGATGAGCGCGTCGCACTGCGCCACCGCCTTGGCGAGGCGCTCGGCCTGCTTGGCCTTCTCCTCTTCGGTGAGCTCGCGCGCATAGCCGCCGGCCCCCGCCGCCGACACGCCGGTGTCGACGAACTTGGCGCCGAGCGACTCGATCTGCTCGCGGGTCTCCGGACGCACGTCGTAGGCCTCGACCATGGCGCCGATGCGGCGCGCGGTGGCGATCGCCTGCAGGCCGGCGACGCCGGCACCGATGACCAGCACCTTCGCCGGGCGGATCGAGCCGGCGGCATAGGTGAGCATCGGGAAGAACTTGGGCGAGTGGTCGGCGGCGATCAGCGCACATTCGTAGCCGGCGACCGCGCCCTGGCTGGACAGGATGTCCATGCTCTGCGCGCGCGAGATGCGCGGCAGCAGCTCGAGCGCGAAGGCGGTGACCTGGCCATCGACCAGCTGCTGCACGCGCTCGGTGCTGTACCAGGGTTGCAGCATGCCGCACAGCACGCTGCCGGGCTTCATCGCGGCGAGGGTCTCGGCGGCGGGCGGCTGCACGCACAGCACCACATCGGCGGCGGCGACGACATCGGCCGCGCTATCGACCCAGGTGACGTCGGCAAAATCAGTGTCGCGGAAGTGCGCGCCCTTGGCGGCGTCCTTCTGCATCACCACGCTGGCGCCAAGACCCTGGTATTTCTTCACCACATCCGGGACGACGGACAGACGCCGCTCGCCGGGATGGGTTTCCTTGAGCACTCCGATGACCAGAGGCATGGATGTACTCCTCCATATTGAGAGGTTAGAGGGGTTCATGGAATGACGCGTCGGTCGCCTGCCTCTTGATTGTTGTCTCTCCCTGCCCCGACTTGCGGGCTCGCGAGACCGACACCCGTCGATATTAACTTCAATCAAGGCGGACGCACCATCTTCGTGCAGCGCAAGGCCGAAGCGCACGGCGGACCTGACAGAGCGCCTTCGGAGCCGCGACGATTTTCGTGGGAGCGGCGCACCTCGCGATGGCGCCTGGAATCCGCAGCGCGCTCGGCTCTGGAGCCCTGCCGCAACCTGCGCCCCACCTGCTGCGGCCGCGGACTCGCGGCGCCCCTGCGCGCAGGTTCAGCGCGATGCGGCGGGTCGGGCGGACGTGGCGGGAGCCTCGATCAACTTGACGATCGCCAGCGAGATGTTGTCGCCGCTGCCGCCGGCACGCTCGCGGCCGAGCGCGACCAGGCGCTCGGCGGCCGCGCGGGCGGGAAATTCCTGCAGCGTCGAGGCGAGTTCGAAGTCGGTGAAATGCGCCCACAGGCCATCCGAGCACAGCAGGAAGCAGTCGCCGGCGAGCGGGGACTCGTCGCGGCCGTAGTCGATGCGCGGCTCGCGGTCGCTGCCCAGGCAGGACAGCAGCACGTTGCGCTGCGGGTGGCGCAGCGCCGCGCGATCGTCCAGGCGCCCCTTGCGCACCAGCTCGGCGACAAGCGAATGGTCGCTGCTCACCGACATTGTGCGCGTGCCGCGGAAGTGGTACATGCGCGAATCGCCGCAGTGCGCCCAGTAGGCCTTGCCCTGCTGCATCATGAACACCACCGCGGTGCTGTGCGGGTCCTGCTCGCTGGTGAAGCGGGTCAGCTTGATGACGACGTGGGCCTCGTCGATGATGCTGCCGAGCAGGTGCTCGGGCGTCTCGTGCAGCGGCGCATAGGCCTCGAAATTCTGCCGCGCGCGCATCAGCACCTGCTCGGCCGCCATGGCGCCGCCGCTATGGCCGCCCATACCGTCGGCGAGCACCGCCATCATCATGCCCGGCCGCTTGGGGTGGCCGAACAGCGCGACGCGGTCCTGCTGCTCCTTGCGGTCGCCCAGGTGCATGGCGACACAGGTTTCGGCGGTGAAAGGCATGAGGGATGAGCAGGCCGGAATCGGGACGGATCACAGGATGATATCAACCCGGAGCGGGCAGCAGGCGAGCGCCTGCCGCCGGGGGGCGCGACCCGGTGTGAAATCCGTCACGCCCGGTGCGCTTCATCACGACGCCGGGCCGAGACGGGAATCGATCAGCTCGATCCAGTGCAGCACCGGCTTGTCGGTGCCCGCCTGCAGGTGGGTGATGCAGCCGATGTTGGCGGAGGCGATCCGTGCGGCACCGCCCTCGAGCAGGGCGTCGAGCTTGTTCGCGCGCAGGCG
>NZ_AMXD01000172.1 GCF_000310185.1 Thauera aminoaromatica S2 | reverse complement strand
GGCCGCGAGCACGCTGCCGTCGGGCGCGGGCAGGGCGCGGGTGGCCGTGGCCGCGGCGGGCACGGCGACCGCGTAGCCGAGGTTGAAGGCGCCGCGCGCGGTGGAGTTGATGCACATGTGGGTCATGAAGCCGACCACGACCAGGTTCTTGACCCCCGCGGCCTTCAGGTGCGCGTCGAGCTCGGTGCCGACGAAGGAGTTCGGGTAGTGCTTGACCACCACCGCCTCGCCGGCCACCGGCGCCACCTTGTCGGCGATCGCGCCGCATTCGGCGCTCGGGTCGAAGGGCGAGCCGGGGCCGGAGTCGTGCTGGATGTGCACCACCGGGATCTTCAGCGCGCGCGCGCGCGCCAGCAGGCGGGCGCATTCGTCCAGGGCCGGCTCCACGCCTTCGAGCTGCATCACGCCGCCGCGGTAAGTGTTCTGGGCGTCGACGATGACGAGCGCCGACTCGGACAGGCGGGCCGGGGTAGCGGGCAGACCGGAAAGCTGACGAAGGGGGATGGATGCGGTGCTCATGGGGGGCTCCTTGTGGGGTCGAGAAACGATGGTGGCAGCGTACAGGCGGCCGACGGCCTGCGTAAATGCACATTCCTGCTCTACACTGCTGCAGATTTGCATGGATTCCGGCACATGAACTGGGACGATCTGCGTTTCCTCGTCACCCTCGGCCGCGAGGGCACGCTCGCCGCCACGGCGCGCAGGCTGGCGGTCGATCAGACCACGGTGGCGCGCCGCCTGCGCGCGCTGGAGGAGGGGCTGGGCACGGCGCTGTTCGAGCGCGACGAGGGTTTGTGGCGGCCGACCGCGGTGGGCGCCCGCGTGCTGGAGCGGGCTGCGCGCATCGAAGAGGACGTGGCCGGCATCACGCGCCTGGCCGAGGCGGGTGCCGGCGCGGTCGGCGGCGTGGTGCGGATCACCGCGGTGAGCGCCCTGATCGGCGAGTGGCTGGTGCCGCGGCTGCCCGGCCTGTACGCCCGCCATCCGGAGCTGCGCGTCGACCTCGTCGCCAGCAACGACAACCTCAACGTCGCGCGCCGCGAGGCCGACATTGCCATCCGCCTGGCGCGTCCGGCGAGCGGCGACTTCCTCATCCGCAAGCTCGCCGGGATCGGCTTCGCGCTCTACGGCGCGGCGCGCGGCGACCTGGTGGTGAGCGCCGGCGACTGGGTGGCCTACAACGAGGACCTCGACCACACCCCGGAGATGCGCCGCCTGCACGCCATGTTGGGCGAGGGCCGCATCCGCCTGCGCTCGAACAGCCTGCGCGGCCTCGTGCGCGCGGTGGCCGGCGGCATCGGCCACGGCCTGCTACCCTGCTTCGTCGCCGATGCGGACCCCGGCCTGGTCCGCCTGTCCGGCGCGGAGCCGATCCTGTACCGTGAGCTGTGGATGCTGATCCACCCCGACGCCCGTCCGCTCGCGCGCGTCGCCGCGACCGCGGACTGGCTGGTGGAGCGCTTCGACGAGGCGGCGGCGGGTTTCGCCGGCAGGGTGCCGTCTCCCCGGAGCGCGCCGCCCTAGCACCGGCGCGGCGGTCTTGCCGCGGAGGCTTCAGCCGCCGAGCAGGGCGACGCCCACGCCGGCGATTCCCCCGCCGCCCAGGCGCAGCGCAAGGCGTCCGCCGCGGCTGTCGGGGAAGGCGCGTGCGAGCGTCAGGCCGGCCGCGTGCAGGGCCGCGGTCGCGAGTGCGAAGCCGAGGCTGTAGCCGAGCAGGGTGGCGTCGCCCATCTCGGCGTGGTGGGCATGGCCGTGGAAGAGCGCGAAGGCGGCGACCAGGGGCAGGCTCGCCGCCAGCGGCAGGCGGGCGGCGAACGCGATCAGCAGGCCCAGCACCAGCACCGAGGCGGAAATGCCGGCCTCGACCGCGGGCAGGGCGAGGCCGAGCGCGCCGAGGCCGGCGCCGGCGAGCATCGCCAGCACGAAGCCGGTGGGCAGCAGCAGGCTTGCAGCGCCCGCCTGGCGTGCGGCGTAGAGGCCCACCGCCAGCATGGCGAGCAGGTGGTCGAGCCCGCCGAGCGGATGGGCGAAGCCGCTGGCGAAGCTGGCGGGTGCGTGCCCGGGGTGGGCGAGCGCGGCCCCCGAGAGGCTTGCGAGCGCACTGGCGGCGAGCACGGAGCGGAAGCGGATCGTCATGGTGGATTCTCCAGGAGTGCGGGAAGGTCTTGCGGTGTTCAGGCGGCGGCCAGCATGCCCTGGCGCTCGATGAAGTCGATGATCTCACGCAGGCCCTGTCCGGTCTTCTGGTTCGAGAACAGGAAGGGGCGATCTCCCCGCATCCTGCGCGCGTCGCGGTCCATCACCTCGAGCGAGGCACCTACCAGCGGCGCGAGGTCGATCTTGTTGATCACCAGCAGGTCGCTGCGGGTGATGCCCGGCCCGCCCTTGCGCGGGATCTTGTCGCCGGCGGAGACGTCGATCACGTAGATCGTCAGGTCGGAGAGCTCGGGCGAGAAGGTGGCGGCGAGGTTGTCGCCGCCGGATTCGACGAAGACGATGTCCAGCCCGGGGAAGCGCGCGTTCAGACGCTCGACCGCCTCGAGGTTGATCGAGGCGTCCTCGCGGATCGCGGTGTGCGGGCAGCCGCCGGTCTCCACGCCGATGATGCGCTCGGGCGCGAGCGCCTCGTTGCGCACGAGGAACTGGGCGTCCTCGGCGGTGTAGATGTCGTTGGTGACCACGGCGATGTCGTACTTGTCGCGCAGGGCCAGGCACAGCGCCAGGGTCAGCGCGGTCTTGCCCGAACCGACCGGGCCGCCGATGCCGACGCGCAGGGGGCCGCGCTGCGGTCCGGCGTGTGCACGGGCGGTCGTGGGGGCATGCGCGGCGTGGAGGGCAGAAATCGGGGTCATGATCGGAACAGCCTCGTGTATTGGGTCTCGTGCCGGCTGCTGGCGATCGCCAGGCCGGGGGTGTAGTTGCTCCAGGCCGTCTCGGGCAGCACGAGCGCCGCCGCCGCCAGCGCCGGGATGCGGGCGCCGAGCGTGGCGAGCAGGCGCTGCCCGGCACTCTGGCCGAGCGGCACGGCCTTCACCGCGGCCATCACCTGGTTCTCCAGCCAGGCCCACAGGTAGGCGACGAGCGCCTCGCCGGGCGCTACCTGCCAGGCCGCGGCGGCGGCCGACCACGCGGTGGGAAAGGCGGGGGCCTCGATCGCCAGCAGGCGTGCGCGCCAGCCGGGAATCGACGCAAACGCATCCAGCTCGGCCAGCAGCCTCACCAGCGACCAGCCCATCTGCACCGTCTCGGCGCGCAGCTCGGCAGTCTCGCGGCTGGCGAGAAAGTCGTCATTGAGCCGCGCAAGCTCGGCGTCTTCGTTTCGCGACCACGCCGCGAGCTGGCAACCGAGCAGCGGCACCTCGAAGCGTGCCAGGCTCCATTCCAGCAGCTCGCCGATCCACGCCGCGGCCTCCGCCTCGCTGCGCACGAGGCCGCTCTCCACCGCCCACTCCAGGCCTTGCGAGTAGGTGTAGGCGCCGACGGGCAGTGCCGGGCTGGCGAGCTGCAGCAGGCGCACCAGCGGCAACAGGCCGCGACCCGCTCCCGCGGCGTTGCATTCGATGACAGCGGCTGCGCATGGCCTTGCCGGCGCCGGCATCGGGCGATGGGTGGCGGCGCTCATTGCCCGCTCATGAGGTGGATGCGCGCGCCGCTGCCGTCGCCCGGGTGCTGGTGGCCGGGCGCATAGGCGCCGGCCTCGGGCTCGAAGGGCGCGCGCAGCGCGCTCACCAGTGCGCCCAGCCCCACCAGCATGCCTTCGAGCACGTGATCGGCCTGGAGGCGCAGCCAGTCGCCGGCCTCGTCGTGCCCGACCTCGACCGCGACGTGGCGGTTGCCGAGGTGGAAGGCGGCGCGCGCCAGCGCTACCGCCGAGGCGCAGCGCGCCTCGAGCAGGTCCTCGGCAGCGGCGCGCACCTCGACGATGCGGCCGTCGCGTGCGCGCAGCTTCTGTCCGCCGCGCAGGATGGTGCCGCGCGGCAGGAAGAGGCCCACCTCGGCGCCGGAGGCGAGCCGGGTGCGCAGGCGGCTCTTGGTGCGGGCGCCGAAGTCGAGCTCGAGCACCTCGCTCGCCGGCTCGTCGCCCTCGTGGAACTGCTCGATCAGCAGCACGTCGGTGGCGGGAGCGGGCATCACGAAGTCGGCCAGGGTTTCTGCGGTCATCGGCATGGCGGAAGGTCTCCAGTGCGGTTCCGGTGCGCTGCGCTCAGAACAGGAAATAGCGTTGCGCCAGCGGCAGCTCGGTGGCGGGTTCGCAGGCGAGGTGCTCGCCGTCGGCGCGCACGACATAGGTCTCGGGATCGACCTCGATCTGCGGCGTGGCGTTGTTGAGCACCATGTCGGCCTTCGTCAGCGTGCGGCAGCCCTTCACCGCCACCAGCGGCTTCTGCAGCCCGAGCGCGGCCACCGCGGCGTTGTGCAGCGCGGCCTGCGACACGAAGGTCACCGCGCATTTCAGCGCGCGTCCGAAGCTGCCGAACATCGGCCGCCAATGTACCGGCTGCGGGGTCGGGATCGAGGCGTTGGGGTCGCCCATCGCGGCCGCGGCGATCATGCCGCCCTTGATCACCAGGCTCGGCTTGACGCCGAAGAAGGCCGGGCGCCACAGCACCAGGTCGGCGAGCTTGCCCGGCTCGATCGAGCCCACCTCGTGGGCGATGCCGTGGGTCAGCGCAGGGTTGATCGTGTACTTGGCGATGTAGCGCTTGACGCGGAAGTTGTCGTTTGCGGTGCTGCCCTCGACCACGGCCACCGCGTCCGGCACCGCCGCCGCCGCGCTGCGCCGCGGCGCCAGCCAGCCGCGCTGCAGCTTCATCTTGTGCGCGGTCTGCCAGGTGCGGATCACCACCTCGCCCACCCGGCCCATGGCCTGCGAGTCGGACGACATCATCGAGAACGCGCCGGTGTCGTGCAGGATGTCCTCGGCGGCGATGGTCTCGCGGCGGATGCGCGATTCGGCGAAGGCCACGTCCTCGGCGATGCTCGGATCGAGGTGGTGGCACACCATCAGCATGTCGAGGTGCTCGTCGATGGTGTTGACCGTGTAGGGCCGCGTCGGGTTGGTCGAGGACGGCAGCACGTTGGGGCGGCTGATCGCGCGGATGATGTCCGGCGCGTGGCCGCCGCCCGCGCCCTCGGTGTGGAAGGTGTGGATGGTGCGATCCTTGAACGCCGCCAGCGTGGTCTCGACGAAGCCCGACTCGTTGAGCGTGTCGGTGTGGATGGCGACCTGGATGTCCATCTGCTCGGCCACCGTCAGGCAGTTGTCGATCGCCGCCGGCGTCGTGCCCCAGTCCTCGTGCAGCTTCAGCCCGATCACGCCGGCCTGCACCTGCTCCTTCAGCGGCGCCGGCAGGCTGGCGTTGCCCTTGCCGAAGAAGCCGAGGTTCATCGGGAAGGCCTCGGCCGCCTCCAGCATGCGGTGGATGTGCCAGGGGCCCGGCGTGCACGTGGTCGCGAAGGTGCCGGTCGCCGGCCCGGTGCCGCCGCCCAGCATGGTGGTGACGCCCGAGCTCAGCGCCTCCTCGATCTGCTGCGGGCAGATCCAGTGGATGTGGCTGTCGATGCCGCCCGCGGTGAGGATCATGCCCTCGCCGGCGATCACCTCGGTGCCGGCGCCGATCGGGATCGTCACCCCGGGCTGGATGTCCGGGTTGCCGCCCTTGCCGATCCTCCAGATGCGGCCGTCCTTGAGACCCACGTCGGCCTTCACGATGCCCGCCACCGCGTCGATGACCAGCGCGTTGGTGACGATGGTGTCCGCCACGTCGGCGGCCACGCCCTGGCCCTGGCCCATGCCGTCGCGGATCACCTTGCCGCCGCCGAACTTCACCTCCTCGCCGTAGATGGTGAAGTCCTTCTCCACCTCGATCACCAGCTCGGTGTCGGCCAGGCGAAGCCGGTCGCCCACCGTGGGGCCGAACATCTCCGCGTACGCGCGGCGCGAGATCGTCGCCATCACAGGCTCCCTTGCGTCCGGTGCGCGGCGGGCGCGGTCGCGGGCTCGTCCAGCCGTCCCATGACGAGGCCGTTGAAGCCGTACACCTCGCGCTCGCCATCGAGCGCCACCAGCTCGACGGTGCGCCACTGCCCGGGCTCGAAGCGCACCGCCGTGCCGGCGGCGATGTTCAGGCGGAAGCCGCGCGCCGCCGCGCGGTCGAAGTCGAGCGCGCTGTTGGTCTCGGCGAAGTGGTAGTGCGAGCCGACCTGGATCGGGCGGTCGCCGGTGTTGCTCACCACCAGCGTGCGCGTGGCACGGCCGGCGGCGAGTTCGATGTCGCCGTCGGCGACGAAGAGTTCTCCGGGGATCATCGGCCTGCTCCTCACACGATCGGGTTGTGCACGGTCACCAGCTTGGTGCCATCGGGAAACGTCGCCTCCACCTGGATGTCGGGGATCATCTCCGCGACGCCCGCCATCACGTCCGCGCGCGTCAGCAGGGTCGCGCCGTAGCCCATCAGCTCCGCCACCGTGCGGCCGTCGCGCGCGCCCTCGAGGATCGCGCAGGTGATCAGCGCCACCGCCTCCGGGTAGTTCAGCTTCAGGCCGCGCGCGCGCCGGCGTTCGGCGAGCAGGCCGGCGGTGAACACCAGCAGCTTGTCCTTCTCGCGTGGGCTCAGTTCCATCGTCTTCCTCCGCGGCGGCGCGCTGCCGCCCATGGGTTTCAGGTGTTCCAGATCCGCGGCGTGTGCGCCGCCCGTCCCGCGACTGCCGGGCGCGCCGTCGCCCACAGGCGGGTGAACCACTGCCGGCCGGGCTCGCAGGCCGGCCCCAGCCAGCGCGCCACCAGCACGCCCGGCAGCAGGCTCACCGCGCCTTCGCCGGCCGCGGGC
>NZ_AMXD01000171.1 GCF_000310185.1 Thauera aminoaromatica S2 | reverse complement strand
CGCCGCGGCCGCCGGTGCGACGGCCGGGGCCGCTGCCGGCACCATAGCCGGTGCCGCAACGGGCGCTGCAGCCGGGACGCCGGCCGCGCTGCCGGAGGCGAGAGCAGGCGCGGCACCCGGAGCACTCGCAGCGGCAGCCTCGTGCTTGCCGCTCAGGCAGGTGCTCATGAAGGCCTTGCGCGCATCGCCCCCGAGCGCCTGCGTCTTCGCTTCGGCATTGCAACGCTTCATGCGTTCGTGCTGGGGATTGGCCCATGCCTGCGCGGGGGTCAGCGCCGCGAGCACGAGAACGACGCCGGTGGCGCCGAGAATTCGCTTCATGATCTTGTCTCCTCGTCCGGTTCTACGCAAAATGCGTAACACGATTTTGCATATGACATACATCGGCGTCAATGCACATCGCATTGCCACCGAGACGCATGCGGCTCCCCGCCGGCGCCCGCACCGATGCTGAACGAGGACCCCACGCTCCTCGCGGGCCTCGCCGCGTCCGCCTTCCTGGCCGCGACCCTGCTGCCGGGCGGCTCCGAAGCGGTATTCGCCGCGCTGCTGGCGCTGCGCCCGGAACTGACGCCGGCAGCGCTGCTCGTCGCCACCGCGGCCAACACCGCGGGCGGCATGAGCACCTACGCGCTCGGCCGCCTGCTGCCCCGCAAGGAATCCGGCGCGCATGCACGCACGCTGCTGCGCTGGGGCAGCCTCGCCCTGCTGCTGTCCTGGGTGCCGCTGATCGGCGACGCGCTGTGCGCTGCCGCGGGTGCGCTGCGCCTGAACGCCTTCGCCTGCCTGGCGTGGATGGCGCTCGGAAAGGGCCTGCGCTACGCGGCGATCGCCTGGGCATTGCCGTCCGCCGGCGCCTGAGCCCGCCGCGCACGCCGACCCGCGCCGCGCCGCCGCCCTCGCCTATACTCGCCCCCTGCCCTCGCAACGGAGCCCCCCCATGTCCGCCATCGAACGCCACGGCGTCACCGCCCGCTATGCCGACGCCGTCATCCACGCCGGCGTCCTGCACCTGGTCGAGGTCCCCGCGAGCAGCGCCGGATCGATCGAAGCCCAGACACGCGAGGTGCTGGAGTCCGTCGGCCGCCAGCTCGCCAAGCTCGGCAGCGACCCCGCGCGCATCGTGATGGCCACCATCTACCTCGTCGACATGGCCGACTACGCCGGCATGAACGCGGTGTGGGATGCCTGGGTTCCGCCCGGCAGCGCCCCGGCACGCGCCTGCGTCCAGGTCGCCGGGCTCGCCGACCCGGGCTGGCGGATCGAGATCGCGCTCACCGCCGCGCGCTGAAGCTCGCCGCACCAGGCGACGGAGGCCGAATCCCTGCTGGCCTTAAGGTCTTGATTTTTGCTGCATGGTGCACTGCGGTTCGCTAGAATGGACCGCTTCCCTGCAGCCGCTTCCGGGTAGTCCAATGAGCCAACGCCTGCGCGAGATTCCGTACAACTACACCTCGTTTTCCGACCGCGAGATCGTCATCCGGCTGCTCGGGGCCGAGGCCTGGGCGGTGCTCGACCAGCTCCGCACCGAACGCGTCACCGGCCGCTCGGCGCGGATGCTCTACGAGGTCCTCGGCGACATCTGGGTGGTGCGCCGCAACCCCTACCTCGAGGACGACCTCCTCACCTCGCGCGAGCGCCGCGACGCGCTGATCGGCGCGCTCGACCACCGCCTCAACGAGATCGACAAACGCCGCCAGGGCAACGACCACGTCACCCTGCTGGTGGCGCGTGCGCGCGAGGCGGTGTCCAACTTCGAGCGCTGGTTCGACGACACCGCGCGCCGCCGCAAGGCGGTGCTCAAGGCGCTGGCCAGGCACACCCGGCGCGACAACATCTGCTTCGACGGTCACGCCCGCGTCTCCCACGTCACCGACGCCACCGACTGGCGGGTCGAGTATCCCTTCGTGGTGCTCTACCCCGACACGGAGGAGGAGATGGCGCCGCTGGTGCGCGAGTGCATCGCGCTCGGCCTGACCATCATCCCGCGCGGCGGCGGCACGGGCTACACCGGTGGCGCGGTGCCGCTCGATGCCAGCTCGGTCGTCATCAACACCGAGAAGCTGCTCGCCATGAGCGCGGTCGAGCCCACCGTGCTGCCGGGCATCGACGGCGCGATGGCCGAGCCCTACCCCACCATCCGCACCGGCGCCGGCGTGGTCACCGAGCGCGTCTCCGAGGCGGCGGCGCTCGCCGGCCGCGTGTTCGCGGTCGACCCGACCTCGGCGAGCGCCTCCTGCATCGGCGGCAACATCGCCATGAACGCCGGCGGCAAGAAGGCCGTGCTGTGGGGCACCGCGCTCGACAACCTGGCGTGGTGGAAGATGGTCACGCCCGACGGCAACTGGCTCGAGGTCGAGCGCCTCGACCACAACTTCGGCAAGATCCACGAGCAGGAGACCGTCCGCTTCCGCCTGCGCCGCTTCGACGGGCTGACCAACGCCGCGCTTGGCGAGGAGATCCTCGCCATGCCGGGCGCCGCCTGCCGCAAGGTCGGCCTCGGCAAGGACGTCACCGACAAGTTCCTCGGCGGCGTGCCGGGCGTGCAGAAGGAAGGCACCGACGGCCTCATCGTGGCCGCACGCTGGGTGCTGCACAAGATGCCGCCGGTCACCCGCACGGTGTGCCTGGAGTTCTTCGGCCAGGTGCGCGAGGCGGTGCCGGCGATCGTCGAGATCACCGATTTCTTCAAGCCGGGCGGCGCCGGCCACGCCGCGGGCGTGCAGCTCGCCGGCCTCGAGCACCTCGACGAGCGCTACGTCAAGGCGGTCGGCTACGCCACCAAGGCGCGTCGCCACGGCCGCCCCAAGATGGTGCTGATCGGCGACATCGTCGGCCACGACGAGGACGCGGTGATGAAGGCCGCCTCCGAGGTCGTGCGCATGACCAACGCGCGCGGTTCGGAGGGCTTCATCGCGGTCAGCCCCGAGCAGCGCAAGCGCTTCTGGCTGGAGCGCAGTCGCACCGCGGCGATCTCGCGCCACACCAACGCCTTCAAGATCAACGAGGACGTGGTCATCCCGCTGCCGCGCATGGGCGAGTACTGCGACGGCATCGAGCGCATCAACATCGAGCTCTCGCTGCAGAACAAGATCGCGCTCTGCGACCGCCTCGCCGAGTTCCTGCAGGGCGAGCTGCCGCTCGAGATCAAGGACGAGGGCCTCGACCGCGAGGCGCTGGTCTCCGACCACCGCGCCCAGGCCCTCGAGCAGGTCGCCGGCGTGCGCCGGCGCTGGCAGTGGCTGCTGGACAAGCTCGACCTCGCGCTCGCCGAGGCCGAGCCGCAGTTCGCCGCCTATGGCGTCCAGGCCGGCGAGCTCTCCAACCGCGCCGCCAGCCCGACCCTGTTCCATCGCCTGCAGGACTACTCGATCCGCGTGTCGTGGAAGGAGGAGCTGCGCCCGCTGCTCGAGCAGACCTTCGACGGGGCCCTGTTCGCCCCCATCCTCGCCCGCATCGCCGAGATCCACCGCGAGGTGCTGCGCGGCCGCGTCTTCGTCGCCCTGCACATGCACGCCGGCGACGGCAACGTGCACACCAACCTGCCGGTCAACTCCGACCACTACGAGATGCTGCAGACCGCCAACCGCGCGGTCGACCGCATCATGGCGCTGGCACGCAGCCTGGACGGGGTCATCTCCGGCGAGCACGGCATCGGTATCACCAAGCTCGACTATCTCACCGACGACGAGATGGCGAACTTCTGGAGCTACAAGGAAAAGGTCGACCCCGAAGGCCGCTTCAACCGCGGCAAGCTGATGCGCAAGGGGCCGATCCGCGGCAACCTCGACAACGCCTACACCCCCAGCTTCAACCTGATGGGCCACGAGTCGCTGATCATGGAGCAGACCGATGTCGGCGAGATCGCCCACGACATCAAGGACTGCCTGCGCTGCGGCAAGTGCAAGCCGGTGTGTTCCACGCACGTGCCGCGCGCCAACCTGCTGTACAGCCCGCGCAACAAGATCCTCTCCACCTCGCTGCTGATCGAGGCCTTCCTGTACGAGGAACAGACCCGGCGCGGCGTGTCGCTGGCGCACTGGGCCGAGTTCGAGGACGTGGCCGACCACTGCACGATCTGCCACAAGTGCGAGAAGCCCTGTCCGGTGGACATCGACTTCGGCGACGTGTCGATCAAGATGCGCAACCTGCTGCGCAAGCAGGGCAAGAAGTCGTTCAATCCGGGCAAGGCGGCGGCGATGGCCTTCCTGACCATCAAGGACCCGACCACGATCAAGGCCATCCGCACCGGCATGATCGACTGGGGCTACAAGGCGCAGCGCTTCGCCCACGAGCTGGGCAAGAAGTTCGGCCTCGTCCAGCCGCAGGTGAAGGCGCCCCCGGCCACGCTCGGCAAGGCCCCGATCAAGGCCCAGGTGATCCACTTCATCAACAAGCCGATGCCCGGCAACCTGCCCAAGCGCACCAGCCGCGCGCTGCTCGACATCGAGGACGACAAGGTCATCCCGGTGATCCGCGACCCGCACAAGGCCAACGGCGAGTCCGAGGCGGTGTTCTACTTCCCGGGCTGCGGCTCCGAGCGCCTGTTCAGCCAGGTCGGGCTGGCCACCCAGGCCATGCTCTACCACGTCGGCGCGCACACCGTGCTGCCGCCGGGCTACCTGTGCTGCGGTTACCCGCAGACCGCCGCCGGCGAGGAGGAGAAGGGCCAGAAGATCACCACCGACAACCGCGTGCTATTCCACCGCGTGGCCAACACGCTCAACTACCTCGACATCAAGACCGTCATCGTGTCCTGCGGCACCTGCATGGACCAGCTGCAGAAGTACGAATTCGAGAAGATCTTCCCCGGCTGCCGCCTGCTCGACATCCACGAGTATCTGATGGAGAAGGGCGTGAAACTCGAGGGCGTGGGCGGCGTGAAGTACATGTACCACGAGCCCTGCCACACACCGATGAAGCAGTACCAGGGCATCAAGGTGGCCAACGAGCTGATGGGCACGCGCGTCGACCTGTCCGACCGCTGCTGCGGCGAATCCGGCACGCTCGCGGTGGCCCGCCCCGACATCTCCACCCAGGTGCGCTTCCGCAAGCAGGAAGAGATCGAGAAGGGCGCGGCCAAGCTGCGCGAGGGCGACCCGAACGCGAAGATCAAGATGCTGACCTCGTGTCCGAGCTGCCTGCAGGGCATGCACCGCTACGCCGACGACGCCGGCGGCATCGAGCCCGACTACATCGTGGTCGAGCTGGCCAGGCACCTGCTCGGCGAAAACTGGCTGCCGGACTACGTGGCGAAGGCGAACAGCGGAGGGATCGAGCGGGTGTTGCTGTAAGCGGGGAGATCCTCCACGCGGCGCCCCGAACGGAAGCGCGGCGTTGGAGGAGCGTCAGGTCGAGGCTTGCGCCGCGCCTACGCCCCACCCCGGGCGCCGCGATTCTTGCAGGAGCGACGCGAGTCGCGATCCTTTCCGAGGCCCGCTCCACCCTCGGTCGGGCCTGCCCCTGGCGGAAACGGCCCCGTTTCCTTCACCAACCCCTGTCTTCCGCCGGATCCGCCGGATGCATCCGCCACCACAGCTCGGGCAGGGCCTCGGCGGCGCACATGCGCAGGCGGTGGTCGACGAACTGGCTGACCTGGGTGTCGCCGGGGTTGATCTCCACCGTGGGTGTGCCCTCGCGCGCCGCCCACAGCACCGGGCCGGCGATGTAGGGGAAGACGCTGGTGGTGCCGATCGACACCACCGCGTCCATGCCCTGCGACAGCACGCTCTCCAGGCGCTCGATCGCGAGCTCGGGCAGCGCCTCGCCGAACAGCACCACGTCCGGGCGCAGGATGCCGCCGCAACGCGGGCATTCGGGCGGGATGGAGAGGCCGGCGTAGTCCTCCACCCGGCGCCCCTGCCCGCAGGACATGCAGTGCAGCCGATGCACGGTGCCGTGGATCTCGATGACGTTGCGCGAACCGGCGGCGCGGTGCAGGCCGTCGACGTTCTGGGTGAGCACGCACACCAGCGCCTTCTCCTGCTCGAGTGCGGCGATCAGGCGGTGGGCGGCGTTGGGCTTCGCACCGCGGCAGCTGGCCTCGATCTGGGCGATGTAGCGCCAGGCGATCTCGGGCCGGGTCGCCATCATCTCGCCCGACAAGGCCTCCTCGATGGTGAGGCCCTCCTCGGTGAGGCGGTCGTGGTAGAGGCCGCCGATGCCGCGATAGGTGGGAAGGCCCGAATCGACCGAGATGCCGGCGCCGGTGACGAAGAGGATGCGCTGCGCGCGCGCGAGGATGTCCGCCACCGCGTCGAGGGTCGTACTCGGGCTCATGCGGGCTCCACCTCCACCAGGCAGTCGTAGAAGGTCGGCCCGCCGCCCATGTCGGTGGGGCGCGCGGCGATGACCGCGTTGGCGTTGTGGCCGCCTTCGCACAGTTTGGGCCACCACACCGAGGGGCTGCACACCACGCCGGGGCGCACGTCGGTGGTGACCACCGCACGCGCGATGAAGTCACCGCGGTCGTTGTGGATGCGCAGGCGCATGCCCTCCACGACGCCGCGCGCGACGGCGTCCTCGGGGTGGATCTCGAGCTTCGGCCCGCCCTCGTCGGCGAGAAAGCGCGCCTGGTTGGCGAAGGTGGAATTGAGGAAGTTGCGCGCCGGCGGGGTGATCAGCGCGAGCGGATAGCGCGCACCCAGCGCCGGGTTGCTGGGCACCGACTCGGCGGGCGGATGCCAGGCCGGCAAAGGGTCGAGGCCCTCGTGCGCGAGCGAGGCGGAGAAGAACTCGCACTTGCCCGAAGGCGTGCGGAAGCCACCGTCGGCGAAGGGCGCGTGGCCCGCGGGCAGCGCGAGCCGCGCCCAGCCCCGCGCCTGCAGGCCCTCGGCGAGGCCCGC
>NZ_AMXD01000170.1 GCF_000310185.1 Thauera aminoaromatica S2 | reverse complement strand
TACGCGCCCCACGGCCGGCGCTGGCCCGCCACCCTGTCGCCCGCGCTCGACGCCGCCTGCGCGGGCCGCCACACCGCCGACCCCGCGGATCTGCGCCGCGCACCGGCGGGCCGCGTCGTCCCCTTCGACATGACCCCGCTGGCGATCTCCGCCTCGCTGATCCGCGATCTGGTGCGCGACGGCCACAGTGCCCGCTATTTGCTGCCGGAATCGGTTCTCGACTATATTGCCGCGCACCATCTCTACCGCTGAGCGCCCCGCGCCGGCCCACACAGGATCCGAATGGACACCCCCACCCTCGAAAAGATCGTCGTCGCCGCCCTCGAAGACATCAAGGCACGCGACATCGAAGTCATCGACACCTCGAAGCACACCCCCCTCTTCGACCGCATCGTCGTCGCCAGCGCCGAATCCGGCCGTCAGACCCGGGCGCTCGCGCAGAACGTGCACGACAAGGTCAAGGAAGCCGGCGGCGAGATCATCGGCACCGAAGGCCAGGAGACCGGCGAGTGGGTGCTGGTCGACCTCGGCAACATCGTGGTGCACGTGATGCAGCCCGCGGTGCGCGCGCACTACAAGCTCGAGGAACTCTGGAACACCCCGCCGTCCAGCCGGCGCAACGCCGCCTGACGAGTAGCGCCCCGCGCGAGAGGCCGCCTGCGTACGGCGCGGGTGGCGGTCGCGTTTTTCGACGCATGCTCGTCCACGCACGCGCGCAGGTTCAACCATGAAACTGATCATCGTCGCCGTCGGCCACCGCATGCCCGCCTGGGTGCAGGCCGGCTTCGACGAGTTCGCCCGCCGCATGCCGCGCGAGCTGCAGTTGCAGCTCGTCGAGGTCAAGGCCGAGCCGCGCAGCGGCGGCAAGACGGTGGAGGCGATGATGGCGGCCGAGGCCGCGCGCATCGAGGCCACCCTGCCGCCGCGCTGCCGCCGCGTGATCCTCGACGAGCGCGGCGCCGACCTGAGCACGCTGGCGCTCGCGCGCCGGCTGGAGTCCTGGCAGGGCGCAGGCGACGACGTCGCGCTCATCGTCGGCGGCCCCGACGGCCTCGCCCCCGCGTTCAAGGCGGGCGCCCACGAGGCCATCCGCCTCTCCAGCCTCACCCTCCCCCACGCCTTGGTGCGCCCCCTGCTGGCCGAGGCGCTCTACCGCGCGTGGACGGTACTCAAGAACCACCCCTACCACCGCGAGTAGCGCCTGCAGCATCGGCCGATCGCGACTTGCGTCGCTCCCACACGAACCACCGCGCCTCCGAAGGCGCCCGTGGGAGCGACGCGAGTCGCGATTGCGGCGGTGATGCCGGCACGGCGGCGCGGGCGGGCGGTGAAACCCGTTAGAATCGCGCCACCCGAGCCCGACCGGCGCCGACCGGCGTCGCGGATCCTGCGGAACGCCATGCCATGACCCTCACCCCGCGCATCTACCTTGCCTCCACGAGCCCCCGCCGCCGCGAACTGCTGCGCCAGATCGGGATCAATTTCGACGTGCTGACCTTTCGCGCCGGCGAGCGCGGCGAGGACGCCGACGTCGACGAGACCCCGCTGCCCGACGAAGCGGTCGAACGCTACGTCGAGCGCCTCGCGCTCGCCAAGGCCCAGGCCGGGATGCGGCGGGTGCTGTGGCGCAAGCTGCTGCCGCATCCGGTGCTCGCCGCCGACACCACGCTGGAGGTCGACGGCGAGATCGTCGGCAAGCCGCGCGAGGCCGCCGAGGCGCACGCCATCCTGGAGCGCCTGTCCGGCCGCCGCCACCGCGTGCTGACCGCGGTCGCGATGAGCGACGGCGAGCGCACGCGCAGCCGGCTGTCGGTCAGCGAGGTCGCCTTCCGCACGCTGAGCGAGCACGACATCCGCCGCTACATCGCCACCGGCGAACCCTTCGACAAGGCCGGCGCCTACGGCATCCAGGGTCACGCCGCGATCTTCATCGAGGAGATCCGCGGCAGCT
The DNA here is from genome assembly GCF_000310185.1 of Thauera aminoaromatica S2. GTDB lineage: Bacteria > Pseudomonadota > Gammaproteobacteria > Burkholderiales > Rhodocyclaceae > Thauera > Thauera aminoaromatica. The sequence goes on along the minus strand of NZ_AMXD01000170.1, from coordinate 4,896 downwards.
ACTCGGGGATCATGGGCCTGCCGCTGTTCGAGACCGCCGCCCTGCTCGAGATCTTCGGCCACCCCGTCCTGTGAGCACACCCCGTCCATGAGCATCGAATTCCTCATCAACTTCACCCCGCAGGAAACCCGCGTCGCGATCGTCGAGCAGGGCGTGGTGCAGGAGCTGCACGTCGAGCGCACCGCCAGCCGCGGCATCGTCGGCAACCTCTACCTCGGCAAGGTCGTCCGGGTGCTGCCCGGCATGCAGTCGGCCTTCATCGACATCGGCCTCGAGCGCACCGCCTTCCTGCACGTGGCCGACATCTGGAGCGACCGCCAGAACGGCGAGGGTGCGCGTCCGATCGAGAAGATCCTCACCGAAGGCCAGAGCCTGATGGTGCAGGTGCTCAAGGACCCGATCGGCACCAAGGGCGCACGCCTGTCCACCCAGGTCAGCCTCGCCGGCCGCCTGCTCGTCTACCTGCCGCAGGAAAAGCACATCGGCATCTCCCAGCGCATCGAGGACGAGGCCGGGCGCGAGGCGCTGCGCAGCCGGCTGGTCGCGCTGGTGCCCGAAGACGAGCCGGGCGGCTTCATCGTGCGCACCATGGCCGAATCCGCCACCGACGCCGAGCTCGCCGCCGACATCGCCTACCTGCGCAAGCTGTGGCGCGAGATCTCCGGCTCGACCGTGGGCCTGTTCCCGCCGAAGCTGCTGCACGAGGACCTCGGGCTGGGCCAGCGCACGCTGCGCGACCTCGTCACCGACGAGACCTCACGCATCCGCGTCGACTCGCGGGAGAACTTCCAGAAGCTCGCCGCCTTCGCCGCCGAGTACACGCCGCAGGTGCTGCCGCTGCTCGAGCACTACAGCGGCGATCGCCCGCTCTTCGAGCTCTACAGCGTGGAGGAGGAGATCCAGAAGGCGCTCGCCCGCCGCGTCGATCTCAAATCCGGCGGCTACCTGATCATCGACCAGACCGAGGCGATGACCACCGTCGACGTCAACACCGGCGGCTTCGTCGGCGCGCGCAACTTCGACGACACCATCTTCAAGACCAACCTCGAGGCCAGCCAGGCCATCGCCCGCCAGCTGCGCCTGCGCAACCTCGGCGGCATCATCATCATCGACTTCATCGACATGGAGAACGTCGAGCATCGCGAGATGGTGCTGGAGGAGTTCCGCAAGGCGCTGTCGCGCGACCACACCAAGATGAGCATCAACGGCTTCACCGCGCTCGGCCTGGTGGAGATGACGAGGAAGCGCACGCGCGAATCCCTCGCCCACCTGCTGTGCGAGCCCTGCCCCACCTGCAGCGGCCGCGGCGAGGTCAAGACCGCGCGCACGGTGTGCTACGAGATCCTGCGCGAGCTGCTGCGCGAGGCACGCCAGTTCAACGCCCGGGAGTTCCGCGTGCTCGCCGCGCCCAACGTGATCGACCTCTTCCTCGACGAGGAGAGCCAGTCGCTGGCGATGCTGTCGGACTTCATCGGCAAGAAGGTCTCGCTGCACGCCGAGGGCAGCTACACCCAGGAGCAGTACGACATCGTGCTGCTGTGAGCGTGGCGGGGCTCCCCGCCCGCAGCGCCCCTTGGCGCGAACACCCGGCCGACACCGCGCGCTGCCGCGCGGTCCGCGGGCGTGCTGGCCGGCACGAGGACTGCCACCGTATCATTCGTCGTCGATCTGCCGCCCACCTGCCGCAACGGAGGCCCTCATGAGCAACGCCCTGGCACGCCCCGCCCCGATCAGTGTCGAGGACTACCTCGAAGGCGAGACCCGGAGCGAAATCAAGCATGAATACCTCGACGGCGAGGTGGTGGCGATGGGCGGCGCCAGCGCGAGGCATGGCCTGGTCGTCACCAGCCTCGGCCTCGCGATCGGACCGCACGCCCGCCGCAAGGGCTGCCAGCTCTTCATCGCCGACATGAAGGTCCGCGTCGAGCACACCGGCCAGACCTACTTCTATTACCCCGACATCGTGCTGGCCTGCGCGCCCGACGACCGCGAGACCTATTACCGCCGCAGTCCCTGCCTGCTGGTGGAGGTGCTGTCGCCGAGCACCGAGCGCATCGACCGCCGCGAGAAGCTCTTCGCCTACCAGGCCATCCCCTCGCTGCGCGAATATCTGCTCGTCGATCCGGACAAGCGCTCCGTGGAGATCTACCGCTTCGGCGACCCGGTGCGCCACGAGACCTGCGCCGAGGGCGCCTTCCGGCTGGACTGCCTGGATACGGAGATCACGCTGGACGAGGTGTACGCCGACGCCGAAGCGCCCTGAAGCCCGCCGGCTCGGCCCCCCCCGGTCGCGCCGCGAAGCGGGAGCGTCCGCCCCGCTCACACCCCCAGGTAGCGCCCCCACAGCTCGCGCCGCGCGTCCAGCTCGGCCGAGCTGCCCTGCCAGGTAATGCGCCCGCGCTCCAGGATGAGGTTGCGGTCGGCGAGCGCCATCAGCCTCTCGACGTATTTATCCACCACCAGCGTGGTCTGCCCCTGCGCCTTGAGGAGCGCGAGGCAGCGCCAGATCTCCTCGCGGATCACCGGGGCGAGGCCTTCGGTGGCTTCGTCGAGGATCAGCAGGCGCGGGTTGGTCGACAGCGCACGCGCGATCGCCAGCATCTGCTGCTCGCCGCCGGAGAGCTGGTTGCCGAGGTGGTCGGCGCGCTCGGCCAGGCGCGGGAAGAGCGCGTAGAGCCGCGCCGGCGTCCATGGCTCGGCGACGCCATTGCGGCGCGCGGCGAAGGCGACGAGGTGTTCGTGCACCGTGAGATTGGGGAAGCACTGCCGGCCCTCGGGCACGATCGCCACGCCGAGGCGGGCGATGGCGTCGGCGCGCTCGGCGTGGATCGGACGGCCTTCGAAGACGATCTCGCCGCGCTGCGGGCGCAGGCCGCCGACGATCGTGCGGATCGTGGTGCTCTTGCCCATGCCGTTGCGCCCGAGCAGCGCCACCACCTCGCCGGCGCGGATGTCGAAGTCGAGGCCGAACAGCACCCTGCTGGTGCCATAGCCGGCCTCCAGGCCGCGGCAGCACAACAGCGGCGCGTTCATCCCGCCACCTCTGTCCCCAGATACACCGCCTGCACCTCGGCATGCCCCTTGATGTGGGCGGCGTCACCCGAGGTCAGTACCTTGCCGTACACCAGCACCGAGATGCGGTCGGCGAGCTGGAACACCGCGTCCATGTCGTGCTCGATGAGCAGGATCGCGGTCTCGCCGGCGAGACCGCGGATCAGCGCCACCATCTGCTGCGAATCCTCCGGTCCCATGCCGGCCATGGGCTCGTCGAGCAGCAGCAGCCTGGGCCGCGCGGCGAGCGCGAGCGCGAGGTCGAGCCGCTTCTGCAGGCCGTGGGCCAAGGTGCCGGCGTTGCGCTCGAGAACCTCGGCCAGGCCCGTGCGCTGCGCCAGCGCCTCGGCGCGCTCCTGCAGCGCGTGCTCGGCGTCGCGCCGCGACAGGCAGCGGAAGCTCGACCCCGCCTGCGCCTGCACCGCGAGCAGCAGGTTGTCGCGCACGCTGTCGTTGCGGAACACGCTGCTGATCTGGAAGCAGCGCGCCAGGCCGGCACGGGTGCGCGCGTGCGGCGTCAGCGCGGTCAGCTCGACACCGTCGAGCACGATGCGCCCGGCGTCCGCCGGCAGCAGTCCGGAGATCAGGTTCACCAGGGTGGACTTGCCCGCGCCGTTGGGGCCGATCAGCGCATGGATCTCGCCCGCCTCGACGGCGAGGGAGACATGGTCGGTGGCGAGCAGGCCGCCGAAGCGCTTGACCAGGCCCTCCGCCCTGAACAGGCTCATCGCGCGCCCTCCTTGCCGGCGCGGCGCTCGAGCAGCGCCGCCACGCCCTGCGGCGCGTGGAACACCACCAGCAGCAGCAACAGCCCGAGCGGCCAGTGCCAGTAGTCCGTGTAGAGCTTCAGCACCTCCTCCAGCGTCAGCCACAGCGCCACCCCGAGCGGCGCGCCCCAGCGCCGGCCGGCGCCGCCGAGCATCACCATCACCAGCAGCAGCGCGGACTGCGTCCAGTGCATGATCGACGGGCTGACGAAGGCGTTGTGGCTGGCGAGCAGGCCACCGGCCAACCCCGCCACCGCGCCGGCGGCGACGAAGCCGGCGAGCTTGAGCCGATAGACCGGGTAGCCGAGCGCCACCATGCGCGTCTCGTTGTCGCGGACGCCGCGCAGCGCATGGCCATAGCGCGAATGCGCGACCCGGCTGAAGAGCGCGAACACCGCCGCGGCGATCGCCAGCACCACCCAGTAGAAGACCTGCGCATGCGCGCCGTCCAGCCAGGCACCCAGCGCCAGCGGGGTGTACAGGCCGTAGCCGTCGTCGCCGCCATACGTGCGCAGCGACACCGCGAGGTAGTGCAGCATCTGCGCGAAGGCGAGGGTGATCATGATGAAGTACACCCCGCGCGTGCGCAGCGACACCGCGCCGATCGCCGCTGCGAACAGCCCGGCAAGCACCGCCGCGCTGCCCCAGGCCAGCCAGGCCGACGAGACCCCGGCCTCGACCAGCGCCACCACGGTGTAGGCCCCCACGCCGATGAAGCCCGCATGGCCGAGCGCCGCCATGCCGCCGTAGCCGAGGATGAAGTTGAGGCTGGCCGCCGCGATCGCCACGATCAGCACCCGGCGCACGAAGCCGACGTAGTACTCCAGCCCGAAGGCCGGCGCGATCAGCGGGAAGGCCGCGAGCAGGGCCAGCACCAGCCAGGGCAGGCGGCGCGCGAGGCCGGGGAAGCGTTCGGGCATCGCGTCCCTCAGCCGCGCGCGGGGAACAGCCCCGCGGGTTTCAAGCTCAGCACCGCCGCCATCAGCACGTACATGGCGATGCCGGCGAGCGCCGGGCCGAGGTCGGCCGCCACCGCGGGCGGCAGCACCGCGCGCAGGGCCGGCGGCAGGAAGGCGCG
>NZ_AMXD01000169.1 GCF_000310185.1 Thauera aminoaromatica S2 | reverse complement strand
CGCCACTGCGGCCGGGCGCGGCGACGGCCTCGCCACGGCGGACGACTTCCGCCACCTCGGCGCGCTCGCCGACCGGCTCGCCGCGGCGCTGGACCACCATCTCGGCGAGCGCGATCTCGCCCTCATGGACACGCTCGAGCGCGAACGCCGTGCCGTCGCCCTGCAGATCCTCGCCGCCCTGCTCCTCGCCGGCCTGCTCGCGGCACTCGCGGGCGGGTGGCTGCTGCGCCCGCTCGGGCGCATGGAACAGGCGATCGGCGAGCTCGGCGAGAACCGCCTCACCCGCCCGATCGACATCGACGGCCCTGCCGACCTGCGCAGGCTGGGCGAGCGGCTCGACTGGCTGCGCCTGCGCCTCGCCGAACTCGAGGCCGACCGCGGCCGCGTGCTGCGCCACGTCTCGCACGAGCTCAAGACCCCGCTCGCCTCGCTGCGCGAAGGGGTCGCCCTGCTCGAGGACGGCGTGCTCGGCCCGCTCGAACCCGAGCAGCGCGAGGTGACCGCCATCCTCGCGCACAGCGCGCGCACCCTGCAGGCGCGCATCGAACAGCTGCTGCGGCTCAACGCGAGCCAGTTCGACGCGCGCTCGCTGCACCTGCAGCCCACCGCCCTCCGGCCCCTGCTGCGCAAGATCGGCGAGGAGCAGCGCCTGCCGGCGCGCGCACGCCGGGTGACGATCGGACTCGCGGGCGACGCTCCCATCGTGCATGCCGACGCCGGCAAGCTGCACAGCGTGTTCTCCAACCTGCTCGCCAACGCGATCGCCTTCAGCCCCACCGGTGGCCACATCCGCATCGAGCTCCGCCGCGCCGGCGAGAACGTGGTGATCGACTGCCGCGACGAAGGCCCGGGGATCGCGCCCGACGAGCTCGAACGCATCTTCGAGCCCTTCTACCAGGGTCGTCGCAGCCCTCCCTCAAGCGCACGCGGCAGCGGCATCGGGCTGGCGATCGTGCGCGAGTTCATCGGCGCCCACCGCGGCCGGGTGCGCGCGCTGCCGAGCGAGCTTGGCGCCCATTTCCGCATCGAGTTGCCCCATGCCTGACGCCCGCCTCCACGTCGTCCGCGCAGTCTCCCGCGCAGCACGCCGCGTGTGCGTCCGGATCGCCCGCGCCGTGCTCCCCGCCACCCTCGCCCTGCTCGCGGGGTGCGCCGACCTCCCGGCCCGGCAGACGGCCGAGGACGACACGAGCGCCGCGGCACTTGCCCACGAAGCCGCGCAGCAGCGCCTGCACACCGCGGTGCAGGCCGCCCAACCCGGGCAGGAGCGGCTCGCCACGGCGCGGCGCGCGCTCGAAAGCCTGCTCGCCGACGATCGCGCACAGGCGCGCGCGCTGCATCCCTACGCACGCGCCCTGCTCGAACAGCTCCGCGTGCGCCAGCAAGTCGCCGCACTCGCCGAGCACCTGCGCCGCCAGCTCGACGAGCTTGCCCGCGCCAGCGACGCGCAGGCGCTGGAACTCGACGCGCTGCGCCGGCAGAACGCCGCGCTGCAGCGCCAGCTCGAGGCGCTCGCCGAGATCGAACGCGAGCTGACCTTGCCCGGCCTGCCGGTGCGGCCCCGCACCGGGCTGCCCGAATGAGCACGTCGACGGAGATGCACGCGACCGCGGCGGCGGCACCGGCGCGCCTGCTGGTGGTCGACGACGACGCCGACCTGCTGCGCCTGCTCGCGATGCGCCTGCAGGCCACCGGCTACGACGTCGCCACCGCGGACAGCGTCGCGGCCGCACGCAGCCGTCTCGGCGTGGAGCGCTTCGACCTCGTGGTGAGCGACGTGCGCCTGCCCGACGGCGACGGACTCGCCCTGTTCGAGGACATCCGCCGCCAGCATCCGGCGCTGCCGGTCATCCTGCTCACCGCGCACGGCACCATCCCCGATGCGGTCGAGGCCACCGCGCTCGGGGTCGCCGGTTATCTCACCAAGCCCTTCGACAGCCAGGCCCTGCTGCAGGGCATCCGCCAGGCCCTGCAACGCGCCGGCCCCACCCACGCCCGCAGCGGTCTCCGCGCCGACGCCCCCGGCAGCGCCGGCGACACGGCCTGGCGCGCAGCGATCCTCAGCCGCAGCAGCCGCATGCAGGCAGTCCTCGACGAGGCCCGTCTGGTCGCCGCCGCGGACGCCAGCGTGCTGATCCGCGGTGACAGCGGCACCGGCAAGGAGCTGCTCGCACGCGCGATCCACCTCGCCAGCCCGCGCGCCGCTGCGCCCTTCGTCGCGATCAACTGCGGCGCCATTCCCGAGCCGCTGCTCGAATCCGAGCTCTTCGGCCACGTGCGCGGCGCCTTCACCGGCGCCACCAGCGCCCATCAGGGCCTGGTGCAGGCCGCCCACGGCGGCACACTCTTCCTCGACGAGATCGGCGACATGCCGCCCGCGCTGCAGGTCAAGCTGCTGCGCGTGCTGCAGGAGCGCGCCGTGCGTCCGGTGGGTGCGACGCGCGCGCAGGCGGTCGACCTGCGCATCGTCTCCGCCACCCACCGCGACCTCGACGCGGCGCTGGCCGCGGGCCAGTTCCGCGCGGACCTCTACTACCGCATCGACGTGGTGAGCCTGCAGCTGCCCACCCTGGCCGAGCGCCGCGAGGACATCCCGCTGCTCGCCGGGCACTTCCTGCGCAGCCTCGCGCACAAGTACGGCAGGCGCCTCACCGGCTTCGCGCCCGAAGCGCTGGAGGCACTCGCCACCGCGCCGTGGCCGGGCAACGTGCGCCAGCTCCACAACGTGGTCGAGCAGGCGTGCGCGCTCGCCACCACGGCGCTGATCCCGCGCGCCCTGGTCGAACGCGCCCTGCGCGTGCAGCCGGCCGAGGCCCTCGGCTACGCCGAGGCGAAGCGCCGCTTCGAGCGAAACTATCTGATACAGCTGCTGAAACTGACTGCGGGTAATGTTTCGGACGCTGCACGGCTGGCGGAGCGCAATCGCACCGAGTTCTACCGCCTGCTGCAGCGGCACGACCTGACGCCCGAGCTCTTCCGCGGCGCCGGCCCCGATGTCGAACAATGAACAAGACCCAGACGGAGCCCGACATGATCAAACGCCAGACCATCGCCGCCATGCTGACCACCACCGCGATCGCCTTCTCGATCGCCACCCCGGCCCAGGCCGCCCGCCTGCTCGAAGCCGGACCGTTCGACACCGTCTCCGCCTGCAGCGGTGACAAGCCCGCCACCGCTACTCCGGGCGAGCGCAAGGACAAGCCCGCGCAGACCTGATCGCCGCCGGCCCTGCCCGCTTCAAATCCAGGCCGCGCCCCGGGCACCGGGTGCGCGGCCTTGTTCGTCAGTGCATGGGACGGAGGCGCGGCGGGTTCATGCAGGAGGCGCGAACGTGGCGGTCGAGCTGCGCCGCTCCGCTCAGGCGGTCCCGCCCACCGTCAGCCCGTCGATGCGCAGCGTCGGCTGGCCGACGCCCACCGGAACGCTCTGCCCGTCCTTGCCGCAAGTCCCGACGCCCGGATCCAGCCGCATGTCGTTGCCGATCATGCGGATCTTGGTGAGCGCGTCCGGGCCGTTGCCGATCAAGGTCGCCCCCTTCACCGGGCGGGTCACCTTGCCGTTCTCGATCAGGTAGGCCTCGGCAGTGGAGAAGACGAACTTGCCCGAGGTGATGTCCACCTGGCCGCCGCCGAAGTTCACCGCGTACAAGCCCTTCTTCACCGACTTGATGATCTCCTCCGGATCCTTGTCGCCGTTCAGCATGTAGGTGTTGGTCATGCGCGGCAGCGGCAGGTGGGCGAAGGACTCGCGGCGGCCGTTGCCGGTGACCGGCATGCCCATCAGGCGGGCATTCATCATGTCCTGCATGTAGCCGGTGAGGATGCCGTCCTCGATCAGCACGGTGCGCTCGGTCGGGTTGCCCTCGTCGTCGATCGACAGCGAGCCGCGGCGATCGGGCAGCGTGCCGTCGTCAACCACGGTGACGCCCCTGGCCGCCACCTGCTGGCCGATGCGCCCGGAAAACGCCGAGCTGCCCTTGCGGTTGAAGTCGCCCTCCAGCCCGTGGCCGATCGCCTCGTGGAGCAGGATGCCCGGCCAGCCGGGGCCGAGCACGACCGGCATGGTGCCGGCCGGGGCCGGGTCGGCGCCGAGGTTCACGCGCGCCTGATGCACCGCCTGGCGGGCGTAGTCGTGCAGGCGGTCGTCGCAGAACCAGCCGTAGTCGTAGCGTCCGCCGCCGCCTGCGCTGCCCTGCTCGCGGCGGCCGTCCTCCTCCATGATCACGGTGATCGACACGCGCACCAGCGGACGCACATCGGCGGCTTGATGGCCGTCGCTGCGCACCACCATCACCACCTCCCAGGAGCCGGCGATGTGGGCCATGACCTGGGTCACGCGCGCATCCTCGGCGCGTGCGAAGGCCTCGAGGCGCTCGAGCAGCTCGACCTTGGCGGTGTCGTCGAGCGAGTCGAGCGGGTCGTCGGCCCGGTACAGGCGGGTCCTGAGCTTGTGCGGGACGATGCCGACGCGGCGGCGCTCGCCGGCCGCGGCGATCGCACGCGTGGCGGTGGCGGCGCCGACCAGGGCGTCGAGCGAGATGTCGTCGGAGTAGGCGAAGGCGGTCTTCTCGCCGCTGATCGCGCGCACGCCCACGCCCTGCTCGATGTCGAAGCTGCCCGACTTGACGATGCCCTCTTCCAGGCTCCAGGCCTCGGAGCGCTGGTACTGGAAGTAGAGGTCGGCGAAGTCGATGTCGTGGCGCATCAGCTTGCGGAAGGTCTTCTCGAGCTCCGCCTCGCCCAGGCCGTAGGGCGACAGCAGGTAACGGTCGGCGACCTTGAGGGGATTCTGGCTCTTGCTCATCGGTAAATCCTTGGCGGAGGATGCCGGTTGGACCGGCATCGGGCAAAAACGATCATTGCGGGGCGACGACACGAGGAGGCTGCGGCATCGGCCACGTTCGCCCCCTCGCGGACGGCGCGTTCAGGCCAGGCAGCGGTGGCGCAGGGCAGGCAGGCTCCCGCGTACCGCCGCGAGGCGCGCGGGATCGAGGTCCGCGACCACCACGCCGGGGCCCTCGTCGCGGCAGGCGAGGATCTCGCCCCAGGGATCGACGATCATGGTGTGGCCCCAGGTCACCCGCCCGCTCTCGTGGCACCCGCCCTGGGCCGGCGCCATCACGTAGCACTGGTTCTCGATCGCGCGCGCGCGCAGCAGCACCTCCCAGTGCGCGCGGCCGGTGGTCCAGGTGAAGGCGGCCGGCAGCACGATCAGATCCACCTCGCCCATGGCACGGAAGAGCTCGGGGAAGCGCAGGTCGTAGCACACCGACAGCCCGATGCGCCCGGCCGGCGAGTCGAAGCAGGCGACCGTGCCGCCCGGCTCGATGGTGGCCGCCTCGTCGTAGCGCTCCTCGCCGCGCTGGAAGCCGAACAGGTGGATCTTGTCGTAGCGCGCCACGCGCCGGCCCTGGTCGTCGAAGACCAGGGTGCTGTTGCGCACCTTGTCCTCGGCCTCGGCGACCAGCGGGAGGGTGCCGCCGATCAGCCACACGCCGTGGCGGCGCGCCTCGCCGGCGAGGAAATCCTGCAGCGGGCCGGCGCCCTCGGGCTCGCGGATGCGCACCTTGGCGGTCTCGTCCTTGCTGATGAGCGGAAAGTATTCGGGCAGCGCGATCACGCGGGCGCCGGCGGCGGCGGCCTGGGCAATCAGGTGCGACGCGGTTTCCAGGTTGGCGGCGACGTCGGGCCCGGAGACCGTCTGGATGGCGGCGATGCGCACCGGCGCGGAAAGGGAGGTTTCGGTCATGTCGGCGAGCTTGGGGCGGGGTGCTGCCGCTGGCGGCAAGACCCCGCGGGGGTTGGGCAAGGAAGGGCACGCAGCTTGGGCGCTCGCCCCCGGATCAGCGCGACTCCGGCGCAGCGGCCCTGCCGCGCTTGGCGACCTGGGGGTCGGACCACGCGCCGGTCACCGTGTACTCGAAGGCGAAGAGCTTCTCGATCGGGTCGCTGAGCACCTTCTGGGCGAGATAGGTCACCACGCCGGCGACCGGATTCACCAAGCCCGCCGCCGCGCCGATCGCCACCGACTCGGACAGCGTCGGCTGCACCAGAACGCGCAGGTCCTGCGTTTCGGAGACCACGTCGGCGCTGCCGCTCATCGCGACGCGCGCCGCGGGTCCGCGGATCTCCAGGTCCTCGCTGCGCAGCACACCACGGTCAAGCTCGATGCTACCGGAAATGCGATCGAAGGCGAATCCTTCGGAGAACACGTCGCGGAAGTCGAGCGTGATCCGGCGCGGCAGCGACTGCAGGCTGAGGATGCCGAGCAGACGGCCGACGCCGGGTTCGAGCCGGTTGAACTGGCCCGCGCCGGTCTCCAGCCGCAGCCTGCCCGACAGGCTGGGATAGTCGATCCGGGTCGGCGCACCCCGCCATGCGAGCTGGCCGGCCAGGCTGGCGGCGCCGCCGCGCACCACGTCGGGGTGGCCCAGGCGCCGGATCAGCCCACCCATCGACGCGGTCTCGAGCGCGAAGTCGAGCTCGGTGCGCTGGCGCGCGCCCGCGCGCCACTGCCCCTTGCCGGCGAGGCGTCCGTCGGCGTTCATCAGCGCGAAGCGGTCGAGCTGCCAGAGGTTGCCGCGGTTGCGTGCGAGGACCTCGAGGCGGCCGAGTTCGAGCTCGTTGATGTCGAAGCGCTCGGCCACCACGTCGAGCGCGGGCAGGCGCTGCGGCGGATCGTCCACCGCCTCGTCGCCCGCGGAGTCACCGTCTGCGCCAGCCTGCACGCCGCCGGCCTCGCGCACCAGACGCAGGTGGCGGAAGCGCGCCGCGAGCGTGCCCTTGCCCGCCGCCCGCCAGTCGAACTCGCCGTCCGCGCGATCGCTCTCCAGGCGCGCCTTCCAGCCGCCCGGATCGGCGCGCGCGCGCAG
>NZ_AMXD01000168.1 GCF_000310185.1 Thauera aminoaromatica S2 | reverse complement strand
GGGCTCGGCGGCTCGCGCCGGCCGCAGACCGCCCCCGCGGCACCACCAGCGGCAGCGCTGCGCCTGGAGTTGTGCGGGGCAAACGCCGCGCACGACAGCCCGACGCTGGCGGCGCTGCGGCGATCTTTGCGCGCGGCCGGCCTCGTCCATCTGCTCGCCGGGCTCGCCTGCGCCCTGGTGCTCACCGCCGCCTGGATGCAGTTCACCTGGGGGGACGGCGGCTTCGTGCTGGTCCGCTTCCTGCTGGTGTTCGCCTGTCACGCGTGGCCGGCCGTGCTCGCGGTCGGGCTGGTGACGGCGGGCACGACGCGACAACGTCTGGCGCTGGGACTGGCCTACGTCCTGCTCATGCTCGCCCTCGCCGCGTGGGCGCTGGCGCGCAACCCGGAGCTTTCCGCGCTCGATCTCGCGCGTTTCTGGGCCAGCACCAACCTGCCGCCGACCGTGCTGCTGCTCGCCTTCCTGCACCGGCGCATCCGTGCGGTAGGACCGCTGGTGCTCGCCTTCATGCTGGTCGCGGTGATCGGTGCGGAGGCGGCGGTCCGGCTGGCGGGGCAGAGCGAGGCGACGATGCGCCTGGCGATCGGCGTCGGCGGCGCGCTCGGCCTCGACGGCACGCAGACCTTCTGGGCACTCCTGCTCGTCGGGACCGCCGTCGCCGCACTGCTCGGCCGGCGGGTGCTGAAGTGGCTGGGCAGGCGCCACGTCGCACGCCGCAGCAGCGACCAGCTCCTCACCCTGGAGGCGATGTGGCTGCTGTTCGCGGTCGTGCAGTCGGTGGGCTTCGCCTTCGAGGGGCTCGCCTGGCTCGCGGCCGGCCCGCTCGCCTTCCTCGCCTGGAAGCTGACGACGGTGGCCGGCTTCCGCCTCGCCGGGCTCGGGCACGCGCAAGCCCCGGAACCCGGGCTGCTGCTGCTGCGCGTGTTCGCGCTCGGGGCGCGCAGCGAGCGCCTCTTCGACGCCTTCGGCAAGCGCTGGCTGCGCATCGGCAACATCGACATGATCGCCGGCCCCGACCTCGCCACCACCGCGGTGGAGCCGCACGAGTTCCTGGATTTCGTCGGCGGACGGCTGTCGCGCGCCTTCGTGCGCGACGAGGCCGACCTCGCGCGGCGCCATGCGGCACGCGCGCTGGGGCCGGACCCGGACGGCCGCCACCGCGTCAACGAGTTCTTCTGCCACGACGACACCTGGCGCCCGACCATGCTGTGCCTGGCGCGGGCGGCGGATGCGGTATTGATGGACCTGCGCGGCTTCTCGCCGCAGAACGAGGGCTGCCGCTACGAGCTGCAGCAGCTGCTCGACCACGTGGCGCTGGAGCGCGTGGTGGTGCTGGTCGGGCGCGATACGGACCGCGGCTTTCTGGAAAGCACGCTCGCCGCGCTGTGGCAGTCGAGCCGGGCAGAGTCCCCTAACCGCGACAACCCGGGCCCACTGCTGCGCATGGTGGAGGAGCGCGGGGACGAGACCGCCGCGCGCCTGGTCGAGGCCTTGCTGGAAGCACCGCCGCGGAAGGCGGCGGTGGCTTGAACGAACGAAAGGATCAGCCGACCACGAAGGACGAGACGTCCACCCGCACGGTCGGACGATCGAGCGCGACCGCGGTATGGAGCGCGTACTTGCGCGCCCATTCGCCAGCCTGCTCGAAACGGCTCTCGCCGCCGTACTTGGCAACGTTGAGCACCATATCGAGGACGAGCACCTTGCCCATCGGGTTGGACGGGGTGCACTCGAGATCCTCGAATTCCCTGGCGAGCCAGCTGCGGGCCTGCTCCTTGGTGGTCGAGGCGACGTCGGCATCGCGCAGCGGGAACTCGTACTCGCGCTCGCCTCCGAAGACCACGGTCACGGTGTGGGACATGAAAAACGACCTCCACGAATCGGGGAATTTTGCTTTGCCGGCATTGTTGAGTCAGAACGTTTCAGACGCAAGCAAAGTATCGAATTGTGTAAACCGGGGGGTCGCGGATGATCTGCGATAATGCGCGGCCCTGCAACACCCCGGCCGCTCCTCCTTGTCCGCACCTCCCTCTCCTGCGTTCGCGCGTGCCTGGCGCCTGTCCGCCATCCTGGTGCTCGGCTTCGCCTCCGGCCTGCCGTTGGCGCTGACCGGTCAGGCCATGCAGGCCTGGCTGACAGTCGACGGCGTGGACCTCGCCACGATCGGTTTTTTCGGCCTGGTCGGCGTCCCGTATACCTTCAAGTTCCTGTGGGCGCCGCTGATGGACCGCTTCGAGCCGCCCTGGCTGGGGCGCCGGCGCGGCTGGCTGGCGCTGACGCAGCTCGCGCTGGCGGCGCTGCTGTGGTGGATGGCGAGCCTGTCGCCGACGGCCACGCCCGGCCTGTTCGCCATCGCGGCGGTGGCGATCGCCTTCCTCTCGGCCTCGCAGGACGTGGTGGTGGACGCCTACCGCACCGACCTGCTGCCCGAGGCCGAGCGCGGGCTGGGCGCCTCGGTGCACGTCTTCGCCTACCGCCTGGCGATGATCCTGTCCGGCGGCATCGCGCTGATCTGGGCCGGGCAGTGGGCGTCGTGGCCGCGGGTATACGAGACCATGGCGCTGATCATGGCGGCCTGCGCGGTGGTGTCGCTGCTGGCGCTGCCGCGCGTGTCGGCGGCGCTGAAGCCGCTCGATTCCGACCCCAGGCGCGAGCTGCTCGGCTTCGCCGCGATGCTCGCCGGGGTCGCCGCCGGCTACTGGAGCGCCCGCCAGGCGCTGATCCTGCTCGGGCTCGACCCGAACGACGCCAACCGCTGGATCCAGCTCCTGTTCGTGATGGCGGAGATCGCGCTCGCGCTGCCGCTGGCGGGCTGGGCGGCGCGTCGTGCCGGCTTCGAGACGCTCAACCGCTCGCTGTCGAGCTACTTCGCACAGCAGGGCGCGGCCGCCTTCCTGGCGCTGATCATCCTCTACAAGCTCGGCGACGCCTTCGCCGGCAGCCTGACCACGCCCTTCCTGATCAAGGGCATGGGCTTCTCGCAGGAAGAGGTCGGCATCGCCAACAAGGTGATCGGCATCTGGCTGACCATCCTCGGCGCCTTTATCGGCGGGCTGATCATGACGCGGCTGGCGCTGTACCGCTCGCTGCTGTTGTTCGGCGTGCTGCAGCTGGTGTCCAACTTCGGCTTCTACCTGCTCGCAGAGCTCGGCAAGGGCGCCTGGGGCGCAGTCATGGTGCCGGCCTTCGACTGGGGCTTCGTGGCGATCGACACGCCGGCCGCGCTCGACTGGCTGCTGCTGACCGTGATCGCCGGCGAGAACATCAGCGGCGGCATGGGCACGGTGGCCTTCGTCGCGCTGCTGATGGGGCTGTGCAACCAGCGCTTCACGGCGACCCACTACGCCATGCTGTCGGCCTTCGCCGCAGTGGGGCGGATCTACGTCAGCCCGCTGTCGGGCGTGCTGTCGCAGAGCATCGGCTGGCCGGCCTTCTTCCTCTTCTCGATCGTGGTCGCCGTACCGGGCGTGGTGATGGTGTGGTGGCTGCGCGACGCGCTCGCGCGCCTCGGCCGCCCGCAGACCGACGGCATGGTGGACGACTGATGGCGCACACCGGCACGAGCGCACGCCGCGAGTTCCTCGCCGGCTGCCGCGACGAGGCGCCGCTGCTGCTCGGCGTGGCGCCCTTCGGCATGATCTACGGCATCGCGGCGCTCGCCGCCGGGGTGCCGGCCTGGCTGGCGCAGCTCGCCTCGGCCATCGTCTTCGCCGGCGCCGCCCAGCTCGTCATCGTGCAGATGCTGGCCGCCGGCGCGGGCTTCATTCCCATCGCGCTCACCTCCGGCCTGCTCAACCTGCGCCACGTGCTCTACAGCGCCTCGATGGCCGAATACGTGCGCCACCTGCCGCGGCGCTGGCGCCTGCTGCTGGCCTACGTGCTCACCGACGAGGCCTACGCGGTGGCGGTGCTGCGCTACCAGCAGCGTCATGCGGCAGCGGCGGACCACGCCGAGCACACGAACGCCACCGCCGACCTGCGCCACTGGTACTTCCTCGGCGCCGGCTTCACGCTGTGGGCGGGCTGGCAGTTGTCCACCGCCGCCGGCCTGCTGTTCGGCACCACCATCCCGCCCGAATGGGAACTCGACTTCGCCGTGCCGCTCACCTTCATCGCCCTGCTCACCCTGCTGCTGCGCGAGCGCGCAGGCCAGGCCGCGGCGCTGGTGGCCGGCCTCGGCGCCCTCGCCTTCGCCGCCCTGCCCTACAAGCTCGGCCTGGTGGCGGCGATCGTGCTCGGGCTCGCTGCTGGCGCGTGGACGGTGCGCCGGCTGGAGCAGGCACGATGAGCACGACAGCCCTGCTCCTGCTGCTGGTGCTGGTTGGCCTGCTGACCTACCTGTACCGCTACGCGATGATCGGCCTCTTCGCCAGCCGCAGCCTGCCGCGCTGGCTGCATGCCTTGTGCCTTCACATCGCACCGGCAAGCTTCGCCGCGCTGACCGCGAGTGCCCTCTTCGTGGCCGGCGGCGAAGTCGTTTTCGCCTTCGACACCCCGCGCCCCTGGGCGGCGCTGGTCGCGGTGCTGGTGGCCTGGCGCACGCGCAACGTGCTCGCCACCATCGGCGCCGGCATGGCCGCCCTCTACCTGCTCAAGCTGCTCTTCCCGACATGACCGCCCGCATCCTGATCGACGCCGCCCGCGAACTCTCCGCGGCGGTGGACGCGCTCCCCTTCGCTCCGCCCGTGACCCACGTGTACAACCCGCTCGACTACGCCTGGGAGGTGCACCAACGCTACCTCGAGCGCTATGGCGACGGCCGCCGGCGGGTGGTCTTCGTCGGCATGAACCCCGGCCCCTTCGGCATGGCGCAGATCGGCGTGCCCTTCGGCGAGATCGCCAGCGCGCGCGACTGGCTGGGGCTGGAGGGCCCGGTCGGGCAGCCGCTCATCGTCAACCCGAAACGGCCGGTGGAGGGCTTCGCCTGCGCGCGCTCGGAGGTCAGCGGCCAGCGCCTGTGGGGCCTGTTCCGCGCCCGCTATGGCGCACCCGAGGCCTTCTTCGCCGAGCACTTCGTCGCCAACTACTGCCCGCTGGTGTTCTTCGAGGGTGGCCGCAACCTCACCCCCGACAAGCTGCCGGTGGCCGAGCAGCGCCCGCTGCTGGCGGCCTGCGACGCGCATCTGCGCATCCTGGTCGGGGCGCTGCAGCCCGAGTGGGTGATCGGCATCGGCAACTGGGCGGAAAAGCGCGCCAGCGAGGCGCTTGCCGGCCTGCCCGGGGTGAAGTTCGGCCGCGTGCTGCACCCCAGCCCCGCCAGCCCTGCCGCCAACCGCGGCTGGGCCGAGGCGGCGACGAGGCAGCTGACGGAGCTGGGGGTCTGGCGCAGCTAGGAGTCTGCGCGGCAGAAGCCAAGCGTCGGTGAGTTAAGTCCTCGCGGGCGTTTCGGGGCCGGTAGACTGTCGAGATGACGAGCTATCTGCCCTATTGCCCGCAGCAGCAGATGCTGCTGCCCCAGGCGCTGCAGGAGTGGCTACCCGAAGGCCACTTGGCGTACTTCATCAGCGACGCGGTCGACGGGTTGGATCTGAGCGCGTTCCACGCCCGGTATGCCGGTGGCGGACCGCGCAACCAGCCGTTTCATCCGGCCATGATGGTCAAGGTGCTGCTGTATGCGTACGCCACGGGCGTGTTCAGTTCGCGCAAGATCGCGCGCAAGCTGCACGAGGATGTGGCGTTCCGGGTCCTGGCGGCAGACAACTTCCCGGCCCACCGCACGCTGAGCGACTTTCGCGCGGTCCATTTGAAGGAGCTGAGCGAGTTGTTCGTGCAGGTGGTGCGACTGGCCCGCGAGATGGGGCTGGTCAAGCTCGGGACGGTGGCCATCGACGGCACCAAGGTCAAGGCAAACGCCAGCCGCCACAAGGCGATGAGTTACGGCCATATGGTGAAGGCGGAGGCCGAGTTGAAACGGCAGATCGAGGCGCTGCTCAATCGGGCCAAGGCCGCCGACGACGCCGAGCGGAACGAGCCCGAGTGGGATGTGCCGGCCGAGATCGCGCGGCGCGAGGCGCGGCTGACGGCGATTGCTGAAGCCCGGGCGCGGCTCGAGCAGCGCCAGCGCGAGGCCGATCAGGCGCGCGGGCGCAGCGACGATGACGAGCGTCGCCCGCGCGGCGGTGACGGCAAACCGAAGGGCGGGCGCTACAAGCGCGACTTTGGAGTGCCCGAGGACAAGGCGCAGGAGAACTTCACCGATCCGGACAGCCGCATCATGAAGCGCGCCGGCGGCGGTTTCGATCCGAGCTACAACGCCCAGACGGCGGTCGACGAGACCGCCCACATCATCGTGGCGGCCGAGCTGACCAACAACGCCAGCGACGCCGGGCAACTGGCGGGGGTACTGCAGGCCGTGCGCGACAACGTCGAACACCGACCGCGCCAGGCGCTGGCCGACACCGGCTACCGCTCGGAGCAAACGTTCCGGGAACTCGACGGGTGCGGGACCGAACTGGTGGTGGCGCTGGGCCGGGAAGGTAAGCGCCGACTCGGCTTCGATCGCGAACGCAATCCGCACACCGCGCAGATGGCCGACAAGCTCGAGAGCGAGGCGGGCAAGAGCGCCTACCGAAAACGGAAATGGATCGCCGAACCGCCCAACGGCTGGATCAAGAACGTGTTGGGATTCCGGCAGTTCAGCCTGCGGGGCCTGGAGCGCGTCAAAGCGGAGTGGAAGCTCGTCTGTATGGCGCTGAACCTGCGCAGGATGAGCACATTGAGGACGGCATGACGGGAAAAGGGGGCAAACCTGTCCCCGTTGCCGTCCGGCATGCGCGCCGCGCCGTCGCAAAGCAACTTGACCACGGCCTCAGTCTCGTGCCGCACCTCGCGGTTCGCCAATCATTCTGCTAGAAAACACGCTCTGGAGTTCTGCCGCGCAGACTCCTAG
>NZ_AMXD01000167.1 GCF_000310185.1 Thauera aminoaromatica S2 | reverse complement strand
GCTACGCCCTGGTCGGCCCGAGCGGCGCGGGCAAGACCACGCTGCTGCGCCTGCTCGCCGGGCTGGACGCGCCCATGGCGGGTGTCCTGTCGATCGACGGCGAGGCGGTGCCCGCAGCCGCCACCGCGGCGGTCGTCGGCGAGCGCGTTCCCAGCGCTGGCGGCTTGCCGAGCGACGCCGGGGGGCTGGCGGCGATGCCGGCGCGTCTGCGCCATCTCGCCACCCTGATCCCGCAGCAGGCCGAGATGTTCGACGGCACGCTGGCCGAGAACCTGCTGCTCGGTGCCGGTCGCACGCCCGAGCGCATCGAGGCCGCGCTGCATGCGGCGTGCGCAGACTCCGTGGTCGAGGGCCTGGCGCAGGGGCTGGACACGCGGGTGGTGGAGGGGGGCGCGAACTGGTCCGGCGGGCAGCGCCAGCGCCTCGCGCTCGCCCGCGGCGTGCTCGCCGCCGCAGGCACCAGCCTGCTGCTGCTCGACGAACCCACCAGCAGCCTGGACCCGGAGACCGAGGCGCGCGTCTACCAGCGCCTGTTCGCGCATTTCCCGGACGCGGCGCTGGTGTCCTCGGTGCACCGCCTGCACCTGCTCGATCGTTTCGACGAGGTCATCCTGATGCGCGCCGGCCGCATCGAGGCGGTCGGCCGCGCCTGGGAGCTGGCGCAGAGTTCGGCCTTGTTCCGCGAACTCCTCGCCGCCCAGGCGGTGAGCGGAGAGGAGGCGTCGCAGGGGTGAAGCCGGGGAGCGGCACGCGCTGCACCCCGTCCGGGCGCGCCGGCATGAGCGACGCCCGTCGCGATCGGGCGCTTCCGGGGCGGAGGCGCGGATTCCAAGCGCCGCAATCGCGACTCGCGTCGCTCCTACGAGAAACGACGTGGCTGCGGGAGGCGGCCCTCAGGCATTCTTCCGCTTTTGCCAAAGCACGTCGCCGCGGCCGCCGGCGCGGTTGAGCACGCGGCCGAGCACGAAGAGGAGGTCGGAGAGGCGGTTGAGGTACTGGCGCGGGGCGTCATTCACCGACTCCTCGAGCGCCAGCGCCACCAGCGCGCGCTCGGCGCGGCGGCACACCGTGCGGGCGTGGTGGGCGTAGGCGGCGGCGCGGGTGCCGCCGGGCAGGATGAAGTCCTTGAGCGGCTCGAGCGGTTCGTTGAAGCGGTCGAGCTCTTCTTCAAGGTGCGTCACCTGCTTGCCGGTGATCATGCTCATGCCCGGGATGCACACCTCGCCGCCGAGGTCGAAGAGGTCGTGCTGCACGTTGGTCAGCAGCACGCGCACGTCCTCGGGCAGCTCCTCGCACAGCAGCAGGCCGATGATGGCGTTGGTCTCGTCGACCTCGCCCAGGGCGTGGATGCGCAGGCTGTTCTTGGAGACGCGCTTGCCGTCGCCCAGGCCGGTGGTGCCGGCGTCGCCGGTGCGGGTGTAGATCTTGGAGAGCCGATTGCCCATGTTGTCCTCGTGTCCGGGGTGGTTGTCTTAACGCATAATTATAGGCGTCATGGGCGGAAATTGACTTCGATCGCAGCGCGTCATACGATGCATTACGTTGTGTAATACAGGAGGCCGGCCCCATGACCCTGTCGATCCGTCTCGATCCCGAGCTCGAGTCCGAACTCGCGCGTGCCGCCGCGCAGACCGGCCGCAGCAAGAGCGAGCTGGTCAAGGCCAGCCTGCGCGAATACCTCGCCCGGCTTGCGCCGCGCAAGACGCCCTACGAGCTCGGCAAGGACCTGTTCGGCGATCCGTCCGCCACGGCGGCGACGCTCGATCTCACCAGCAAGGACCGCGTCCGTAGCACCATCGTGGAGCGGCTGCGTGCTGAGAACGATCGCTGACTCCGGGCCGCTGATCGCGCTGTTCGAGCCCGCCGAGTGCAACCACGTACGCGTGCGCCGCTTCATCGAGAACTACGAGGGGGCGCTGCTGACCACCTGGCCGGTGCTGACCGAAGTCGGTCATATGCTCGGTCATTCGGTCGATCGCCAGCTCGCCTTCCTGCAATGGGTGGAGCGTGGTGGCGTGGAGGTGACGACCCCCGGCGCGGGCGCCGTCTCGCTGATCCGCCAGCTCTCCGAAAAATACCGCGACCTGCCGATGGATATCGCCGACGGGTCGCTGATCGTGCTCGCGCTCGAAAGTGGGGTGCGCGACATCCTGACACTCGACCGGGGCTTCGACGTCTATCGTCTCCCCGATCGCTCCCGATTCAACAACGTCCTGGCCACGACCTGACATGAAATCCGCCGAAATCCGCGACGCCTTCCTCAAGTTCTTCGAATCCAAGGGCCACCAGATCGTGGCCTCCAGCTCGCTCGTGCCGCACGAGGACCCGACGCTGCTGTTCACCAACGCCGGCATGAACCAGTTCAAGGACGTGTTCCTCGGCTTCGACAAGCGTCCCTACACCCGCGCCACCACCTCGCAGAAGTGCGTGCGCGCCGGCGGCAAGCACAACGACCTCGAGAACGTCGGCTACACCGCGCGCCACCACACCTTCTTCGAGATGCTCGGCAACTTCAGCTTCGGCGACTACTTCAAGCGCGACGCCATCGCCTACGCCTGGGAGCTGCTGACCGAGGTCTTCAAGCTGCCCAAGGACAAGCTCTGGGTCACGGTGTACGCCGAGGACGACGAGGCCTACGACATCTGGACCAAGGAGGTCGGCGTGCCGGCGGAGCGCGTGATCCGCATCGGCGACAACAAGGGCGCGCGCTACGCCTCGGACAACTTCTGGATGATGGGTGACACCGGCCCTTGCGGCCCGTGCACCGAGATCTTCTACGACCACGGCGACCACATCTGGGGCGGCCCTCCGGGATCGCCCGAGGAAGATGGCGACCGCTACATCGAGATCTGGAACAACGTGTTCATGCAGTTCAACCGCGACGAGCAGGGCGTGATGCATCCGCTGCCCAAGCCCTCGGTGGACACCGGCATGGGCCTGGAGCGCATCTCGGCGGTGCTGCAGCACGTGCACGCCAACTACGAGATCGACCTCTTCCAGGCGCTGATCAAGGCGGCGGCGCGGGAAACCTGCAGTGCCGACATGGACTCGCCTTCGCTGAAGGTGCTGGCCGACCACATCCGCGCCTGCTCCTTCCTGATCGCCGACGGCGTGATCCCGGGCAACGAGGGTCGCGGCTACGTGCTGCGCCGCATCATCCGCCGCGCCATCCGCCACGGCTACAAGCTCGGCGCGCGCGCCGCCTTTTTCCACAAGATGGTGCCCGACCTGGTCGCCGAGATGGGCAGCGCCTATCCCGAGCTGAAGGACGGCGAGCGCCGCATCATGGACGTGCTGCGCCAGGAAGAAGAGCGCTTCTTCGCCACCATCGAGAACGGTATGGCGATCGTCGAGGCCGAGCTCGCCGCGATGGAAGCAGCGGGCAAGAAGGTCTTCGACGGCGACACCGCCTTCAAGCTGCACGACACCTTCGGCTTCCCGCTCGACCTCACCGCCGACATCTGCCGCGAACGCGAGGTCACCGTCGACGCGCTCGCCTTCGATGCCGCGATGGCGCGCCAGAAGGAGCAGGCGCGCGCCGCCGGCAAGTTCAAGATGGCCGCCAACCTGGAATACGACGGCCCCGAGACCACCTTCCACGGCTACACGCTGCTGGAAGAGAAGGGCAACATCCTCGCGCTGTACAAGGACGGCGTCCCGGTCAATGAGCTGCTCGAGGGCGAGATGGGTGTGGTCGTGCTCGACCACACCCCGTTCTATGCCGAGTCCGGCGGCCAGGTCGGCGACCGCGGCGAGCTGCGCGCCGCCGCCGGCATCTTCGGCGTGGAAGACACGCAGAAGATCCAGGCCGCGGTGTTCGGCCATCACGGCGTGGTGCGCACCGGCAAGCTGGCGGTCGGGCAGGGCGTGGTCGCGCGGGTGGACGTCGCCGCGCGCGCCGCCACCGCGCGCAACCACTCGGTCACCCACCTGATGCACAAGGCGCTGCGGGAAGTGCTTGGCGCCCACGTGCAGCAGAAGGGCTCGCTGGTCGATCCCGACAAGACCCGCTTCGACTTCGCCCACACCGCGCCGATGAGCGCCGAGGAGATCCGCGAGGTCGAGGAGATCGTCAACCGCGAGATCCTCGCCAACGCCGCCACGCAGGCCGAGGTGATGGCGCTGGAGGCGGCGCAGAAGTCGGGCGCGATGATGCTGTTCGGCGAGAAGTACGCCGACGAGGTGCGTGTGCTGTCGATCGGCACGTCGAAGGAGCTGTGCGGCGGCACCCACGTGGCGCGCACCGGCGACATCGGCCTGTTCAAGATCGTCGGAGAGGGCGGTGTCGCCGCCGGCATCCGCCGCGTCGAGGCGATCACCGGCGAGAACGCGCTGCGCTACGCCCAGGAGCAGGAGCGCCGCGTGCAGGGCATGTCGGCGCTGCTCAAGGTCCAGCCCGACGAGGTCGCCGAGCGCGTCGCCGGCATCCTCGACAACGTTCGTGCGCTGGAGAAGGAACTGGCCCGCCTCAAGAGCAAGCTCGCGGCCAGCCAGGGCGACGAGCTGGTGAGTCAGGCGGTCGAGATCAAAGGCATCAGGGTGCTCGCCGCCCTGCTCGAAGGCGCCGACGCGCCGACCCTGCGCGACACCATGGACAAGCTCAAGGACAAGCTCAAGTCGGCCGCGATCGTGCTCGCCGCGGTCGCCGACGGCAAGGTCAGCCTGATCGCGGGCGTCACCGCCGACCACACCGCCAAGGTCAAGGCTGGCGAGCTGGTCAACTTCGTCGCCCAGCAGGTCGGCGGCAAGGGCGGCGGCCGCCCCGACATGGCCCAGGCCGGCGGCACCCAGCCGGAGAACCTGGCGGCGGCGCTGGCGGGGGTGAAGGACTGGGTGGCCGGGAAGCTGTAAGCGCGATCTTCAGCGCGGCGAGCGCGAGCGGCGCGCGTTTGCGATCCGGCCTTGCATGCAGGACGACGCCCGGCGATTGCCGGGCGTCGTTTTTCGAGACGGGCTCCGGCGCAGGCGGTGCCGTCGGTGCAATGGAGAATCCCGCGAACGCTCGTTTGCAGGAAAAGATTAGCCAGACTAGACTAAACAAGTGTCTGAGGAGGCCTCCATGCAATCCGTAAATATGCTGCAGGCAAAGTCATCCTTGTCCCGCCTGGTGGAGGCGATCGAGTCCGGCCGGGAGCGCGAGATCGTCATCGCCCGCAACGGCCGTCCTGCCGCGCGGCTCGTTCCGATGGAGAGCGCGTCCGTGGGGCCGCGCATCGGGGTGGCCAAGGGCAGGTTCGAGGTGCCCGACGACATCGACGCCAGCAACGAGGACGTCGCCAGGCTGTTCCTCGCCGGAGGCTGATCTTGAATCTGCTTCTGGATACGCATGTCGCGCTGTGGGCCATCACCGACCACCCCAGGCTGCCGCAGGCCGCGCGCGATCTGATCCTGTCGCCCAAAACGACGGTATGGGTCAGCGTCGCAAGCGTCTGGGAGATCGCCATCAAGCATGCGCTCGGGCGTGGAGACATGCCGGTGTCCAGCCGGGATGCCGTGTGCTATTTCACCGCCTCGGGGTATCGCCTCCTGGCGATCGAGCCCGAGCACGTCGTGGCGGTCGAGACCTTGCCCGCGCATCATCAGGACCCTTTCGACCGTCTTCTGGTGGCACAAGCACTGGTCGAGCCGATGCGCCTGGTCACGCACGATCGTTTCGTGGCGCTCTACAGCGACACCATCATCAAGATCTGAATCTCCGGAGTCCGACATGCGCCGACTGCTTTCCCTCCTCGCCCTGCTTCCCCTTGCCGCTGCGATCGCAGCCGGGCCGCAGACCACGACCTTGCCCTCGGGCGTCACCGTCGAGACCTACCGCGTGGGCGAGACCGGCGCGCCGCCGACGCTGGCCGACGTGGTGCGGGTGCACTACCAGGGCACGCTCGCCGACGGCAAGGAGTTCGACAGCTCCTACAGCCGCGGCCGCCCGGCGGAGCTGCCGCTGGAGGCCCTGGTGCCGTGCTGGAAGGAAGTGCTGCAGCAGATGAGGCCGGGCGGCGCGGTGCGCATCGTATGTCCGCCGGAGACCGCCTACGGCAGTCGCGGCGTGCCCGGCCGCATCCCGCCCGACAGCACGCTGAACTTCGTGATCGAGCTGCTCGAGGTCAAGCGCTGAGGCGGTCGGTGCCGCGTCAGGCGGTGGGTGGGCGCTCGCCACCGGCCCCCCGCAGCGCGGCCAGCTCGGCGCGGATCGCGCGCAGTTCGGCGACCACCGCGTCGTGGTCCACGCCGACCAGCTCGCGGGTCTGCTCCTGCTCCTCGTGTTCGACCGCGCTCATCGAATCGACCACGATGGCGATGAAGAGGTTGAGCACGGCGAAGGTGGTGAGCAGGATGAAGAGGACGAAGAAGATCCACGCGTAGGGATAGGCCTCCATGACCGGGCGGGCGATGCCCATCGACCACGACTCCAGGGTCATGACCTGGAACAGGGTGTAGAAGGATTCGCCGATGCTTCCGAACCACTCCGGGAAGCTCGCGCCGAAGAGCTTGGTGCTCATCACCGCGGCGACGTAGAACACGAGCAGCAGCAGGGTGAGCACCGAGCTCATGCCGGGGATGGCGCGCAGCAGCGCATTGACGACCTTGCGCATCGAGGGCACCACCGACACCAGGCGCAGCGCGCGCAGGATGCGCAAGGAGCGCAGCACCTGCAGGCCTTCGCCGGTGGGGGCGAGGGTGATCGCGACGATGGTGAAGTCGAACACGTTCCAGCCGCTGCGGAAGAAGCGCAGGCGGTAGACGTAGAGCTTGAGCGCGAGCTCGACCACGAACACCGCGAGCGCGGCGCGGTCGAGCGCGAGCAGCAGTCCGCCCGCCTGTTGCATGGCGGTGGGCGAGGTCTCGAGGCCGAGGGTGATCGCGTTGATGACGATCACCATGACGATGAAGCGCT
>NZ_AMXD01000166.1 GCF_000310185.1 Thauera aminoaromatica S2 | reverse complement strand
CTGGCCAGCGCGGTCAGGGCCGCGGCGATCCAGGCGAGGGCGGGGCGGGCGGACGGTCTCATCGGTGCTCCTGTGGGCCGGGCGCGGTGCGTGCGCCTGCGTGTGCCGGAGCGTGGATGCAAGCCACATGCCAATTCCGCGAGCGGGCCACGGACGCGGACCTGCGCAGCCGCGGAGCATTGCGCCCGGATCCCGGGTGTTCCGATCCGCAACATCCTGTGCTCCGCCGCCACAGTGTTCGTCCGCAATGCGCCCGCGTTGGAGCAGCGCGGGCGCGAGCGCATGGGTTCGTGGCCCTGGCACGGGCTTTGCGGTGGGGTCGTGGTCCGGCACGAGTTGGTGCCGGAAGTCACACCACCCGGAAAAGCTTAGAAAGAAATCCAAGGAGGAGTCGATGATGAAGAACGACAGACGCGCGCGCACCCTGCCGGCGATGCTGACCGCCCTGACGGTCGCGCTGGCCGCGGCGGGCATGGGCGCCACGGCGCAGGCCGCGAGCGTGAGCGACGAGGACATCCTGAAGGATGCCGAGACGACGCATCAGGTCGTCACCAACGGCCTCGGCACCAAGGGTCAGCGCTACAGCCCGCTCGCCAAGGTCAATGTCGACACCGTGAAGGACCTCGTCCCGGTGTGGGCCTTCTCCTTCGGCGGCGAGAAGCAGCGCGGCCAGCAGTCGCAGCCGTTGATCCACGACGGCAAGATGTTCGTGACCGCGTCCTACAGCCGCATCTACGCGCTCGACGCCAAGACCGGCCAGAAGCTGTGGAAGTACGAGCACCGCCTGCCCGAGGGCATCATGCCGTGCTGCGACGTGATCAACCGCGGCGCCGCGCTCTACGGCGACCTGGTGATCTTCGGCACCCTGGACGCGCAGCTCGTCGCGCTCAACCGCGACACCGGCAAGGTGGTGTGGCGCGAGAAGATCGACGACTACAAGGCCGGCTACTCGATGACCGCCGCGCCGCAGATCGTCAAGGGCATGGTGATCACCGGGGTGTCGGGCGGCGAGTTCGGCGTCGTCGGCCGCGTCGAGGCGCGCGACGCCAAGACCGGCAAGAAGGTCTGGGTGCGCCCGGTGGTCGAAGGCCACATGGGCTACAAGTACGACAAGGACGGCAAGGAGATCGAGAACGGCATCTCGGGCACGACCAACGCCACCTGGCCGGGCGACCTGTGGAAGACCGGCGGCGCCGCGACCTGGCAGACCGCCTACTACGATCCGGACGTGAACCTGATCTTCATGGGCACCGGCAACCCGGCGCCGTGGAACTCCTGGCTGCGTCCGGGCGACAACCTGTACTCGTCGTCCACGGTCGCGGTCGACCCGGACACCGGCAAGATCGTCTGGCACTACCAGAACACGCCGCACGACGGCTGGGACTTCGACGGGGTGAACGAATTCATCGCCTTCGAGTACAAGGACCCGAAGAGCGGCAAGCTCGTCAAGGCGGGCGCCAAGGCCGACCGCAACGGCTTCTTCTTCGTCAATGACCGGACCAACGGCAAGCTGCTCGCCGCCTACCCCTTCCTGACCCGCATCGACTGGGCCAAGGGCTACGACCTCGAGACCGGTCGTCCGATCACCAACGACGACAAGCGTCCGCCCAATCCGTTTGCCGAGGGCGCGGCCGGCGAGGGCGGCAAGGGCAAGCCGGTGTTCGCCGCGCCGTCCTTCCTCGGCGGCAAGAACCAGATGCCGATGGGCTACAGCCCGGACACCGGCCTGTTCTACGTGCCCGCCAACGAGTGGGGCATGGACATCTGGAACGAGCCGGTGAGCTACAAGCGCGGCGCGGCCTACCTGGGCGCGGGCTTCACCATCAAGCCGCTGTACGAGGACTACATCGGCGCGATGCGCGCGATCGACCCGGTGAGCGGCAAGATCGTCTGGGAGGTCAAGAACAACGCGCCGCTGTGGGGCGGGGTGCTCAGCACCGCCGGCAACCTGGTGTTCTATGGCACGCCCGAGGGCTACCTGAAGGCGGTCAACGCGAAGACCGGCGAGGAGGCGTGGAAATTCCAGACCGGCTCGGGCGTGATCGCGCCGCCGGTGACCTGGGAAGCCGACGGCGAGCAGTACGTCGCGGTGGTGTCGGGCTGGGGCGGGGCGGTACCGCTGTGGGGCGGCGACGTCGCCAAGCGGGTGAACTTCCTCGAGCAGGGCGGCACCGTGTGGGTGTTCAAGCTGCACAAGAGCTGATCGCGTTGCCTGCGGCGCCCTCCGGGGGGCCGCAGGCCGCGGCACCGCACTCCCCGCGGCCCGGACGCGATGGCGCCCGGGCCGTGTCGTGTCGGGACGCCGCATGCGTGGCTGCGGTCGCGCCGCGAGAAAGAGGCAGGTTTTTCGGCAACATGGAGCATTTCCGATGACAAAGTTACAGCTATCCAGCTTCGCCACCGCGGTCGTGCTCGCGGTCGGCGTCGGTACGGCCGCGCATGCGGCCGAGCGCGCGACACCGCGCGAGGCGCGCACGATGTTCGAGCAGGCCGTGCGCTACATGGAGGAGAACGGCCCCGAGCGCGCGTTCGCGGCCTTCAACGATCGCCAGGGCGGGTTCGTGCGCAAGGACCTCTATGTCTTCGCGATCGACGACAAGGGTGTGTATCAAGCCAGCGGCGCGGCGCCCGAGGCGCTGGTCGGGCTGAAGGTGCTCGACACCACCGACGCGGCGGGCAATCCGCTGTTCCGCGAGATGATCGACGCCACCCGCGTCAGCCAGGAGGCGACGGTGCGCTACGTGTGGCTGAACCGCGCGAGCAACAAGGTCGAGCCCAAGGTCAGCTATGTGCGCAAGGTCGGGCAGTACGTGGTCGGGGTGGGCTACTCAGCGCCACGCGCGAGCGCGGACGATGCGCGCGCGATGCTCGAGCGTGCGGTCGCGGTGGCGCGCGGCGAGGGGGGCGCGCGGGCCGCGGCGCGCTTCAACGACCGCCGTGGCGACTTCGTCAAGGACGACCTCTACGTGTTCATGGTGAACATGGAGAGCGGCCGCTTCGAGGCGATGGGCATGAACCCCGCGCTCTCGGACACCGACGCGCTCGGCCTGCGCGACGCCGCCGGCAATCCCCTGATCGCCGAGATGATCGCCCGGCTGCAGCAGGCGGACGAGGCCACCGTCGATTACGTGTGGCGCAATCCGGTCACCAACGCGGTGGAGCACAAGCGATCCTACGTCCGCAAGGTGGGCAAGTCCCTGGTCGGCGTGGGGCACTATCTCGAGTAAGTGCAGGGTGTTGCTCCACCATGGAGCACATGCTCCGTGGTGGAGCAATATGGAGCAGAAAAAAGGGCCCGCGATGCGGGCCCTCTTCATTGGCGGGTGGATTGTCGGAGCGAATCTGCGCGGCTGGGGCGGCGTGGGCGTGCGAGCCCGGCTGCCCCGAAGGATCAGGGGGTGCGCTGTCTGACCCCGTGCGCGGCGAAGATCCTGCCCAGCTCGCCGGAGCGCTGCAGCTCGGCGATCGCCCCCGACAAGGCCTGCTCCAGGCCGCTGTGCTCCGCCTTGACGGCCATGCCGAGCGGCCAGGAGGCGACGCGCAGCTCGGGCATCGACAGGGTGTCGAGCGCGATCGCGGCGTCGCCGCCGATCGCCGTCTCCAGCTCGGAGCGCGCGCCCATCACCGCGGCGATCTCGCCGCGCTTCATCGCCGCCACCGCCTCGCCCACGTTGCGGAAGTGCGCGACGTTGGGCTGCAGGCGCCCGCCCAGGATGTGGCGCAGGAAGTCGCTCGCATGCGAGTCGAGCTCGGCGCCGATGCGTTCCTGCTCGAACACCGCGAAGCTGGCGTCGGCCGAGCCCCCCGGTGCGGGCACCCGCTCGGGCAGGCGGGCGAGCGCGATGGTCTCGAGGTGGTAGGGGCCGAAGATCTTCACCTGCTTGTTGAGTGCTGCGAAGCGCGGGTCGACGGGCACGTGCAGCATGACGTCGCCCGGCTTGTGGCCGAGGTAGTGGCCGCGCCAGACCATGTTGCGCAGGTCGTCGTTCATGTTCTCGTCGGCGGGAAACTCCACGACCTGCGGCTGCAGGCCGAGGCGCTCGGCGAGCGCGCGCCCGAGTGCGATATCGATGCCCTTGCCGGCGGTCGACCAGGGCGCGAAGTTGGCATAGACCGCGACGCGCAGCGTGCCCGGCTGCTGCAGCTCGAGTTCGGCCGCGGCCGCCCGCGCCGGGCTGGCGGCAAGGACGGCGAGCGCGCCGGCGGCGAGCAGGAAACGGCGGCGATCAGTTTTCATGGACGGTCTCCAGCCAGGCGCGGATGGCCCACATGGCCTCCTGGGTCAGCATGCCCTCGAAGGGCGGCATATAGACCGCGCCGTTGCGGGTGACACCGTTGCGCACCTTGCCGATGAAGAACTCGTCGGTGCCGTCGTCGGCGACGTCGAGCAGGCGCAGGTCGGGGGCGATGCCGCCGGAGACCGCGCCGAGGCCGTGGCAGCGCGCGCAGTTCTGATTGAAGGCGGAGTCGCCGATGCGGATCGCCTCCTTGTTGCCGCGGTAGGGGTTCACCGTGACCCAGGTCCCGCCGAGCTGCTTGAGCGAGGACGTGTCGACCGCCTGCGGCGTGACGTCGCCGTGGGCATGGGCCAGCGCGCTGGCGGCTGCAAGGGCGATCCCGGTCGCGGTGATGGCCAGGCGCTTGCGCAGGTTCTCCTTGATGGTACGAGTGTTCACCTTGTCTTCCTCTTCGATGTGGTGGTGTTTGGATCCGCTCCGGTTCACCCCGGATGGGAGTCCTACTGCAATCCCTGTGCCATGTGCGTCCGGCTGCCCAGGCATGGACGGCCCCGGGTTCCGGCCGCCATGCCGCGGTCGGCCTGGCAGGATTCCTGCTTGCTCCTTCGCCGGCGGAGCAGCGGATTTGTATCGATCCGCATCAGGTGCTACGTTTTGAATCGAAGTCGAAGAGTCACAAGAGGCGGTCGCCGGCACGTCGCGCGGCAAGGCTGCCCGGAGGAGACATGAAAGTCATGCAACAGACCGCGATGGCGCCGGCCGTCCGCGAGGACGCAGTCCGGCTGGCACGAGGCCAGTTTTTCGGGGAAGGGCGTGCGCCCGAGGCAGGCGTGTCCCCGCTCATCGTCGACTCGTGGCTGCGTTGCCGCGAGCGCGGAATGGCAGCCGACGACCGCGCCGAAGCCGAGCATGCGGGTCGCCTGCAGCTGGCGGAGGCGCGCGAAGGCAACCGCGGCCTGCTCGATTACGCCAGTGGGGTCATGGAACACGTGTTCGAGCAGATCCGTGCCTCGGGCAGCCTGGTGATCCTGTCCGATCCGCAGGGCATGATCCTGCACAGCCTGGGCGACGCGGAGTTCGTCGATCGGGCGAGCCGGGTGGCGCTGCAGCCGGGCGCGTGCTGGAGCGAGGCGGCGCGCGGCACCAACGCCATCGGCACGGCGATCGTGACCGAAGCCCCCACCGTGGTGCTGGGCGGCGAGCACTACCTCGACCGCAACGGCTTCCTGTCCTGCACGGCCGCGCCGATCCGCGATCCGCGCGGCGCGCTCGCCGGCGTGCTCGACGTGTCCTGCGAGCAGCGCATGCACCAGCGTCACTCGCTCGGACTGGTACGCTTGTCCGTGCAGCTGATCGAGAAGCGCCTCTTCGAGGCCGAGTTCGCCAACCACATCCTGGTCGCCTTCCACGAGCGCCCGGAGTACGTCGGCAGCCTGCAGGAAGGACTGGTTGCGGTGACGCCTGAGGGCCACCTGGCCGGTGCCAACTCGATCGCGCGCGAGTGGATCGGGCGTCGCGTCGAGTGCGGAGGTGGGGCCTCGTTCGCGGAGCTGTTCCGCCAGGGGCTCGGAAAGGTGGTCGACCGGGCGATGAACTCGAGCGACGCGCTGATCCGGCTGGGACTGCGCGATGGTTCCGAGATCCACGTTCAGCTGCGCTCGCTGCGCCCGCGCTTCACCGCCTTCGGCTCGGCCCAGGCCGGGGAGGGCATGCGCACGTTTGCCGCGGAATCCAGCCCGGCGGCGGTCGGCTCCGCACCCCCGGTGTCGGCGCCGGCGCCTGTGTCGGCGCCGCACGGGCCGATCACGCTCCACGATCTCGCCACCGGGGACGCGGGTATCGGGCGGGCGGTCGATCGTGCGCGGCGCATCCTGGGCAAGGACATTCCGCTGCTGATCCAGGGCGAGTCGGGCGTGGGCAAGGAGCTCTTCGCCCAGGCCTTCCACAACAGCGGGCCGCGCGCCGACAAGACCTTCGTCGCGCTCAACTGCGCCGCGGTGCCGGAGACCCTGATCGAGTCGGAGCTCTTCGGCTACGTCGGCGGCGCCTTCACCGGCGCGCGCAAGGAAGGCGCGCTCGGCAAGATCCAGCAGGCCAACGGTGGCACGCTCTTCCTCGACGAGATCGGCGACATGCCGCTCGGCATGCAGGCGCGCCTGCTGCGCGTGCTGCAGGAGCGCTGCGTGACGCCGGTGGGCTCGGTCAAGTCAATCCCGGTCGACATCTCGCTGGTGTGCGCGACCCACCGCGTGCTGCGCGATGCGGTAGCGCGCGGCGAGTTTCGCGAGGACCTCTACTACCGGGTCAACAGCCTCACCGTGACCCTGCCCGCGCTGCGCGAGCGCAGCGACATCCGCTGCATCGTCGAGCGCATCCTGGCCGCGGAGTGCCGCGAGGCCGGGCTGCAGGGCGTATGGATCGGCGACGAGGTCATGCGCTTCGTCGAGCGCCACGGCTGGCCGGGGAACGTGCGCCAGCTGCAGAACGTGATCCGCGTCGCGGTCGCGCTGCTCGACGAGGGCGAGCGCGAGATCCGGCCCGAGCATCTGCCCGAGGACCTCTTCCTCGCCGATCCGGTCGACGGCGGCAAGACGCCGCCGGCGGCCCACGCGGGGCCGCTCGTGGCGGCGGCGAGCGCCGCGCTGCCGCTGGCGGCCG
>NZ_AMXD01000165.1 GCF_000310185.1 Thauera aminoaromatica S2 | reverse complement strand
GGCTGCCGCCGCACCCGCCGCCGCTGCGGCGGCGTCCGGTGCCGCCGGCGCCGCCAGCCCGGCCGCGCGCAAGATCCTCGACGAGAAGGGCATCGCCGCCGGCGACGTCGCCGGCTCCGGCCGTGGCGGTCGCGTGACCAAGGAAGATGCCGTCGCCGCCCAGCCCAAGGCCGCCGCAGCCGCGGCGTCCGCCGCGGTGCAGCTCACCGGCGACCGTCCTGAAGAGCGCGTGCCGATGACCCGCCTGCGTGCCCGCATCGCCGAGCGCCTGATCCAGTCGAAGAACGAGAACGCCATCCTGACCACGTTCAACGAGGTCAACATGGCGCCCGTCATGGCCCTGCGCAAGCAGTACGGCGACAAGTTCGAGAAGGCGCACGGTGTCCGTCTCGGTTTCATGGGCTTCTTCGTCAAGGCGGCCGTGGCCGCGCTGAAGAAGTTCCCGATCCTGAACGCCTCGGTCGATGGCAACGACATCGTCTACCACGGCTACATCGACATCGGCATCGCGGTCGGCTCGCCGCGCGGCCTGGTGGTGCCGATCCTGCGCAACGCCGAGACCATGTCGATTGCCGAGATCGAACTGAAGATCGCCGAGTTCGGCCAGAAGGCCAAGGACGGCAAGCTCTCGCTCGACGACCTCTCCGGCGGCACCTTCTCGATCTCCAACGGCGGCGTGTTCGGCTCGATGATGTCGACCCCGATCATCAACCCGCCGCAGTCGGCCATCCTCGGCATCCACGCCACCAAGGATCGTGCCGTGGTCGAGAACGGCCAGGTCGTGGTTCGTCCGATCAACTATCTGGCCATGTCCTACGACCACCGCATCATCGACGGTCGCGAGGCGGTGCTCGGCCTGGTGACGATGAAGGAAGCGCTGGAAGATCCGGCTCGCCTGATCCTGGATGTGTGAGCGGACGTAAGGTGCGAGGCGCGAGGCGCAAGGAGCGGTGAGCGCTCCATGCCTCGCGGTTCGCCTTGCCTGGGCGCCCGCAGGGCGCCTGTTCGCACCCGACTCCTGACTCTCAACTCCTCACGGGTAACCCAATGTCCAAAGAATTCGACGTCCTCGTCATCGGCGGCGGCCCCGGCGGCTACGTCGCCGCGATCCGTGCCGCGCAGCTCGGCTTCAAGACCGCCTGCTGCGAATCCAATCCCTACGCCGACCCGAAGGGCGAGCCGCGCCTCGGCGGCACCTGCCTGAACGTCGGCTGCATTCCCTCCAAGGCGCTGCTGCACACCTCGCACCTGTTCGAGGAAGCCGGCCACGCCTTCGAAGGCCAGGGCATCAGCGTCGGCACGCCCAAGATCGACGTGCCCAAGATGATCGCCCGCAAGTCGGGCATCGTCGACCAGCTCACCGGCGGCATCAAGGGCCTGTTCAAGAAGAACAAGGTCACCCTGCTCAACGGCCATGGCGCCTTCGTCGGCAAGGGCGACGCCGGCTGGCAGGTCCAGGTCGGCGAAGAGCTCGTCACCGCCAAGCAGGTCATCGTCGCCACCGGCTCGGCCCCGCGCCACCTGCCGGGCGTGCCGGTCGACAACAAGATCGTCTGCGACAACGTCGGCGCGCTCGACCTCGACGCGGTGCCGAAGAAGCTCGCCGTCATCGGCGCCGGCGTCATCGGCCTCGAGATGGGCTCGGTGTGGCGTCGCCTCGGTGCCGAGGTCACCGTGCTCGAAGCCATGCCCGAGTTCCTCTCGCTCGCCGACCAGGACGTGGCCAAGGAAGCGCTCAAGGTCTTCACCAAGCAGGGCCTCAAGTTCAGCCTCGGCGTCACCATCGGCGAGGTCAAGGTGGGCAAGAAGGGCGTCAGCATCGCCTACAAGGACAAGGACGGCGCCGAGCAGAAGCTCGAAGCCGACCGCCTGATCGTCTCCGTCGGCCGCGTGCCCAACACCCAGGGCCTCAACGCCGAAGCCGTCGGGCTCAAGCTCAACGAGCGCGGCCAGATCGAGGTGGACGACCACTGCAAGACCAACCTGCCCGGCGTGTGGGCGGTGGGCGACGTGGTGCGCGGGCCGATGCTCGCGCACAAGGCGATGGAAGAGGCGGTCATGGTCGCCGAGCTGATGGCGGGCCAGGCCGGCCACTGCAACTTCGACACCGTGCCCTGGGTGCTGTACACCAGCCCCGAGATCGCCTGGGTCGGCAAGACCGAGCAGCAGTTGAAGGCCGCCGGCGTGGCCTACAAGGTCGGCAAGATCCCCTTCCTGGCAAACGGCCGCGCGCTCGGCATGGGCGACTCGACCGGCTTCGTCAAGATGCTGGCCGACGCCACTACCGACCGCATCCTCGGCGTGCACATCATCGGCGCCAACGCGTCGGAGCTGATCTCCGAAGCCGTGGTGGCGATGGAGTTCGCCGGCTGCTCGGAAGACCTGGCGCGCATCTGCCACGCCCACCCGACCCTGTCGGAAGTGGTGCACGAGGCCGCGCTCGCCTGCGACAAGCGTCCGCTGCACTTCTGAGCGAGGCGTGAGCTGTGAGGGGTGAGGTGCGGGGGCTTCCCTGCGCCCACCCCTTTTTGCGTTAACCTGCAGTCCTCCGATCAACGCTCCTGACCGATTTCCTATGCCTCACCGCATCCTGAACGTTCCCCAGCACGGGATGATCGACGCCTACGAAGCCCTGCTGAAGACGCGCGGCTACCAGTCCGATCCCGCCCAGCGCGCCGCAGCACAGCGCCTGCAGGGCCTGTACACCGAGCTCGTCGGCTTCAAGGCGGCGCGCCAGGGCAGCCGCATCAAGCAGTTCCTGAACAAGCCCAAGATGCCGCGCAGCGTCTACTTCTGGGGTGGCGTGGGGCGCGGCAAGAGCTTCCTGATGGACTGCTTCTACGACTCGGTGCCGTATCGCCGCAAGCGCCGGGTGCACTTCCACGCCTTCATGCAGGAGGTGCAGAACGACCTGCGCAAGTTCAACAACGCACCCGATCCGCTGCAGAAGGTCGCCGACCGCATCTCCGAGCATACCCGGCTGCTGTGCTTCGACGAGTTCCACGTCTCCGACATCGCCGACGCGATGATCCTGGGGCGGCTCCTCGACGCGCTCTTCGACCGCGGCGTGATCTTCGTGATGACCTCGAACTATCCGCCCGACGGCCTCTATCCCAACGGCTTGATGCGCATCAACTTCCTGCCCACGATCGAGAAGATCAAGCAGCGCTTCGACGTCATCGAGGTGGATCACGGCACCGACTATCGCCTGCGCACGCTCGAGAAGATGGAGATCTACCTCGTGCCGCACGACGACGCGGCCAAGCGCAAGATGGCCGAGGACTTCCGCCGCCTCGCCGCGAGCGAGGGCCGCGGCGGTAGCGTCGAGATCCTCGGGCGCAACATCGACGTGGTACGCCAGGCCCCGGGGGTGATCTGGTTCGACTTCGCCAGCCTGTGCGGCGGCCCGCGCTCGCAGAACGACTACCTCGAGATCGCGCGCGAGCACCACACGGTGATCCTGTCGAACGTGCCCAAGATGCTGGTCGGCAACGCCTCCGAGGCACGCCGCTTCACCTGGCTGATCGACGTGCTCTACGACCACCGCGTCAAGCTCATCATGAGCGCGGCGGTCGAGGCGCACGACCTCTACACCGAGGGCCACAACGCCCACGAGTTCGTGCGCACGGTGAGCCGCCTGATCGAGATGCGCACCCGCGACTACCTCGCCGAGCCGCACCGCACAGAATAGTCGGGGCGCGGCGCCCGTCCGCCGCGATGGGCGTCGCTTGGGCGCGCGTCCGGCCCTTGGACAACCAGGGCGGCGCGAGCGGGTCCCTCGAGCGCTCGCGCTGCCCTGTTCGTTTCGCCGTGGGATCAGGAGCCGACCACGCCCCCGTCATCCTTCGTGATCACGACGGTCGCCGAGCGTGGGCGACCGCCGCCGGCCTCGGGCCACTGACTGAACGCGAGCGGGTTCTGCGCAAGATACTCGTCCATCGACAGGCTCCCGCGCATGCTCGCGTCCGGTGCGCGCGGATGCGAACCGGCCTCGCCGGGATGTTGCACGTTGATGAACATGGTCCGGTAGTCGGGGGAGAAGGCAAGGCCGGTGATCTCGCAGCCCGAAGGTCCGACCAGGAAGCGGCGGATCTCCTTGCTCTCGGGGTCGGCGACCAGCATCTGGTTGTTGCCCTGGCCCGCGTAGTCGCCGCTATTCGAGAAGTTTCCGTCGGTCTGGATCCACAGCCGGCCCGCGCCGTCGAAGCCGATGCCGTCGGGGCTGTTGAAGGTGTTGTCGGCGGATACGTTCGCGGAACCGGAGCGCAGGTCCTGGCGGTCGGGGTAAGCCACCGGGTTGCCTGCGAGCACGAAGAGATCCCACTCGAAAGTCATCGCGGCGGCGTCGTCGCCGGCCTCGCGCCAGCGCACGATCTGTCCGTAGCGGTTCTGTGCGCGCGGGTTCGCCTCGTCCGTCGTGGTCCGGCCGGAGTTGTTGGTCAGGGCACAATAGACCTCGCCGGTTTGCGGATGCGTGGTGATCCACTCCGGGCGATCCATCTTCGTCGCACCGACAGCGTCGGCGGCGAGGCGGGCGTGGATCAGGACTTCGGCCTGGGTGGCGAAGCGGGCGTCTGCCGCCAGCGTGGGGTTGGCCGCCTTGTCGAGCAGCAGCCATTCCCCAACACCCATGAAGTCGCCGCTGGCCGCGCCGGCGTCGAATTTGGCCACATACAGCTTGCCGGCGTCGAGCAGGTTGCCGTTCGCAAGCCCACGGCTTGCGTCGAAAACGCCATCGGACACGAACTTGTAGATGTAATCGTTGGCCTGGTCGTCGCCCATGTAGACGACCACGCGCTTGTCTGCGGCGAGCCTCATCTCGGCGTTTTCATGCTTGAAGCGGCCGAGCGCGGTGCGCTTCTTCGGCGTGGAGCCGGGCTCGAAGGGATTGATCTCGACGACCCAGCCGAAGCGGTTGGCCTCGTTGGGTTCCTTGGCGTAGTCGAAGCGGTCCTCATGCTCGTGCCAGCGGTAGCCGGAACCGCCGGCGCTGATGCCGTAGCGGACGAAGGCCGCGCTGCGCGTCGGTGCCGGGGTCGCTGCGGTGGCGAAATAGCCGTTGAAGTTCTCTTCGCAGGTCAGGTAGGTGTTCCACAGCGTCTTGCCGTTGGCGCAGTTGTTCAGCGTTCCCAAGACGTTGAGGCCACTGGGGTCCGCCGTGGTGCGCAGGAGGGCGTCGCCGGCGGCGGGGCCGGTCAGCGTCATCGGCGTCTTGCCGGTGATCCGGCGGTTGTACGGCGAGCCGATGTGGACTTCCCAGCGCCCCGCGCCGTTCTTCTTGACGTGGAGGACCGAGACCCCATGCGCGTTGAGCGCCTTGGAGACCTTGTCCGCCGTCCACGGCGTCATGAATTCGGCGCCGAACAGATACTCGTAGTTGCAGTACTCGTGGTTCATCACCAGGAGGCCTTCGTTCGATCCGTCGATCGGGAAGTAGCTCATCCCGTCGTGGTTGTCGCCGACCTGGCGAGCCTGCTCTTCACCGGTGTTGGTGCCGTCCGCTCGCCATGCGGGGGAGTCGCTGAACAGCGGCGATCCCCAGGGAGTGAAGATCTGCGCCGAATAGCCCGCGGGGACGACGATCGCATCGCCGCTCGATGTGGCGACGGCGGCGAAGCCGAGGAGCGGCCCCGCGGCAGGTGCAGGCGCAGGGGGCGTCCCGGCGGTCGGGGTGCCGGCCACGGGCGTGTCGTCGTCCGAGGTACAGGCAGCGAGCGAGCCCGACAGGAAGGTGACGGCCGAGAGGCCCAGGCCGCTCTTCAGGAAGCCGCGGCGGCTGACCGCACGCTCCACGACGGACTGGAAGTGCTCGTTGGACGAGAGGTTGGTCGGAAGGTCGTCGAGCGTATCGGGCTTCTTCATTGCTTCATCACTCCGGATGCAGGGTCGGAAAAGCCACGAGTTTTCCTGCGCCGGATTACGCGGGCGTGAAGGGTTTCTTACGCTTCGACGAGGGCGATCCCGCGCACGCGGCGGAGTGCGGCGGGGGGTGATTCAGAAACGGATCCGCATGCGCTCGCCATCGCGTGTCGGGCGTAGCTCCGCGAGCATGCCTTCCAGGCGGCCAAGCAGCCGGGGATCGCCGCCGACATCGAGATCGACGCGCGGGCGCTGCCCGCCCGAGAGTTCCACCTTGCCATTCACGGCGAGCGCGCGCCCGCGCAGGGCGCTGATCTCCAGCGTCGTCACCGGCGCTGCGATCGCGGCGACGATGCGATGGTCGCCGAGCGCCTGGCCGGGCAGGATGTCCACGCCGCCGGCGCGCCACTCCGCCTGCAGCGTGCCCGCGCAGCGTCCGCCCCAGCCGCAGGCGAGCGCGGGAACGTTCAGCTCGAGGACGCCGCGCCAACCGGCGCGCGCGATCGCATGGGGAACTGCGGCGAACGCGGTGGCGGGCGGCAGCTGCACCGCGAGGCGCTGCAGGGCGACGCCGCCAGGATCGATCTCCAGCGTGGCGGGGGCGCCGCCGTCGATGGTCAGCTGCCAGCGTAGCCGCGCACCCGCCAGCGCGGAGGGCTCGAACGCCCAGCGCAGGCGGGTGATCGGGCTCAGCGATGCGCTGCCGTCCGCGCTTGCGAGACGTCCCTGGCCGTTCCACAGCGTGCCCTCGGCCAGCACCAGGCGGAAGCGCCCTGCGCTGGCATGATCGAGCGCTGCGTCGAGCAGCCGCGCGGGCGCGCTTGCGACGAGCAGTGCCCCCACGCTCGCGGCGAAGATGGCTGCGCCGGTGGTGAACTTCACTGTCCGCCCACCTCGAACATGGCGTCGAAGCGCGCCAGCCCGTCGGTACCGGCGGCTTGCAACTCCAGTCGCGTCGGACGCAGGCGCTGCTCGGCGTGCAGGGTGGCGAGCCAGTCCACGAGCGCAGGCAGGGTGGTACGGCCGCCGACTTCCACCCGGTCGCCGGCGATCCGCGCCGCGGCCTCG
>NZ_AMXD01000164.1 GCF_000310185.1 Thauera aminoaromatica S2 | reverse complement strand
CGGGCCGGACCGGCGGCCGTCGCGGCCCACCGCGATCGCGCGCTGGCCGCGCACCGCGGCTTCGGAGCCGATCGCGTGGCCGATCGCGCGCACCGCCGTGGGAGTCAGCACGGTGTCGACGATGCCGCGGATGTCGTAGGCCTTGAAAAGCTCTGCTGCGGGCAGGGGGTGGCGCATGGGCGGTTCCAGGCAGGGCGAAGGCGGGGAAGCTCGCCCGGCGATGCCGGCCCGGGCGGCGGTTGGCGCGATTCTAGGCCGCGAAGCGCGACCGGGTCACGCCGCCGCGGACGAGTCGCCGTGCGCGGGCGGGCTCAGTGCAGCACGCGCGGTGTCGAATCCTCGGGACCCGAGATCTCGGGCACCGGCGAGGCGTGGTGCAGCACCATGCGCCAGCCGTCGGCGCCGCGCACGAAGACGTTGGTCGCGGCGATGGTCGCGGTACGCGGGGTGGGACCGTCGGTGGCGAGGCGCTCGAGCACGCAGTGCATCGCCATCATCGCGGTGGAGCTGGTCACCGCATGGCTGATGTCGATGCGGATGCGGGCGCCGTCGGCGAGGATCTGCCGCCAGATCTCGCGCACCGCGGCCAGGCCGACGATGCGCGGGCCGCCCGGCTGGACGCAGACGACCTCCTCCTCTTCCGACCAGACGGCCATCAAGGCCTCGAAGTCGCCCTCGGAGAGTGCGCGGTAGAAGGCGGCTTCCGCTTCGAGGGCGGTGGTGAAGACAGGTCTGCTCAAGGTTGTGTTGTTATTGTGGGTGGATCGTAAAGACCACGGGGGCCGCAGCCCCCGTGGTCCGGTCGGGTCGCGGGCCATTCCGGCCCGGCACCCGGGTTCTCAGTGATGGCCCTTGGGGCGCTCGCCGTTGAACACGTAGTGCGCGCTGCAGTACGGGCAGACCGCCTCGCCGGTCTTCAGGATGTCGAGGAACACGCGCGGGTGGCGGGCCCACAGCGGCGCGCCCGGCGGCGGGCAGTGCAGCGGCAGGTCCTTGGCGGTGGTGACGACGGCCTGGGTCTTGTCGGTGTTCTCAACCATGACGGAATCCTCGGAGCGTGGAAATCAGACGTGGGCGAGCCAGTGCGCGTATTCGGGCGCACGGCCGTTGACGACGTCGAAGAAGCGGGTCTGGATCTTCTCGGTGACCGGGCCGCGCCTGCCTTCGCCGATCTGGCGGTCGTCGAGCTCGCGGATCGGGGTGACCTCGGCGGCGGTGCCGGTGAAGAAGGCCTCGTCGGCGAGGTAGATGTCGTCGCGGGTCAGGCGCTTGGTGCCGACCTCGTAGCCGAGCTCGCGCGCGATCACGTGGATGGAGTCGCGGGTGATGCCGGTGAGCGCGGAGGCGATCTCGGGCTCGTAGATGCGGCCGTCCTTGACGATGAAGAGGTTCTCGCCTGCGCCCTCGGCGACGAAGCCCTGGTTGTCGAGCAGCAGGGCCTCGTCGTAGCCCATGCGGGTGACCTCGAGGTTGGCGAGGATCGAGTTCGGGTAGGTCGCCGACAGCTTGGGGCGCGGCATCGTCGAGTTGACGTGGTGGCGGGTGTAGGACGAGGTCTTCACACGGATGCCCTTCTGCAGGCCTTCCTCGCCGAGGTAGGCGCCCCAGGGCCAGGCCGCGATCGCGACATGGACGCGCGCGCCGAGCGTGGAGATGCCCATCTTTTCCGAGCCGTAGAAGGCGATCGGGCGCAGGTAGCAGGACTCGAGCTTGTTCGCGCGCACGACCTCCTTCTGCGCCTCCATGAGTTCATCCTTGGAATAGGGGATGTCCATCATGTAGATCTTGCCGGAATTGATCAGGCGCTGGGTGTGCTCGGCGAGGCGGAAGATCGCGGTGCCGCTGACGGTGTTGTAGGCACGGACGCCCTCGAACACGGCGAGGCCGTAGTGGAGCGAGTGGGTGAGGACGTGGGTGGTCGCCTCGCGCCACGGAACGAGCTTGCCGTCCTGCCAGATGAAGCCGTCGCGGTCAGCCATGGACATGATGAAGATCTCCGCCTTGAAAAATGTTCGCTGGATGGGTTCGTCGCGCACCCTCGATCGTCCACGGGGCGCAAAGCCTTCGGATTCTAGCGTAAAGCCGTGCCGAGGACGCGGGCCGCGCGCAAAGCCGCGACCGTCGTCGCAGACCGGGCGCCAGCGCGGTCGACGGGCAAGCGGTGCTCCTCCATCCCCGGTGGTGCGCGCTAGAATGCGGGCCTTCATGCGCCTGGAGCATCGAAGTGAAGGATCGTCCCTGGAAACCCAATGTCACCGTCGCCGCCATCATCGAGCGCGACGGCCGCTTCCTGCTCGTCGAGGAGGAGACGCCCGAAGGCCTGCGCTTCAATCAGCCTGCCGGCCACCTCGAGGAGGGCGAGTCTCTGCTGCAGGCCACGGTGCGCGAGGTGCTGGAAGAGACCGCCCACCACTTCGAGCCGGAATACCTGGTCGGCATCTATCAGTGGACCCGCCCCCAGGGCGACATCACCTACCTGCGCTTCGCCTACGGCGGCCGTCTGTGCGGCGAGGAGTCCGGGCGCAGGCTGGACGAGGGCATCGTGCGCGCGGTGTGGCTGACGCTCGACGAGGTGCGCGCATGCGCCGATCGCCACCGCAGCCCGCTGATCCTGCAGTGCATCGAGGACTGGATCGCCGGGCAGCGCCATCCGCTGGCGCTGGTGCATCACCGCTGAACGGGATGATGGCACCTGCGCTCCGCCTGCTGCTGCCCGCGCTGCTCGCCCTGCCGGCGACGACGTGGGCGATGGCGGGGGCGCAGGGCCCCGCCGGCGGCGCGCGCGTGAACATCTGCTACAACTACGGCTGCGCGAGCGAGGGCAGCGTGCGCGTGCGCGAGTCCACCCTGCGCCGGATCGGCGAACGCCTCGCTGCGGCACGCAGCGCCGGGGAGGAGCGCGAGCGCCTCGCCGAGGCGGTGGGCGGGCTGTACCGGGTGGCCGCGACCCAGACGGCGATCGCGGCCGACCGCGCCGGCAACCTGCTCGACGAGGGCGCGGACGGGCGCATGGACTGCATCGATCACTCGACCTCCACGACCCGGCTGCTGCAGCTGCTCGAGGCGCGCGGCGCGCTGCGCTTCCATCGCGTGGTCGAACCGGCGCGCCGCACCCGGCTGATCCTGCAGCATTTCAGCGCGGTGATCGAAGCGCTGTCGGTGGAGGAGCGCTTCGAGCGCCTGCCGCCCGGCCAGGCGTTGGCGGGCTGCAACTGCACCGAGGACGGGCTGGTGATCGGAGAGATGGACGGCGACGACCGTCCGGGACAACGTTACGTGGTCGACAGCTGGTTCGTCGACAATGGCGAGCCGGCGGTCGTGCTGCCGCTCGCGGAATGGCTCAATGGAGGTGGACCGAATGTCCAGTAGTCGGCATGGAAGGCAGGACGGGGCGGGGATGAAGGTGGTGGTCGGCATGTCCGGCGGGGTGGACTCGGCGGTGACCGCGCTGCTGCTGAAACGTCAGGGCTACCAGGTCACCGGGCTGTTCATGAAGAACTGGGAGGACGACGACGATTCGGAATATTGCTCGACGCGGCAGGACCTCGTCGACGTGGCTTCGGTGTGCGACGTGATCGGCATCGACCTCGAGGTGGTCAACTTCAGCGCCGAATACAAGGACCGCGTGTTCGCCGACTTCCTGCACGAGTACGAGGCCGGGCGCACGCCCAACCCGGACGTGCTGTGCAACTCCGAGATCAAGTTCCGCTGCTTCCTCGACCACGCCATGCAGCTCGGTGCCGAACGCATCGCCACCGGCCACTACGCCCAGGTGCGCGAGTGGGCCAACGACGGCCGCAGCGAGTACCAGCTGCTCAAGGCCGAGGACGGCACCAAGGATCAGAGCTACTTCCTCTACCGGCTCAACCAGGAGCAGCTCGCCAAGACGATGTTCCCGCTCGGCGCGCTGTACAAGCGCGAGGTGCGCCGGATCGCCGCCGAGGCCGGGCTGCACGTGGCCGAGAAGAAGGACTCCACCGGCATCTGCTTCATCGGCGAGCGCCCCTTCCGCGAGTTCCTGATGCGCTACCTGCCGACCCGGCCGGGCGAGATCCGCGCGCTCGACGACGGCCGCGTGCTCGGCGAGCACCAGGGCCTGATGTACCACACCATCGGCCAGCGCAAGGGCCTCCACATCGGCGGCCTCAAGGGCCACCAGGACGAGGCGGGCGAACACGAGGCCTGGTACGTGGCGCAGAAGGACGTCAAGGCCAACGTGCTCTACGTGGTCCAGGGCCACGCCCACCCCGCGCTGCTCAGGGACCACCTGGTCGCCGGCGAGCTGAACTGGATCGCCGGACGCGACCCGCACTCCCACTGGGTGTACACCGCCAAGCCACGCTACCGCACCCCCGACCAGCCCTGCGAGATCGACCGCATCGCCGACGGCCGCGCCGAGATCGCCTTCGCCCAGCCGCAGTGGGCGGTGACCCCCGGGCAGAGCGTCGTGGTCTACGAGTCGAAGGTGTGCCTGGGCGGCGGGATCATCCTGTGAGGCGCGAGCGGCCTCTCCTGTAGGAGCGACGCAAGTCGCGATGCTTCTCCGCGCACGCCCCCGCGCGCGCTGTTTGTTTACGCGCGCGTCTCGCCCAGGCCCACGTTGGCGGCAGCGAGCGGGGGATGCGAGGCCGCCTGCGCGCGTGCCGCGAAGGTCTCGCAGCGCTCGATGAACTCGCGCGCGCTCTTGGGCATGGTCACGCGTGCGCGGATGATGTCGGTGACCAGGTTGCGCCCCTGCAGGATCAGGTGCAGGCCGTCGGCGGCGAGCTGGCGGGTGCACTCGTCGGCGCCCGGGCCGAGCGCCGGCGTGAGCGCGGCGAGGCGCTCCGAGGCGGTGACGAACTCCGCCCACACGTCGAAGATGTCCGGGTCGGTGCGCAAGGTCTCGCACTTGATCTTGGCGATGCGCGCGAAGTCGAACACCAGCGGCTCGATTCCGCGGAAGAGCGGCGTCGTGGCGAAGGTGGCGGCCATCACTGCAGCGATGCGGTCGACCTCGCGCAGCGCCTGGGCGATCTTGATGTAGCGGCTCTCGTAGAAGGCCTCGACCGGGATCGAGAAGGCGCGGAAGGGCTCGCCCCACAGTTCGTCGATGCCCTCGTCGCCGCTGCGGTGCAGCACCAGGCGGCCGAGCTTGAGCGCCTC
Organism: Thauera aminoaromatica S2; assembly: GCF_000310185.1. Classification (GTDB taxonomy): domain Bacteria; phylum Pseudomonadota; class Gammaproteobacteria; order Burkholderiales; family Rhodocyclaceae; genus Thauera; species Thauera aminoaromatica. Next base: position 1,827 of record NZ_AMXD01000164.1, on the reverse strand, counting down.
CTGCAGGCAGCCGCCGCATTCGCGCATGAGCGGGTTGTCGGTGGCGATCTCGATGCCCAGCTCCTGCAACTCCACCAGCTTGGTGAAGATGTCGGTGGCGCGGTTGAACAGCGCGCCCGCGTACATCGCGCCCTTGACGCGCTTGCGCGCGGGGTCCTCCTCGGTCTCGTAGGCGCGGCGCGCATCGTCGAGGCGTTTGCCGGGGATGTTGATGCCGTGCTCGACATGGTTGAACAGGCGCCGGGTGAGCGCCTGGATCAGCCGCTTCTTGGCGTCGAGCGTGTCCGCCGGCGGCTCGTAGGCCTTGAGCCAGTAGCCGTCGTAGTAGATGCGGCGGACGCCGTCGATGATCGCGACCGTACCGTCGGGGATGCACTCTTCCATGGCCATGGCCGTCCGTTGGGCGGATGAGGGGATGCGAAGGATACGCCCGCGTTCAGGCGCTTCCAATAGCCTGCGCGGATGCGCGCGCGCTGCGCTCGCGGCGCTGGCGGCGACGACGGGCGGCGACGCGGAGCCGCCACACCAGCTGCGTGCCCCAGTAGGCGACGAGCGCGCCCGTCACCGCCATGATCACCATGCCGACCAGCAGCGGCTGGCCGATGCCGCCGATCCAGGCCCAGGCTTGGGCGAGCGAGTCGATGGCGCGCACCGGCGCCTCGACGTCGTCCGCGGTGAGCGCGGCTGGCGTGCGGCGGCCGATCACGCCCGCGCCGAGCTGGTAGGCGAAGTAGTAGAGCGGACCGTAGGTGAGCGGATTGCTGACCAGCGTGGAGGCTGCCGCGATCAGCAGGTTGCCGCGCAGCAGCAGCGAGGCGATCGCTGCCGCCGGGATTTGCGCGATCGGGATCATCAGCCCGAAGAACACGCCCATCGCCACGCCGCGTGCCACCGAGCGCCGGTTGACGTGCCACAGCAGCGGGTCGTGCAGGCGCGGCCCCAGCCAGCGCAGCATGCGACTTTGCGTGATGGCCTCGCGAGTGGGCAGAAAGCGTTCGAGCATGGTCCGTTCCGGAAGGAAGACGGCATCTTACGCATTGCATCGCAAAGCACAAGCGAGCCCTCCACGGGCTTCGAGGACCGTGCGCGAGCCTGCCGTCCGGGATATTTCACGACGGGTTGGACCGTGCTCGCGGCGAGGAATTCAATGGGAGCGCCAGGCGTGAGCAGCGGGGCGCCCCGCGCTCCTCACGCCTGGCGCCTTACACCAGCTCGCTGGGAATCACCGCGCGCAGCACCGTCTGCGTCTCGTCCTCGCGCACGCGGTTGGTAAACCACCACAGCGCACCCTTCTTGATCGTCCAGTCGGCCTCGCTGCCCGACAGCAGCAGCGCGCACAGACGGCCAAGGGCGGGCTGGTGGCCGACCACCAGGGCGGCGCCGTTGCCCTCGGGCCAGCCGGTGGCGGCGAGGATGTCGGCGACGTTGCCGTCCGGGCCCAGGCCGCCGACGATCTCGAAGTCGTCGGTGAAGGCGGTCGCGGTCTGGCGGGTGCGCAGCGTGGGGCTGACCAGTACCTTCAGGTTCTTCGGCCGGTTGTCTTCCAGCCAACGCGCCATGCGACGCGCCTGCTTGAGACCGCGGGGGGTGAGTTCGCGGGTGTGGTCGGGGCTGCCGTCCACCGCTTCCGCGTGACGCCAGAGCAGCAGGTCCATGTCGTTCATCCGGGGTTCGAGGGCGCGCATCATCGGCGGCTGCGGTTACAGCACGATGACCGCGGTCTGTCGCGCCGCCGCCGTGGGGCGCCGTCTCACCACGGCTTGCCGCCCCACAGCAGCGGCTCGCACTCGCGCAGCACGCGGCGGCGCAGGCGGGCGTAGCGCGGGG
>NZ_AMXD01000163.1 GCF_000310185.1 Thauera aminoaromatica S2 | reverse complement strand
GGCGGGTGGCCGCGGGCTTGCGCGTCCGGCGCGCTCCGTTGGTGCGGAAGGGCGGCCCGAGGCCGCCGCAAATGCAAAAACGCGGCGCAGGGCCGCGTTTTGAATCAATCGATCGACGTCGAGGACGTCGGGTCGATTACAGCGGGCGGATGTTGGCCGCCTGCAGGCCCTTGGGGCCGGTCTTGACTTCGAATTCGACGCGCTGGTTTTCGGCCAGGCTCTTGAAACCCTTGCTCTGGATTTCCGAGAAGTGGGCGAAGAGGTCGTCGCCGCCGCCTTCCGGGGTGATGAAGCCGAAGCCCTTGGCGTCGTTGAACCACTTGACGGTACCGGTTTGAGTGCTCATTTTGCGTTCCATATAAAGAATTGCGGGCTTGCGCCCCGAAGTGCAGGAACGATCAAGAAACGTAATCAGGGAGGCATCAAACCGACACGCGTTCTCTTGGAACACGCTGGCAACCACACCAACAACCACTGCTTGAATCGACTGCGAGCGGCAAGATACACGCTTTTGCGCGGATGCGTGAACTTATTTTTCAGTTCGATCGCATGCGGCGTGCGCGTGGGGCGCGTGCCGGCGTCCGGCAGTGGGATAATCCGCCCCCCGACAGTCAATCCAGGTCTCTCCATGCCCATCCAGTGGTTCCCCGGACACATGGCCTCCGCGCGCAAGAAGGCGGCCGAGGCGATGGCCATGACCGACGTGGTCATCGAGGTCGTCGACGCGCGCCTGCCCGAGGCCAGCAGCAACCCGATGATCGCCGAGCTGCGCCGCTTTCGTAACCGCCCCTGCCTCAAGCTGCTCAATAAGTCCGACCTCGCCGACCCCGAGGTCACACGTGCCTGGATGGAGTCCTACAATCGCCTGCCCGGCGTGAAGGCGGTGGCGATCTCGGCCAAGAGCCCGGCCGAGGTGGCGCGCGTGCCGGCGCTGTGCCGCCAGCTCGCGCCGCACCGCGACGATGGCGTCAAGCCGCTGCGCATGATGATCATGGGCATTCCCAACGTCGGCAAATCGACGCTGATGAACGCGCTGCTTAAGCGCAAGGTGGCCAAGGTGGGCGACGAGCCTGCAGTCACCAAGCACCAGCAGACGCTGGATCTCGGTCCCGGCATGACGCTCACCGACACGCCCGGCATGATGTGGCCCAAGATCGACCACGATGCCGACGGCTACATGCTGGCGGCGAGCCACGCCATCGGCCGCAACGCGGTGATCGACGAGGAGGTGGCGGCCTTCCTCGGCGAGATCCTCATCGCGCGCTACCCCGATCGCCTGGCGGTGCGCTACCGGCTCGACGCCGCCGCGATGGTCGCGCTCGACGGCCCGGCGCTGGTCGAGGCGGTGGGCCGGCGGCGCGGCTGCCTGGTCAAGGGCGGTGGGCTGGACCTGGAGAAGGCGGCGCAGATCCTGCTGCAGGACTATCGCGACGGCGCGCTCGGGCGCATCAGCCTGGAGACGCCGGAGACGCGCGCGCACATGATCGCCGCCGCGCAGGCGGCCGCAGCTCAGGCTGCCGCTGCGGGGGAGACCGCAGAGGAGGCCGCCGGCGCGGCGGAAGCGGGGGGCGAGGCCGATGCTTCCGGGGGCGAGGGCGACTGATCCACCGTCTCCGGCACGATCTCGATCCACCGCAACCACTGCCCGCAGGCGTTGCGCGGCCCGCGCAGCGAGCCGTGCCAGGGGCCTTCCCGGCAGGGGCCGCGCTGCTCCGTGGGATGCAGTTCGACGGTGCTGCCGTCCTCGCCCACGCGCCGCCATCCGCCCCAGCGATTGCAGCTGGGGCAGCGGCGCAGTTCGGCGACAGGTGGGGCGGGGGGGACAAAGCTCATCGATCGGGGCCGGGGGTTCGGGTGCAATGATACGGCGGGCGGACGCGGGTGCGGCAGGCGTCGCAGGCCACACGGCCGCACGATCGACGGCTGCTCGCGCCTGCCCGTCCGCAGGTCGCCGCATGGCCCATGCCGGCGCAGTCCCGGCGCCTTTGATATCATCCCGATCCTGCCGTTCCTCCTCCGGAGTCCCATGAGCGTTCCGTCAGCCTCGCGGCTGCACGCCCTCAACGTCGACCTGCACTGCCATTCCACCGTCTCGGACGGCTGGCTCGAGCCCGAAGCGCTGGTGTTGCGCGCGATCGCCAACGGCGTCGAGCTGCTCGCGCTGACCGATCACGACGAACTTGGCGGCATCGCGTCCGCGCAGCTTGTCGCCCGCGCCCATGGCTTGGCCTTCGTGCCGGGCGTCGAGATCTCGGTCTCCTTCGCCGGCGAGACCGTCCATATCGTGGGCCTGGGCGTCGATCCCGGGAGCGCCGAACTGTGTGCCGGTCTCGCCGCCCTGCGTGCCGGACGCGACGGGCGCGCGCGGCGCATTGGCGACGAGCTCGCGCGCGTCGGCATCCCCGATGCCTTCGCGGGTGCCTGCCGCTTCGCGCGCAACCCCGCGCTCGTGAGCCGCGCGCACTTCGCCCGCCATCTGGTCGCGAGCGGCGTGATGCCCGACGTGAAGACGGTCTTCGACCACTATCTCGTGCGCGGCAAGCCCGGCTTCGTCGAGCACCGCTGGGCGACGCTCGAGCAGGCGGTGGGCTGGATCCGCGCCGCCGGCGGCATCGCGGTGGTCGCGCATCCGGCGCGCTACCGGCTGTCCTCCGTCGCCATGGGCGAGCTCTTCGACCGCTTCGTCGCCGCCGGCGGTGAGGCCGTCGAGGTGGTGGCCGGTGCGCACACCGAGGACGAGATGCGTCGCTTCGCGAGCCTCGCGCGCCAGCGCGGGCTGCTGGCCTCGCGCGCGTCCGATTTCCATGGTGTGCAGGAGAGCATGGTCGACGTCGGTCGCTGCAATCCGCTGCCTGCCGACCTCGAGCCGGTGTGGAGCCGTCTGCAGGCCACCACCGCGGCGCTCGCGGCGGCCGCATCCTCCGCGCGCTAGGGCGCGCGCCCCATCGAGCATCCGATCATGGCCCAGTATTTCTCCCTTCATCCCGAACAGCCGCAGGCGCGGCTGATCCGTCAGGCCGCCGAGATCCTGCGTGGCGGCGGCCTCGTCGCGCTGCCCACCGACTCCGCCTACGCGCTCGCCTGCCAGGTCGGCGACGCCGCGCTGCTCGACCGCATCCGCCGCATCCGCGGGGTGGATGAGCGCCACCACTTCACGCTGATGTGTCGCGACCTCTCCGAGATCGGCACCTACGCCCGGGTGGACAACAGCCAGTACCGGTTGCTGAAGGCGGTCACTCCCGGCCCCTACACCTTCATCCTCGAAGGCACCAAGGAGCTGCCGCGCCGCGTGCTGCATCCGAAGCGCAAGACCATCGGCCTGCGCGTGCCCGAGCACGCGGTGGTGTCGGCCCTGCTCGCCGAGATCGACGGCCCGCTGCTGACCTCGACCCTGATCCTGCCTGGCGAGGACCTGCCGCTCTCCGACCCGGAGGAGATCCGCGACCGTCTCGGCAAGCTGGTCGAGCTGGTCATCGAGGCCGGCTACTGCGGTCCCGAGGCCACCACCGTGATCGACCTCACCTCGGGTGCGCCCGAGCTGGTACGCGCCGGGCGCGGCCCGCTCGAGCCCTTCGGTCTGTAGAATCCGGGGTTTGCCACCGAGCCCGCGATGGATTCGCTGATCTCCACCCTGGCCATCTGGGCCCTCCCGGTCGTGCTCGCGATCACGCTGCACGAGGCCGCGCACGGTTACGTGGCACGCCACTTCGGCGACCCCACCGCCCACCTTGCCGGGCGCATCACGCTCAACCCGCTGCGCCACATCGACCCGGTGGGCACCATCCTGGTGCCGGCGGGCATCCTCGCCCTCAGCTCGCTCGCCGGTGGCGGGGGCATCCTCTTCGGCTGGGCCAAGCCGGTGCCGGTCAACTTCTCGCGCCTGCGCAATCCCAAGTCCGACATGTTGTGGGTGGCGGCTGCAGGGCCTTTCGTCAACTTCGTCATGGCGCTCGGGTGGGCGCTGCTGTTCCGCATCGGCGCCACCAGCGAGCCGGGCGCCTACACGCTGCCGGTGCTCGAGATGGCCGACGCCGGCATCCGGATCAACGCCGTGCTGATGGCGCTCAACCTGCTGCCGATCCCGCCGCTCGACGGCGGCCGCATCGCGGTCAGCCTGCTGCCCGACCGGCTGGCCTGGCAGTACGCCCGGCTCGAGCCCTACGGCTTCCCGATCCTGCTCGTGCTGCTGTTCACCGGCGTGCTCGGCACCCTGCTGTGGCCGCTGCTAACCGGGTTCCGCTACCTGCTGTCCCTCGTCTTCGGATTCTGATGCTCCATGTACGCTGAACGTGTCCTCTCCGGCATGCGCCCCAGTGGGCGGCTCCATCTCGGCCACTACCACGGCGTGCTCAAGAACTGGGTGAAGCTGCAGGAGGAGTTCCCCTGCCTGTTCTTCGTCGCCGACTGGCATGCGCTCACCACGCACTACGACACCCCCGAGGTGATCGAGAACAGCGTCTGGGACATGCTGGTCGACTGGCTCGCCGCCGGGGTCGATCCAGCGCAGTCCACGCTCTTCATCCAGTCGCAGGTGCCCGAGCACGCCGAGCTGCACCTGCTGCTGTCGATGATGACCCCGCTCGGCTGGCTGGAGCGCGTGCCGACCTGGAAGGAGCAGCAGGAGAGGATCGAGGGTCGCGACCTGTCGACCTACGGCTTCCTCGGCTATCCGCTGCTGCAGTCGGCCGACATCCTGATCTACCGCGCGGACAAGGTGCCGGTGGGCGAGGACCAGGTGCCGCACATCGAGATCACCCGCGAGATCGCACGCCGCTTCAATCACCTCTACGGCCGCGAGCCGGGCTTCGAAGACAAGGCCAAGGACGCGGTGCGCAAGCTCGGTGCCAAGCGTGCGCGCATGTACCACGATCTGCGCACGCGCTTCCAGCAGGAGGGCGATGACGAGGCGCTCGAGCAGGCCAAGGCCCTGCTCGACGAAACCCAGAATCTCTCGCTTGGCGACCGCGAGCGCCTCTACGGCTACCTGGAAGGCAGCGGCAAGATGATCCTGGTCGAGCCCGAGGCGCTGCTTACCCCGGCGGCGCGCATGCCCGGCCTGGACGGGCAGAAGATGTCCAAGTCCTACGGCAACACCGTCAACCTGCGCGAGGACGCCGAGAGTGTCACGCGCAAGGTGCGCACCATGCAGACCGATCCCGCGCGCATGCGCCGCACCGACCCGGGCGAGCCCGAGCGCTGCCCGGTGTGGCAGCTGCACGCGATCTATTCCGGCGAAGACACCCTGGCCTGGGTGCAGCGGGGTTGCCGCAGCGCGGGCATCGGCTGCCTGGAGTGCAAGCAGCCGGTGCTGGAGGCGATCCTGAAGGAGCAGGAGGTGCTGCACGAGCGCGCCCAGCCTTATCTGGACGATCCTTCGCTGCTGCGCAGCATCATCGCCGACGGCTGCGAGCGCGCGCGCCGGCTTGCGCAGGAGACCATGCGCGACGTGCGCGAGGCGATGGGCCTGGACTACGGTTGAGCCCGCCGCACGCCGTCTTCCCGATCGCAGCCGCACCATGAACCTGCCGCTCGACCTGGTGCCGATCGACACCGGCCCGCCGCTCGATGTGCTCGCGCGCATCTACGGCGAGCCCCTGCTCGAATTGCCGAAAGACCTGTATATTCCGCCCGATGCGCTGCAGGTCTTCCTGGAAGCCTTCGAGGGGCCGCTGGACCTGCTGCTCTACCTGATCCGCAAGGCCAACCTCGACATCCTCGATGTGCCGATGGCGCCGCTCACCGCGCAGTACCTCGAGTACGTCGAGGCGATGCGGGCCACCCACCTCGAGCTCGCCGCCGAATACCTGCTGATGGCCGCGGTGCTGCTCGAGATCAAGTCGCGCATGCTGCTGCCGCGGCCGCCGCGCGCGAGTGCGGAAGAAGAGGATCCGCGCGCCGAGCTGGTGCGCCGGCTGCTCGAGTACGAACAGATGAAGCTCGCCGCGGCACGGCTCGAGGCGCTGCCGCGGGTGGAGCGCGACTTCGAGTGGGTGGGGGTGTTCGTTGCCGAGAAGGTGGTCGAGCGCCTGCCCGAGGTCAGCCTGCACGACCTTCAGCTGGCCTGGCTGCGTATCATGAAGAAGGCGCGGCTCAACCAGAGCCACCGTGTCGGCCGCGAGCAGCTCTCGGTGCGCGAGCACATGACGGCGATCCTGCGCAAGCTCGGTGACGGCGCCTTCGTGGTGTTCGACGCCTTGTTCGACGTCGAGCTCGGCCCGCCCGGCCTGGTGGTGAGCTTTCTCGCCGTGCTCGAGCTGGTGAAGGAAAAGCTGGTCGAAGTGACCCAGAACGAGGCCTTTGCGCCGATCTACGTGAAGCTGGCAGATGGCACCCGCAACGACGCCTGAGACCTGGTTGCGCATCGTCGAGGCGGCGCTGCTCTCCGCGCCGGGGGCACTGCCGGTGTCGGAGCTGCGCAAGCTCTTCGACGAGGATCCGGGGCCGGACCTGGTGCGCCGCCTGCTCGACGAGCTGCGCGCGCAGTGGTTCGAGGCCGGGCGCGGGGTCGAGCTGGTGCAGTTGGCGAGCGGCTGGCGCTTCCAGACACGGCCCGAGTATCAGGTCTACCTCGACCGCCTGAAGGAAGAAAAACCGCCGCGCTACTCGCGCGCGGTCATGGAAACGCTGGCGATCATCGCCTATCGCCAGCCCGTCACGCGCGGTGACATCGAGGACATCCGCGGCGTGGCGGTCTCGCCCAGCGTCTTGAAAACCCTCGAATCGCGCGGCTGGGTCGACATCGTCGGCCACCGCGACACGCCCGGGCGGCCGGCGCTCTTCGCCACCACCCGGCGCTTCCTCGACGAGATGGGGCTGCGCAGCCTGACCGAGCTGCCGGCGCTCACCGAACTCGAAAAAATCATGGATCTAGTCGATGTCTCGCAAACCGAACCGGCCGCTGCGCCCGCCCCTGAAGAAGAAGTCTGACGCGATCGAGATCCTCGACCGCGACCCGCGCGAATCCCGTGGCGCGCGCGACGACGACGCCCAGCCCGGCCGCAAGGACGCGCACCTCAACGCCGATCCGCGCGGCCCGCGCACGCCGCGTCCGCCGCGCGCCGG
>NZ_AMXD01000162.1 GCF_000310185.1 Thauera aminoaromatica S2 | reverse complement strand
GCCGCTGGCCCTGCCCGTCGCCGCGGCGGCCGGTGCGCTCGGCGGCGCGCTCGCCAGCCTGCCGGCGCGGCGGCTGGGCGGGCTGTATTTCGGCATGAGCACGCTCGCCTTCGCCCTCATCGTCGAGGAGGCGCTCGCACGCTGGGAGTCGCTTACCCACGGCGCCGCGGGCCTCACGGTGGGGGCCTTCACCCTCGCCGGCTGGCGCGCGGACTCCACCCTAGCGCAGGCCACGGTCAGCGTGGCGGTGCTCGCGCTCGCGATGCTGGCTTGCGCACGCCTTTTCGCCTCGCGCCACGGGCGCGCCTGGCGCGCCGTGCGCGACGACGAAATCGCCGCCGCCGCCTGCGGCATCGACAACGACGCGGCGAAGATGCAGGCCTTCGTGGTCGGCGGCGCGCTGTCCGGGCTGGCGGGCGGGCTCTACGCGCACTGGATCGGCTTCATCAGCCCGGAGCAGTTCGGCCTGGTGTTCTCCTTCGAGTTGCTCATGCTCGCCTTCATCGGCGGCGCACGCCGCCTCGCCGGCGCCGCCTGGGGGGCGCTGGTGATCGTCGCCATCCCGCCGCTGATCTCGCTGCTGCGCGACCGCCTGCCCGGCGACTGGGCGCGCGCCTCGGGGCTGGAGCTGCTGCTGTTCGGCGCGGTGATCGTCGGCGTCGTGCTGCTGCGCCCGGCCGGACTCGCGGGCGAAGCGAAGGGGCACGACCGGTGAGGCCGCCGAGGTGGGACGGCGCTTGATTCTCGCGCTGCAGCAGACGATAGTAACGCTCTCGTAATTCTGCATGCAGTTTGCGCCGGAGCCCGCCATGAGTGCCTGGAGTTGCCCACACGACCTCGATGGAATCTGCCAACGCGTGCGCGGCGCGATCTGCTCGCCGGGCATGCGCGGCTGCGAACTCGAGGGCAAGGTGCGCTTCGCGCTCGACGAGTTCAACGAGCCGCGCAAGCCGGTCAAGGCGCGCCCGGCGGAGACCAGGCCCGAGCCCAAGCCCGGCGCCGCCGCAGCCCCGCGCCGCCGCCTGCCGTTCTGATCCACGCTTCGCATCACCCACCGGCCCGGCTTGCGGGCCACTCGCGCGCGCTCCGCGGTCGCCTTGCCGTAGCCGCGCACGGCAATCCAACCAACCTCCAGGAGTTCTCCCGATGAGCCCCTTGCGTCGGCTTGCGCTCGCGCTCGCCTCCTCGCTGTCCCTCGCCTGCGCCCTGCCCGCCACGGCGGCGGGGGTGAGCGCCGATGAAATCGTCGTCGGCACCGTGTCCGACCTCTCCGGCCCGATCGCCATGCTCGGCGTGCCCGTGCGCGACGGCATGCTGATGCGCTTCGACGAGGCCAACGCCGGCGGTGGCGTGCATGGGCGCAAGATCCGCCTTGCGGTCGAGGACGCCGGCTACGACCCCAAGCGCGCGGTGCTCGCCGCGCGCAAGCTGGTGCAGCACGACCAGGCCTTCGCCTTCATCGCCAACATGGGCACGCCGGTGGTCATGGCGAGCATGCCGATCATCGTCGATGCCGGCCGCCTGCACCTGTTCCCGTTCTCGCCGCATCGCGCCACCTACGAGCCGCTGCACCCGCTCAAGTTCCAGAACTTCGCGCCCTATCAGGACTACATGGAAGCCGCCACCCGCCACATGGTGCGCGAGCGCGGCTACCAGCGCAGCTGCCTGCTCTACCAGGACGACGACTACGGCCTGGAAGTCATGAAGGGCGTCGAAAAGGCGCTGGCCGGGCTCGGCACCGAGCTCGTCGAGCGCACCAGCTACAAGCGCGGCGCCACCGATTTCTCCAGCCAGATCGCGCGCCTGCGTGCCGCGCGCTGCGACCTCGTGGTGCTCGCCACCGTGGTGCGCGAGACCGTCGCCGCCATGTCCGAAGCGCGCAAGATCGGCTGGGACGTCGACATGCTCGTCACCGCCTCCGGCTATTCGGCGCAGACCCACGAGCTCGGCGGCGCCGCGGTCGAGGGCCTGTACGGCGTCTCGGTGCTGCCGCACCCCTACGCCGAGGGCGCGAACAGCCAGCTCGCCGCCTGGATCGAGCGCTATCGCGCGCGCTTCAACACCGAACCCAACGTGTGGAGCGTGATGGGCTACACCCTCGCCGACCTGTTCGTGCGCACCGCCGAGGCCACCGGGCGCGAGCTCACCCCCGAGCGCTTCGCGCACACGCTCGAAGGCATGGCGTTCACCCGCGACTACTTCGGCAGTCCCGCCTACCGCTTCAGCGCCGACGACCACCTCGGCAACCGCAAGGGCCGCCTCGCCCAGATCCGCAACGGACGCTGGGAGCTGATCACCGACTACCTGGAGTGAGGCGCGGGCCGCGCTCCAGCGATCGGCGTATCGCGACTTGCGTCGCTCCCACTGGAAAGCTGCGATCGCGACTTGCGTCGCTCCTGCCGGAGCGTCACCCCGACCGCGGTAGTTTCCCTGCCGCCTTCCACGGGTACTGGGATGCGGCGGCAGAGCTTCCCGGGGCCGTGCCGGTTTTCGTGGGAGCGACGCAAGTCGCGATTCCGCCGCACGGGATTCGCGTCGACGCAGCTTTGCCGGTGCAATCGCGACTTGCGTCGCTCCCACTGCAAAGCTGCGCGGTGTGTGAGCCGACGATGACGCATTGACGCGGCAAGGCCGAGGGCAGCCCGTAGCGCAGCGAAGGGCCGCGAGTGCAGGCGGCCCTCCGCCCGCTTCCCGCGACCGTATCGAAGCCGCGCCCCTCGTATCGCGACTTGCGGCGCTCCTGCCGGAGCGTCACCCCGACCGCGGTGGTTTCACTGCCGCCTTCCACGGGTACTGGGATGCGGCGGCAGAGACTCCCGGGGCCGTGCCGGTTTTCGTGGGAGCGACGCAAGTCGCGATTCCGGCGCACGGGATTCGCGTCGACGCAGCTTTGCCGGTGCAATCGCGACTTGCGTCGCTCCCACTGGAAAGCTGCGCGGTGTGCGAGCCGACGATGACGCATTGACGCGGCAAGGCCGAGGGCAGCCCGGAGCGCAGCGAAGGGCCGCGAGTGCAGGCGGCCCTCCGCCCGCTTCCCGCGACCGTATCGAAGCCGCGCCCCTCGTCCGCCGGATGGGGTACGCTTCACGCCATCCGCCGACCTTCCCGCACCTCGATGACGCCTCCCCGCACGATCACCGTCGCCTTCACCGGCGCCTCCGGCCTGCCCTACGGCGTGCGCCTGGTCGAATGCCTGCTGCAGGCGGGCTGCCGGGTGTGGTTGCTGTACTCGCAGGTCGCGCAGATCGTCGCCCGCCAGGAGATGGACTGGAACCTGCCCGCGCGCCCGGCCGAGGTCGAGGCCGAGCTTTCCGCGCGCTTCACCGCCGCACCCGGGCAGTTGCGCGTGTTCGGCCGCGAGGAGTGGTTCGCCCCGCCGGCCTCCGGCTCCAACCCGCCCGACGCCATGGTCGTGTGCCCATGCACCGTCGCCACCCTCGCCTCGATCGCCGGCGGGCTCAGCCAGAACCTCATCGAGCGCGCCGCCGACGTCGTCATCAAGGAAGGCCGCAAGCTCGTGCTCGTGCCGCGCGAGACCCCGTACTCGGCGATCCATCTCGAGAACATGCTCAAGCTCGCCCGCCTCGGCGTGTGCATCCTGCCGCCCAACCCCGGCTTCTATCACCATCCGCAGACCGTGCAGGACCTGGTCGACTTCGTCGTCGCCCGCATCCTCGACCAGCTCGGCGTGCCGCACAGCCTGATGGCGCGCTGGGGCGAGGATCGCGAGCAGGCCGGCTGAAGCCTGCCGGCACCGCTGCCCCCTGCGCACCGGAGCGTCCCATGACCCCGCCGCCCGACACCCTCCCGCTGTTTCCGCTCAAGACCGTGCTCTTTCCCGGCGGCGTACTGCCGCTGCGCGTGTTCGAGCCGCGCTACATGGACATGGTCACGCGCTGCATGCGCGAGGGCGGCTCCTTCGGCGTCTGCCTGATCGCGGCCGGCGACGAGGTCGGCGAAGCCGCCGTGCCGCACCCGGTGGGCACCGAGGCGCTGATCGAGCGCTGGGACATGGAGCAGCCCGGCGTGCTCGAGTTGCTGGTGCGCGGCGGACGGCGCTTCCGCATCGTCGACCACGAGCTCGAGCGCGACGGCCTCCTGGTAGGCAGCGTGCGCTGGCTGGAGGAGCCGCCCGCGGAGCCGGTGCCCGCCGCGCAGGCCGAGCTTCTGCCGCTGCTGCGCTCGATCGTCGAGGAGCTCGGCGACCGCCTGCCGCCGCCGCACGACTTCGACGACGCTGCCTGGGTGGGCGCGCGCTACATCGAGCTGCTGCCCATTCCGCTGCTCGCCAAGCAGAAACTGCTCGAGCTCGACGATATCGTCAGCCGGCTGGAGATCCTCCAGCAGTTCCTGCGCGAGCACGGCCTGATGCCGAAGAAGGCCTGAGCGCGCACGACTCGTCGCGGCGCGCCGGTGCGTTCCCCGCAGGCTCAGGCGCCGCGCGCGGGCGCGCCCTCGTCGAAGAGGCCCGGTGCCGCGAGGCCGTCGAGGATGCGCCGCACCGGCGCGGGCAGGGCGGCCTCGGCGTGGGCGCCCAGCGGCAGCCAGCACAGCGCGCCGTCGTCGGCCAGGCCTTGGATGGCACTGGCGTGCAGCAGCAGCGGCTGCAGCTCGAGCACGAAGTGGGTGAAGGCGTGGGTGAGTGGTGCGAGCGGCCGGGGCGCGGCGGTGGCCAGGCCGAAACGCTGGGCGCTCCAGGCCTGGGCGTCGTCCACCTCGGCGGGCAATTCCGGCAGCGCCAGCAGGCCGCCCCAGATCCCCGCCGGCGGGCGACGCTCCAGCAGCACCGCGCCCTGGTGCAGGATCACCGCACAGCGCGCACCACGCCGCGGCACCACCTTCTTCGGGCGCGCGGTCGGCAACGCGGCCACGCGCCCGTCGCGACGGGCGACGCAGTCGTCGTGGAAGGGGCAGCGCGCGCAGGCGGGGCGGGCGCGGGTGCACAGCGTGGCGCCGAGATCCATCTGCGCCTGGATGTAGCGGCCGATCCCGCGCTCCGGCAGCAGCGACTCGGCGAGCGCCCACAGCCGCGTCTCCACCGCCTTGTCGCCGGGAAAGCCCTCGATGCCGAAGACGCGGCACAGCACGCGCTTGACGTTGCCGTCGAGGATCGCCGCACGCTCGCCCCAGGCGAAGGCGGCGATCGCCGCCGCGGTGGAGCGACCGATGCCGGGCAGCCCGGCGATCGCCGCGGCGCTGCGCGGAAAGGCGCCGCCGTGCGCGTCCATGACCACCCGCGCCGCGCGGTGCAGGTTGCGCGCGCGGGCGTAGTAGCCCAGGCCGCTCCACAACGCCATGACGTCCTCGACCGGCGCCGCGGCGAGCGCGGCGACGTCGGGGAAGCGCGCGAGGAAGCGCTCGTAGTAGGGGATCACGGTCTCGACCCGGGTCTGCTGCAGCATGATCTCCGACAGCCAGATGCGGTAGGGGTCGTGGCCGCCCTGCCAGGGCAGGTCGTGGCGGCCGTGCTTGCGCTGCCATTCGATCAGGCGGATGGAAAAATCGCTCATGTCCCCTTTTGTTCCTTGCGTTGCCTGCGCGCTCGACGCTGCCCGCGCGCGCGGCGATAATCCCGGCTTTACTCCCACCCGAGCAGCGCGGCCCACCGCGCCCGTCCGTCCATGACCCAACAGCAAGCTTCCGGCGAGGACTTCCAGCGCCACTTCCGCAACGCGCTCGGCATGTTCGCCACCGGCATCACCGTGGTGACCACGCGCACGCCCGTCGGCGAGCCGATCGGCCTTACGGTCAACTCCTTCAACTCGGTGTCGCTCGACCCGCCGCTGATCGTGTGGAGCCTGGCCAACGAACTGCCCAGCCGCACGCTCTTCGAGGGCTGCGAATACTACGCGATCAATGTGCTCGCCGAGGACCAGGCCGATCTGTCGCAGCGCTTCGCGAGCCGGCTCGGCGAAAAGTTCGCCGGGCTGGAGTTCGACTCGGGGGTCGGCGGCGTGCCGCTGCTCGCGGGCTGCTGCGCGCGCTTCCAGTGCCGCAACACGGTGCGCCACGCGGGCGGCGACCACGTGGTCTTCATCAGCGAGGTGGTCGATTTCGACCGCGCCGAAGAGCGCGCGCCGCTGCTGTACTTCGGCGGCGCCTACCGCCAGCTGCGTGCCTGAAGGCCGCGCCGCGGGCGCGGCGGCGGTCCGGGCTCAGGCGGATGCCGGCGCCACGCCCGCGCCTTCCCCTGCGGCGACCAGCTCGACCACGAAAGGCAGCGAGGGGTCGATCGCGAGCATCAGCCACTCCAGCCGTTTCTTCAACGCCTCGGGGTCGCCGTCCGTGACCTGCAGGCACATCGCCTCGCGGCAATAGACGCCGTCGGGCTCGAGGTTCCACGCACCCGCCGGCACGATCGCGCAGTCGGCGATGCGACCCTCGGCGAGGCGGACCCAGCATAACAGCACGCCGCGCGCGCTGATCACGCGCGCCAGACCGACATCCGGGGCGACGCGGCAGGCGTCGATCAGCGGCGCCACCTCTGCGCTGCCCGGATGGCGCATCGTGCTCGCGCAGTCGGCCACGTCGATCGCCTTGGCGAACAGGCGCGCCGAGATGCGGTTGCCGCGCTCGAGCAGGATGCGCACCAGCGGCGAGGCGGCGTGGCGCGCGAGCGGTCCAGTCTCGGCGGGCTCGCCGGCGTAGCGCGGGTGACGGATGAATTGCGCGCTCGGCCAGGTGCCCACCTCGGCGGCCCAGGCGTCGGCGCTGAGCGTGCCGAGCAGCGCGGTGCGTTTTTCCGGCAGCACGGTGGACGGGCCGTGGGCGATCAGCTCGCCCAGGATCGAGCTCAGGCTGCCGCCGCCCGCGAGGCGGTCGAGGAACTCGCCGATTCCGTGCGGCATGCGGATCTGGTTGAAGAAGCCGGCGAGCAGCTCGCGCGCGACCAGGTCGAGCACCTCGCCGCCGAGCACGAAGTCGTTGTCGTGCTCCCCGGCATGCAGCAGGCGGCGGTGGAATTCGGCATAGCGGTTGATGCGTGGCTCGAAGCCGAGCGAGGGCGGCCAGTCGAGGAGGAGGCGGCGCAGATGCATGTCGATCATTTCGGCGGCCAGCCGGCGCTCGGTACGCAGCTGCTCTGCGCGCTCCGGCGGCGGCTCGCCCGCGGCCGCCGCGCAGGCGTGCGCGAGGGCGTGAGCGTGGGCCTGCGGGCTGTGGCTGGCGTGGCG
>NZ_AMXD01000161.1 GCF_000310185.1 Thauera aminoaromatica S2 | reverse complement strand
CGACGGCCGCGCCGGTCAGCGCGCGCTGCAGGCGCTGCGCGCGGCGGCGCGCTGACGGCCGCTCCCGCTTCCGGGGGCTCCAGGAAGTGAGCGCGGTCGCTCGCGTGGTGCGCGCGCGACCGCATGCAGAGGCGACTTCAGCGGCGGCCTCGATCCCTGCCCCCGCGGGGGATCTCGTGGCGCGAGCGGCCGCGGTACCGCTCAGACCGGTTCGCGCCGGCGCTGCGCGCGCTCGATCCGCTCGATCTCGTCGCGGTTGTCGTTCAATACTTCCTGCACGTAGTCCATGTGTTCGGACGCCAGGCGGCGGGCGTCCTCGGCGCGACCCTCCACGATGGCGCGATACAGCGCTTCGTGCTGGGCCAGCAGACGGTCGCGCACCGCGCTGCCGAGCGGCAGCATGCCGCCGATGTTGGTTACCACGTTGTGCTCGAGCAGCTCGAACAGGCTGCGGATGGTGTGCAGCAGCACCGCGTTGTGGCTGGCCTCGGCGATCGCGAGGTGGAAGAGAGCGTCGGCCCGCCCCTCGTCCGCGCGGCTGATGCGCCCCTGCTGCAGGTAGCAGTCCTGCACGCGCTCGAAGGCGGCCTTCAGGCGCTCGCGGTCGGGGGCGGTGGCGCGCTGCGCGGCGTAGTAGGCGCAGGCGCCCTCCAGGGTGTGGCGGAACTCGATGAGGTCGCGCTGGGCCTCGGGATTGCGCCCGAGCAGCTCGATCATCGGATCGCGGAACGAGGCACCGAGCGTGCTGTTCACGAAGGTGCCGCCGCCATGCCGGCTCACCAGCAGCCCGCGCGCCACCAGCTTCTGGATGGCCTCGCGCACGGACGGACGCGACACGCCGAACTCCTCGGCGAGCGCGCGCTCCGCGGGCAGGCGCTCGCCCGGGCGCAGGCTGCCCTCCAGCACCAGGGTCTCGATGCGCTCGACGATGCCGTCGGACAGGCGGCGGGGCTGGAGCGGGGCGGGTTTCATCGAGCGGACTTCCTTGGCGGTCGTTGTGTGGCGCGGGATGGGAATCTAGTCCGGCAGGGGCGCGGGGGCAAGGGGGGGCGGGTTGAGCGGACGCCCCATGCCCGGCGCGCCTTGGACCGACTCATGGAGAGTTCGCTGCGAGCTTTTTCTGTGTCCGTTGTCAGGGGGGCGCGGCAGGAGCCCCGCATCGTCCGCAGAGACGGTCGCTGGCGCGCAGCCCGTGGTCGGGCCAGTCCGCACAAGATCTGCATGTTGCTCGCGGTGTTCGATCTGGCTCGTGGTGTCTTGGTCATCCAGCATTAATCGCTGAGCGGGTGACTTTCAGGCTGTCCTTGGACACGATGCCGAGGGTGTTGCACACCCGTCTTCAGGGGCGCGTCCGTTACAAGTATTGGGCGTTACATGCCTGCTGCGCAGGCAGGAGTCGGGGTCTTGACCGACGCGGCCCCGACACACCCTGTGCCACAATCCGATCCGTCCTCCCCCACGACATTCGATTATCCCGATGGCGCAACTCTTCCCAACGATCGACGCCCTTCGCCACGACGGCGGCCTGTATCGCGAGCTCGATGTCCTCGAACGCCTGCAGCAGTCGCTGCCCGACGGATACGAGGTCTTCCACAGCGTCGCCTGGCAGACCGCGCATCACGGTGAGGGTCGGCACGGCGAGATCGACCTCGTCGTCCTGGCGCCGAGCGGCAACATCCTCCTGGTCGAGGTCAAGGCCGGCGAGCTCGCGCTGATCGAGGGCAATCTCGTCAAGCTTTACGGGCAACGCGAACACGATGTCGCCCGCCAGACCCGAGTGCAGCATGCGGCCATGCTCAACCGCCTTGCCGAGGCCGGCCTGCATGCGCACGTCACGGGCTGTGTCGTCCTTCCCGATTATCAGGTGGAAGACGCCCGCATCGTCTCGATGCCGCGTGAGCGCATCATCGACGCGAACGACTACTCGCACCTGGGCACCCGCGTGCGCGAGCTGCTGGAACAGGGGAGCAGCCGCAGCGATGTGGAATCGCTCCGTCGCTTCCTGGGCAACGTCTTCAAGGTCTCGATCGACCTTCAGGTGCTCGGTGACCAGGTGCGCCAGACGAGCCGCCGCCTCGCCGACGGCCTGGCGACCTGGGTGCCGCGCATTGCTTCGCCGTCCGGCGTCTTACGTATTCAGGCGACGGCAGGCTCCGGCAAGACGCAGCTTGCGCTGCGCCTGCTCGACGCCGCCGCCGCCGCAGGGCAGCGCGCGCTTTACGTCTGCTTCAACCGCACGCTGGCAGATCACATCGGCCACATCGCGCCGGCGCGTGCGCGGGTGTCGAGTTTTCACGAGCTCTGCGTGGAGCACTGGCGGCGCACGCAGGGTGAGCCGGACTTCACCGCCGAGGGCATCTTCCAGGCGGTCGTCGAGCGCTACGGCAGCGACGCACACAACTTCGAGGCCCTGTACGACCTCGTGATCATCGACGAGGGACAGGACTTCGACCCCGCCTGGGTCGCGAGCCTGCTACCGCAATTGAAGGAAGATGGGCGGCTCTATCTGCTCGAGGACGACGCGCAGCGTCTCTATGAGCGCGACGGGTACGATCTCGATGGAGCGGTCAATGTGCGCTGCAACGAAAACTTCCGTTCGCCGCGCGCCATCGTCGATGTGATCAATGCGCTCGGGCTGGCCGGCGGGACAGTCGAGGCGCGCAGCCCTTACGCCGGTGAGCTGCCGACTTTCCGCGCGTACGACGACGAGCGCGGCCTGCGCCGCGAGACCCTGGCGGCGGTGGAGGCCTTGCGCGAGCACGGGGTTCCGCTTGACGACATCGTCGTCCTGAGTGCGCGAGGACATGGTCGTTCGCTCCTGCTCAAGGAGGCGAAGCTGGGCACGTTGGGGCTGCGGAGGTTTCTGGGGCGATACACCGCTGACGGTGAGCCTGTGTGGTCAGGGGGCGAGCTCCTGATCGAGTCCGTGCATCGGTTCAAAGGGCAGAGCGCCATGGGGGTCGTGCTGACGGAGGTGGATTTCGAGCAGCTGGACGAAGGGGCGCGCAGGCGGCTGTTCGTGGGGATGACGCGGGCGCAGTTGGCGCTTGAGATTGTGGTGTCGCGGGCGGCGGAGGCGGCGCTGAGCGGGGCGCTTGCGTAATTTGTGTGCGCCACACCTTCCCCCGGGATCCGGGTCGTTGATCGGGGACTCGAGTCTGAGCGAAGCCATGGCTCACTGCCTCTGACCACGCCTCATCCAATTTCAAGCACGACGCTCATCGGCGAGCTCCCATCATGCGTCTTGTATCGAGCCTTCCCGAAATACATGAACGGCGCTGCCTTTCCGCCAGCCAGCTTTGTTTCTCGTACGAAGAGATGCAGTGTGATCCCCAGGTTCTGATGCTCGATGATCTCCCGTCCGCGTTTGCTCTCTGGAGTGGTCGAGTTCTGGCTCGACCACTGGAAGGTGTGATCGTCGATCCAGCGATCGAGATAGCGATGAACTTCTGACTTGCCTTGCTTGTTCAGCGTAACCAACAGCACGTGTGCATTACGCTCCGGGAGCACGACATGCCCGCTATTCCAGTTTCCCGGATTGAATTCGGCGCCGAAAAGGGACGGGATCTCTTCTCGCATGAAGGACTCGCCGACCGCCAGTTCGAGCGGATCGATGATCGCTTTCAGACGGGCGAGCGTACGTAGTTCTTCTGCCATTTCGGGTGTGACGTGGATGTCTTCGTAGTCGGGGTTGTTCGCGACGAGCACGTAGCTGCCGTCGCGCTGCTTGGTGACGACCCGTAGCAGGTACTGATCCTCACCCGTACGATCCTGACGCTCGATCGCCATGACGCTACCGGTGATCGAGCCGGCATTGCCTGGGCTGACGAGCTCAAGTAGCAGATAGTCGCCATCGCGGATCGGGTTCTTACCGCCGTTCATCGAGTTACCCGAGGCGCGGGCGATGAAGTGGCGGGCGGGGTCGAGGCGGCCGTAGCCAGTGCCGACGCGGCGATGTTCCTCGGCATCGGCGCGGGCGGTGCGGAAATGGCCGCAGGCGATGCGCAGATTGGGGAAATAGGGTAGCTCGGTCCTGTCCGGGCGCTGCTGCGGGAAAGGAATCACGTTGTCGGTACTGGCCGTCGTGCTCCGCCGGGCTTCATAGGCGGCCAGGCGGTAGTCGATCAGCTCCTGCACCATTTCCGTGAGCGTTTCCTGCTGCTCGGGCGCGACATCGAAAACGGGTTCGAAGCGATCACTCCGGACGCGGAATAGCTGGCTTTTCTGCCGTGTCTGGTTACCGCCGATCCACGCATTCACCGGGTTTTCACGCCAGTAGCGTTGCCAGCCGGTGGTCGTGCCGTCTTGGGTGTCTGCGAGGATGTCGGGAAGATCGGCGAGGAGTGGCCGGCGGCGCTGCAGAACCTGCCACGATCGCTCCGCGAGCTGGTCGAGGGTGGGCGTACGGTGCCAGCCGTCGAGTTCCTGGAAGGCTTCGAGGAGAACCATCTTGAAGCTCTTGGTCATCGCGGTGGTCTCGAGTTCGCGCAGCAGATCTTTGTGCGCGCCGAGGCTGGCGGATTCCGTCTGGGCGAGATCGCCCATCGTTTTCACGAGCCCGAACCAGCTTTCGTACTCATTGCGCATCCGCCCGAGGTTTGCGCCGCTGCGGTAGAACTCCGCGAGCGTCGGGCGGCGCCCCAGGCCGTCGCGTAGCGCCTCGTAGTCACGGGCGACACCATCCCCATCGAGCGACTTCAGAAAATCGATCAACTCCAAGTCGAAGTTGATGTAACAACCGGTCGGGAGTTCGAGCCGGTGCGTCTCGATCTTGCGCGCGAATTCTGCCAGCTGCTTGTACCCGCTGCCGATCTGGCCGAGCGCCTGGGGTTTGTGCAGGAAGCTGTGATGATTGCCGATGAAGTCGAGCACGACCAGGCGTTCCTTGCCTTCGGCGCGGCGAAGGCCGCGACCGAGTTGCTGCAGGAAGAGGATCTTGGACTCGGTGGGCCGCAGCATCAGGACGGTGTCGATCGCGGGCAGGTCAACGCCTTCGTTAAACAGATCGACCGAGAAGATCACCGCTAGCCGCCCCTCGGCGAGCTGCTCCAGCGCCTCTCCACGTGCGAGTTCGGAGCCGGCGTACACGGCGGCGGCTTCGATGCCTTGCAGTCGGAATTGCGTCGCCATGAACTCGGCGTGCCGTACTGACACACAGAAGGCGAGGGTGCGTTGCTGGGCCCGCTTGCGCCATTCCTTGAGTGCATGGCGGGCTCGGGCTAGGGTAGCGAGCTTGTTCGACAGCTTTTCGGGGTCGAAGCGGCCGTTGCGCCAGGGGATCTCCTCGTAGTCTACCGACGCATCCCAGACGCCGAAGTAGTGGAATGGCGCGAGCAGGCCGGCTTCGATGCCCGCGAAGAGATTGCGGTCGAAGACGAGGTTGTCGTCGCACAGGGACAGGATGTCGGACTGGTCGGTACGATCGGGCGTGGCGGTGAGGCCGAGCAGGAACTGCGGCGCGAAATGAGCGAGCAGGCGGCGATAGGTCGGGGCTGCGGCGTGGTGGAATTCGTCGATGATGATGTAATCGAAATGCTGCGGCGCGAAGCGCTCGAGGTGCGCGTTGCGGCCGAGTGTCTGCACCGAGGCGCATAGCACGTCGACCTGAGTGTCACGGGCCTGACCCATGTAAAAGCCGATACGCGCGCGCGGGCGGATGCGGACAAAGGTGTCTGCGGCCTGTTTGAGTATCTCTTCGCGATGGGCGACGAATAGCACGCGACGGGCACCGATTTGTTCGGCGTCGAAGGCGGCGAGCCAGGTCTTGCCGAGGCCCGTGGCGAGGACCACCAAACCGCGCAGATAGCCGTCGTGTCGGGTGCGGGTAAGCGCGGCCAGCGCCTCTTGTTGGATCGGTGTTGGGTTTGGGGGCTTCTCGCTCTCCTCGGCGCTCGGTTCGATCGGCCGTGGCGGCGGGACGCGGCGCGCTTCATAGCGCTCGATCCATGCGTCGGTGAGTTCTACCGTTCGTGGATCTCGGAAGATCTCCTCGAAGCGGGCGCGTGCTTCGAGGAAGCCGTCGTCACCTGGGTATTCGATGCGGTAGTTCCATTCCAGCCCGTCGGTGAGCGCTGGCCGGCTGATGTTGCTCGAGCCGATGAAGACGCTTCCGTGGAGCGCGCTTGGGCTGGGGAAGTGGGTAAATAGGTAGGCCTTGAGATGAAAGCTGCGACTGCCGGCCTCGAAGATCCGCACTCGTGCGCCTTGCGCCTGCAACAGCACCAGTAGCCGTAGTGCACTCGGGTCGGTGATATCGAGATAGTCGCTGGTTAGGATACGGACTCGTACCGGTAGGTGCGATTCGTCTGCCGAGCGGGCCAGCGCGTCATAAAGGTCCGGGAGTAGCAGGCGCAGTCCACTCGCCTGCACGAAAGACACGGCGAGGTCGATCTCGTCCGCAGTGGCGATCGAGCGGCAGAGCTGCGATAGCAGTGGGTGCTGCGGCTCTCCAGTGAAGAGGCGGTGCGTCGAGAGGGTCTTTCGACGTAGTAGACCATTGAGCCACTCCTCGCTGCGCTCTGGTCGTTGATCCCGCGTGATCCAGCATTCCACCGATTCCAATTCGGGCAGCCCTGCTACCCACTCGCTGAGCCGTGCCTCGGTTGCATCGGTGAAGTCGCGCTCCCCGGCGCGGCGTTCACATTCGCCGTGCTTGAAGCTGAGATAGAAGACTCCGCCCGGTTTGAGGCTTGCCCACAAGCGGGCGAGGGTGGCGGGCAAGTCGGCCTCCGGGACATGGAGCAGGCTGGCGCAGGCCCAGATGCCGTCGTAGCAACAGCGTTCCTCGACGTCGTCGAAGCGGCGTAACTCGACCGCCTGGCCGGAGTGTGCTTTCGCAATGTGTACGAGTTCGACGGAGGCGTCGAAGGCGCGTACCCGGAAGCCGGCTTGCATGAAGGCCTTGATGTCGCGTCCCGCGCCGCAGCCGGCATCGAGGATCAGCCCACCTGCGGGGACGTGCGCGAGAAAACGGTCGTGCAGCTCGGACATGTCCACGCCCAACGTGTCCTCGGCAAATCGGGTGGCCTCGATGTCGTAATAGCGGATGGTGCGGGACATTAGCGACCGCCTCAGTGCGCAGTGGGGCGGGGTAGGGGAATGTGGTGCTGGTGCATGGCAATAGGCTACCAGGTTGCCCCGCAGATGAGCGGTTGAGCAGGCTGGGCTCGCTGGCCGGCGACAATTAACCTGACCGGTCGACGACAACTATCCTGGCCGGTTGGATCTGCAGCCGGGAAGGTCCGGAAGCGA
>NZ_AMXD01000160.1 GCF_000310185.1 Thauera aminoaromatica S2 | reverse complement strand
AAGGCCGCGGCGATCGGCTCGAGCTCGCTGCCCGGCGGCGCGCCGAGCGTGGTGGCCAGCGCGCACGCCTGGCGCACCGCGGTGACCGCGCTCTCCTGATACTGCAGCGCGCGCAGGCTGTGCGCCACCGCCTCGACCAGCGCCGGCGGCAGGCGCATGGCGTTGAGCTTGCGTACGTAGTCGCCGATCGCCGGCGCCAGCGCATCGAGCGTGCTCGCCTGACGCTCGATCCAGGGCTCGTCCGGCGGCACCCGCGTGGCGGCGGTGAGCGCGGTGAGGGCGAAGGACTGCGTGCGGCCCAACTCCAGGCGCAGCGCGCGCAGCGCCAGATCGGGCACCGCCAGCGAGGGCGCGTCGAGATAGCGCGGGCGGGCGATCTCCTCCTCGCGGCTGCGGAAGTGGCTCGCCAGGAATCGGCGCAGGGGGCGTGCCAGCGGCACCATCAGCAGCACCCCGAGCACGTTGAAGGCGGTGTGGAACATTGCCAGCATCACCGCCGGCGTGGCCGGCTGCTCGAACCAGTTGCGCAGCGCGCCGAGCAGGCCGATCAGCAGCGGCAGCAGCGCGATCGCCACCGCGCCGGTCACCAGGTTGAAGATCACGTGGGTGGCCGCGACCCGGCGCGCGTTCGAGGTCGCGCCCAGCGCCGACAGGATCGCCGTCGAGGTCGTGCCGATGTTGGTGCCGATCACCATCGCGCACGCCGCCTCGATCGACATCAGCCCGCCCTGGGCGGCGGTGATGATGATCGCGATCACCGCGCCCGAGGCCTGCATCAGCACCGTCAGCACGGTGCCGATGCCGACCAGGATCAGCCAGCCGGTGAAGCCGGGTGCGATGTGGTCCTGCAGGTTCATGGTCGCGCCGAAACCCGAGAAGGTGTCCTTGAGCGCGTCGATGCCGAGGAAGAGCACGCCGAAGCCGGCCAGCGCCTGGCCGAGCGCGCGCTGGCGCACCGTGCGTCCGGCCAGCATCAGGGTCGCGCCGATGCCGACGAAGGGCAGCGCGAAGGCGTCGATCCGGAAGCTGAAGCCGAGCGCCGCCACCAGCCAGGCGTTGAGCGTGGTGCCGACGTTGGAGCCGAAGATCACCCACATCGCGTTCTGCAGCGACAGCAGCCCGGTGTTGACGAAGCCGATGCTCGCCACCGTGACCGCGGTGGAGGACTGCACCAGCGCGGTCATGGTCATGCCGGCGCCGAGGCCGCGCACCGGCGTGGCGGTGCCGCGCTCGAGCAGGCCCTCGAGCGCGCGGCCGGCGGCGAGCTTGAGGCCCTCGGTGAGCATGTGCATGCCGAGCAGGAACAGGCCGATGCCGCCGAGCAGGCCGGCGACGATCGGATAGATGGCGAGCGGGCTGGTGTCCAGGGCGGGCCTCTCGTGCGGGAAGGGGGCGTCACGACAGCGTAATGCCGGATCGCGCGGGCGGGGAGGGCATTGTTCGCGGCGGGGACCATCGCGCTTTGGACCGGATGGCAAACAATTTCAATTTGTCCTGGACAAATTCTTGACAGCTCTGCGGTGCTCGCCTATCGTGGAATCGTCATCCACGCTTGTCCAGGACACGGCCATGAACGCGAAAATGCTCTCCAGGCGCGCCGGCATGCTCTCCGCCGCTACGGTGCTCGTCTCCTTCGGGATCTCCGCGGCTTCGGCCGCACCGCCCCAGGTCGTCGCGGCGGCAGCCGCCGTCGCTCCTGCCGGGCCCGTCGTGGACAACACGGTCGCGACCCCGGCCCCGGCCTCGATCCAGACCCCGCTCGAACTCCTGCTCTTCGTGCACCGCGCGGATCTTCCGCTGCGCCCCCTCCCCACCAAGCAAAAGGATCATTCATGAACGCCCCGGAAAAATTCTTCCTGCCCGACGTGCAATCCAGCGCCGACCACCGCGCGCTGGCGATCCAGCAGGTCGGCGTGCGCGGCCTGCGCTACCCCATGGCGGTGCGCGATCTCGACGGCGGCGTGCAGCACACCGTCGCCACGCTGGAGATGACGGTCGGCCTGCCCGCCGAGGTGAAGGGCACCCACATGTCGCGCTTCGTCGAGCTGCTCGAGGCCGAGCGCGACGCGCTCGATCTCGACGGTCTGCGCGGCCTGTTCGCCGACATGCTGGTGCGGCTCGAAGCCGAGAGCGGCCGCATCGAGGCGCGCTTTCCCTGGTTCATGAAGAAGGCCGCGCCGGTTTCGGGCGTCGAAAGCCTGCTCGACATCGACGCCCGCGTGGTGGTGGAAAAGACCGCGGGCGGCGAGATCCGTAGCACCCTCGAGGCGGTGGTGCCGGTCACCAGCCTGTGCCCGTGCTCCAAGAAGATCTCCGCCTACGGCGCGCACAACCAGCGCTCGCACATCACCCTGTCGGCCACGCTGCGCGGCGACCTCGGCCTGCGCGAGCTGGTGCGCATGGCCGAGGAAGAAGCCTCGTGCGAAGTCTTCGGCCTGCTCAAGCGCCCGGACGAGAAGTGGGTCACCGAGCGCGCCTACGACAACCCCAAGTTCGTCGAGGACCTCGTGCGCGACATCGCGTTGCGCCTGCGTGCCGATGCGCGCGTGGCCTCGTGGCGGGTGCAGTCGGAGAACTTCGAGTCCATCCACAACCATTCCGCCTACGCCCTCGTCGAGGGCGAGAACGCGCCGGAGTAATCGCCATGAAGATGGGTGAGATCGAGCGCCTGCACGCCACGGGCGAGGCGGGCCGGGGTGCCGAGGGGCGGCGGATCGCCGTGATCGGCGGCGGCATCGCCGGTCTGTCGACCGCCTGGCTGCTCGCGCCGCAGCACAGCGTGACGCTGTTCGAAGCGGGCAGCTACGTCGGCGGTCACACCAACACCATCGACGTGACCGTCGACGGCCTCACCCATCCGGTGGACACCGGCTTCCTGGTCTTCAACCGCCGCACCTACCCCAACCTGTGTGCGCTGTTCGCGCTGCTGCAGGTCGAGGCGGTGGAGACCGAGATGAGCTTCGGCGTCAGCCTGGCCGAACCCGAGCTCGAGTGGGCCGGCACCGACCTTGCCAGCGTGTTCGCCCAGCGCGGCAACCTGGTGCGTCCTGCCTTCCTCGCCATGTTGCGCGACATCCTGCGCTTCAACCGCGAGACCACGCGGATGGCGAGCGAAGGTGGCATGCCGGCCCTGTCGCTCGGCGAGTATCTCGACCTGGAGGACTACTCGCAGGCCTTCCGCGACTGGTACCTGCTGCCCATGGCCGCGGCGATCTGGTCGTGTCCGACGCACACCATGCTCGCCTATCCGCTCGCGACCTTCGTGCAGTTCTGCCACAACCACGGACTGCTGCAGATCCTCGATCGTCCGACCTGGATGACGGTGAAGGGCGGCGGACGCAGCTACGTGCGCCGCATGCTCGCCCGCCTCGACGACGTGCGGGTGAACGCGCCGGTGCAGCGCGTGGTACGCGGCGAGGACGGGGTGTGGGTGCACACCGCGGCCGGGCCGGAACGCTTCGACGAGCTCGTCTTCGCCTGCCACAGCGACCAGGCCCTGGCCATCCTCGGCAGCGAGGCCACGCCGGACGAGCGCCGCATCCTCGGCGCCGTGCGCTACCAGGCCAACGTCGCGTACCTGCACACCGACACCGCGCTCCTGCCACGCCGCCCGAAGGTGTGGTCGGCGTGGAACTACCTCGCCGGCAAGGGCGCGCCCGACGCGCGTCCGGTGTCGGTCAGCTACCTCATCAACCGCCTGCAGCCGCTGCCTTTCCAGACCCCGGTCGTGGTGTCGCTCAACCCCTTCATCGCGCCCGCGGCCGACAAGACCTTCCGTCGCATCGAGTACGCCCACCCGGTGTTCGACCACGGCGCGATCGACGCCCAGGCCGCGCTGCCTTCCATCCAGGGCCGCGAGCGCTGCTGGTTTGCCGGCGCCTGGACCGGCTACGGCTTTCATGAGGACGGCCTCAAGTCGGCGGTGTCGGTGGTCGAGGCGATGGGCGTGGAAGTGCCGTGGCGGCGCGGCCGCGTGCCGGCGGCGAAGCGGGCCGGGACGGCGCTGGAGGCGGCGTGATGCCCGACGCGCTCCAGCCCGCGGTGTGCTTCGGCGCGGTCATGCACGAGCGCCACGTGCAGGCGCACAACCGCTTCGTGTACCCGAGCGCCTTCCTGCGCCTGCCGCTCGGCCGCCTGGACCAAGTGCGCGCTCCGCTGCTCGGCATCGAGCGTGCCAACCTGTTCAGCTTCCGCAGCCGCGACCACGGCGCGCGCGACGGCTCGCCCTTGCTGCCGTGGATCCGCGCCCTCCTGAACGAGCGCGGGCTGGCCGCGGCATGCGACGGCGAGATCGTGCTGCAGACCATGCCGCGCATTCTCGGCTTTGTCTTCAACCCGGTGAGCTTCTGGTTCTGCCACGACCGCGCGGGCGGCCTGCGTGCGGTGCTGGCCGAGGTGAACAACACCTTCGGCGAGCGTCACAACTACCTGCTGCACCACGCCGACCTGCGCCCCATCGGCGCGGGCGATGAGCTGCGCGCCAGCAAGCGCTTCCATGTCTCCCCCTTCTTCCCGGTGCGCGGCGAGTACCGCTTCCGCTTCGAGCAGCGCGGCGCCGTGCATGCGGTGTCGATCGAGCTCTGGGACGGCGGCGAGCGCCAGCTCTCCACCCGCCTGGCGGGCCGCGCCGAGGCCGTCGGTGGGGCCAGCATGGCGAAGTGGCTCGCGCGTCAGCCCTTCATGACCCTGGGCGTCGTCGCCCGCATCCACTGGCAGGCGCTGCGCCTGGCCCTGCGGCGGGTGAGCTTCTTCCGCAAGCCCGCGCCGCCGCTCGAGGAGACCACCTGATGAACGCACTCGACCACGCCCTGCAGCCGCTCGCCGGCCTGCGCCTCGCGCGCCTGCCGCGCGCCACCCGGCTGTGCCTGGAGATGCTCGACCGCCTCGACGGCGGCGCGATCGCGGTGGAACTGCCCGACGGCGTGCGCGTGCGCGCCGGCCACGGTGCGCTCGTCGCCCACCTGCGCGTGCGCGACCACGCCGTGTTCGACGAGGCGCTCGCACGCGGCGACATCGGCTTCGGCGAAGCCTGGATGGACGGCCTGTGGGACACCGAGGACCTCCCCGGCCTGCTGCGCCTGCTCTCGGCCAACCGCACCCGCCTGCAGGGCGCGATCTACGGCCGCATGTTCCGCCTGCTCAGCCACCGCCTGCAGCACCTGCTGCGCGCCAACACGCGCAGCGGCTCGCGGCGCAACATCGAGGCCCACTACGACCTCGGCAACGACTTCTATGCGCTCTGGCTCGACCCCACCATGACCTACTCGGCGGCGGTGTTCGCCTCGCCCGACGAGTCGCTGCAGGACGCCCAGCTGCGCAAGTACCGCCGCATCCTCGGCGAGCTCGGCGCGCGGCCCGGGCAGACCATCCTGGAGGTGGGCTGCGGCTGGGGCGGCTTCGCCGAGGTCGCCGCCACCGAGTTCGGCTGCAAGGTGCTGGGCATCACGCTGTCGCCGGCGCAGCTGGCGTTCGCGCGTGCGCGCGCCGAGCGCGGCGGCTTCGCCGACCGGGTGGATCTGGAGCTGTGCGACTACCGCGACGTGCGCGGCCAGTACGACCATGTGGTGTCGATCGAGATGATCGAGGCGGTGGGCGAGCGCTTCTGGCCGACCTACTTCGCCCAGCTCTCCGCACTGCTGAAGCCGGGCGGGCGCTGCGTGGTGCAGGCGATCACGATCGCCGACGCGCTGTTCGCGCGCTACCGGCGCGGCACCGACTTCATCCAGCGCCACGTCTTCCCCGGCGGCATGCTGCCCAGCCCGGGCGCGGTGGCGCAGCAGGCCGGGCGCGCCGGGCTCGAGGTGGTGGGCGACTTCGCCTTCGGGCGCGACTATGCGCGCACGCTCGCGCACTGGCATCGAAGCTTCGACGCGCAGGCTGCAGCGGTGCGCGCCCAGGGCTTCCCCGAGCGCTTCCTGCGCATGTGGCGTTTCTATCTCGCCTACTGCGAGGCGGGCTTCGACACCGGCGACCTCGACGTGCATCACTACGTGTTCGCGCATGCCGCCGCAGGGTCGCAAGGCGGCTGAATGGTGATGGGCGCGGCGGAGGGAAGCGATCTGTGCCGACCCCCTGGCCGCGCCGTCCCCGCATTTCAGGGCCTGGAGGTGACCCCATGAGCGCCCCGATCCGCTTTCCCGCACGCTCCCCGCGGAGCCTGCGTCGCAGCTTCGAGCGGTTCGCCCGCCTCCCGCGCGCGCTCGGCGCAGTGCTGGCGTGCTGCATGCTGCTGGCGCTGGAGACGGTGCACGCGCTCGGCCTGCCGCCGCAGCTCGTGGCGAGCACGGTCGGGCTGCGCGAGGTCGGCCGCGGCGAGCTGCGCTGGCTCGGCTTCAAGCTCTACGACGCCGCGCTGTGGGCGCGCGCGCCGGGCGAACAGGCCACGGCAGACGAGCACGTGCTGTCGATCCGCTACGCGCGCGCGGTCACGTCCGCGCGTCTGGTCGAGCTCAGCCTCGACGAGATGCGCCGCCTCGGTCTCGCCGACGAGCCGACGCTGGCGCGCTGGGGCGAGGCGCTCGCTGCCGCGCTGCCTTCGGTCGCGGCCGGAGACACGCTGACCGGCCTGCACCGTCCGGGGCAGGGCGCGGCCTTCTGGCACGACGGCCGCGCCACCGCCGAACTCGACGACCCGGCGCTGGCGCAGGCCTTCTTCGCCATCTGGCTCGACGAGCGCACCCGCGAGCCCGCGCTGCGCGCACGCCTGCTCGGGCTCGAGGAGGTCACGAGATGAGCGACCGCGCACGCGCCGCGCCGGATCGCCACCACGGGGGCGGAGCATGTGCCCGCGCGGCCTGCGCGCCTGGCGCCGGGCGTGCTCCGGATGCCGACCGCGTCGAGTGGGGTGCGCTGCTCGCCTACGGCGCCCTCGGCCTGCCGCTCGCCTTCGCGGCGCTGCCGATCTACGTGCATGTGCCGCGCCTGTATGCGGAAGGCCTGGGCCTGTCGCTCGCGCTGGTCGGTGCCGTGCTGCTCGCGGCGCGCGTCGTCGACGCCATCACCGACCCGCTCATCGGCTGGGCCAGCGACCGCCTGCCGCGGCGCCGGCTGTGGATCGCGCTGGCGCTGCCCGCGCTCGGCGCCGGCATGCTCGGCCTGCTGATCCCGCCCGCAGGCGCCGGGGCGGCGTGGCTGTTTGGCCTGCTGGTGGCGGTGTCGCTGGCCTATTCGGTGGCGAGCATCGCCTACAACGCCTGGGGCGCCGAGGTTGCCGCCACGCCGGCCGCGCGCACCCGCTTCGTCGCCAGCCGCGAGGCCTTCGCGCTCGTCGGTGTGGTGCTGGCGGCGGCGCTGCCGGGGCTGCTGGGCGAGGGGGTGATCGGTGGCACGGCTGGCGTCGGCCAGTCGGCGGTCGCCACTGAAGGCGGCGCCGCGGGCGGTGTCGGTGCGTCAGGGGGCGGTGGCGACGGCGGCGCGGCGGGGGGCGC
>NZ_AMXD01000159.1 GCF_000310185.1 Thauera aminoaromatica S2 | reverse complement strand
GGAGTTCGGCGTAGGCGGGAAGCATGCGTTGACTGTAGAAAAATACAGTTCATCAGGCAAGTCGGGCGAGTGTCCTCCACGGCGATTGCGGGTCCACCGCAATCGCGCAATCCGGACCTGCTGTTAAACTCGCGTCCTTTGCAACACCGTGCTGGCCAAGATGCCGGCCTGGTACCTTTTTCGAAGAATTCCCGGCCGCAAGGCTGCCAAGGAGACCTCCATGTCCTTCCCCCTGTCCCGCAAGGTCCTGTTCGGCGCGCTGGCGCTCGCGTTCGCGACGGCGATGCCGGCGTACGCACAGCAGAAGTCGGTCGCCATCACCGCGATCGTCGAGCATCCCGCGCTCGATTCGGTGCGCGACGGGGTCAAGGAGGCGCTGGCCGCGGCCGGCTACGAGGACGGCAAGAACCTGAAGTGGCAGTATCAGAGCGCCCAGGGCAACACCGGCACCGCGGCGCAGATCGCACGCAAGTTCGTCGGCGACAAGGCCGACGTGATCGTCGCGATCGCCACCCCCTCGGCGCAGGCCGTCGCGGCCGCGACCAAGGACATCCCGCTGGTGTTTTCGGCGGTGACCGATCCGGTGGTGGCCAAGCTGGTGCCCTCGATGCAGCCCTCGGGCACCAACGTCACCGGGGTGTCGGATGCCCTCGAGCTCGGCAAGCAGGTCGAGCTGATCAAGCGCGTCGTGCCCGCCGCCAAGCGCGTCGGCATCGTCTACAACCCGGGCGAGGCCAACTCGGTGGTCGTGGTCGAGCAGCTGCGCGAGCTGCTGCCCAAGCACGGCCTGAGCCTGGTCGAAGCCGCGGCGCCGCGCTCGGTGGACGTCGGCTCGGCGGCGCGCAGCCTGATCGGCAAGGCCGACGTGTTCTACACCAGCACCGACAACAACGTCGTGTCGGCCTACGAGGCCCTGGTCAAGGTGGGCATGGACGCCAAGATCCCGCTCGTGGCCGCCGACACCGACAGCGTGGCGCGCGGTGCGGTCGCGGCCTACGGCATGGACTACAAGGCCCTCGGCGTGCAGACCGGCGAGATCGTGGTTCGCATCCTCAAGGGCGAGAAGCCCGGTGCGATCGCATCCGAGACCAGCAACAAGCTGTCGCTGCAGGTGAACCCGGCTGCGGCGCAGAAGCAGGGCATCACCCTGGCGGAAGACCTCGTCAAGTCGGCTGCCAAGGTCGTCCAGTAAGCGGGTCGCCCGCATCCCCGCGCGGCCGTCGATGCCCGGCCGCGGGGGACGCGTCCCGGCGCGCGTTCCGCTCGATCCTCACCAACGGTAATCCCCCAATGTCGCTCTACACCTTGCTCGGGGCGCTGGAGATCGGCCTGATCTTCAGCCTCGTCGCCCTCGGCGTGTACATCTCCTTCCGGCTGCTGCGCTTTCCCGACCTCACCGTGGATGGCAGCTTCCCGCTCGGTGGCGCCGTCGCCGCGACCATGATCGCCGCCGGCCACGACCCCTTCACCGCGACCATCGCGGCGACGCTTGCCGGCGCGATCGCCGGGCTGATCACCGGCTGGCTCAACGTCAGCCTCAAGATCATGGACCTGCTCGCCAGCATCCTGATGATGATCGCCCTGTACTCGATCAACCTGCGCATCATGGGCAAGCCCAACGTGCCGCTGATCACCGAACCCACCGTGTTCAACCTGCTGCAGCCCGAGGCGCTCGCCGACTACGTGTTCCGGCCCTTGCTGCTCGTCTTCGTGGTGCTGGCGGTCAAGCTCGCGCTCGACGGTTTCTTCGCCACCCAGAGTGGCCTGGCGATCCGCGCGACGGGCTCGAACGCGCGCATGGCGCGTGCGCAGGGCGTCAACACCGGCATGGCGATCCTGGCCGGCATGGCCCTGTCGAACGCCTTGGTGGGCCTGGCCGGGGCGCTGTTCGCGCAGACCCAGGGCGGCGCCGACATCTCGATGGGCGTGGGAACGATCGTCATCGGTCTCGCGGCGGTGATCGTGGGCGAGAGCCTGCTGCCCTCGCGCAAGCTCTACCTGGCGACGATCGCGGTGATCGTTGGCGCCATCGTGTATCGCTTCTTCATCGCGCTCGCGCTCAATTCCGACTTCATCGGCCTGCAGGCGCAGGACCTCAACCTCGTCACCGCGGTGCTGGTGACGGTCGCGCTGGTGGTGCCGCGCCTGCGCGCGCACTGGTCCGGAAAAAGGGTGAGCTGAAATATGTTGAAAGCAACCGACCTTCGTCTCACCTTCAACCCTGGCACGCCGATCGAGACCCAGGCCCTGCGCGGCATGTCGCTCGAGATCCCGACCGGGCAGTTCGTCACCGTGATCGGCTCCAACGGCGCCGGCAAGTCGACCTTCCTGAATGCCGTCTCCGGCGAGCAGAAGGTCGACAGCGGCACGATCGAGATCGACGGCATCGACATGACCCGCCAGCCGGTGTGGGGGCGTGCGCGCCACGTCGCGCGGGTGTTCCAGGACCCGCTCGCCGGCACCTGCGAGGATCTCACCATCGAGGAAAACATGGCGCTCGCCAAGATGCGCGGTGAGCGCCGGGGTTTTTCGTTCGCGGTCAAGCCGGCGCTGCGCGAGGAGTTCCGCGCGCAGATCGCCACGCTGGGTCTCGGCCTGGAGAATCGCCTCTCGGACCGTATCGGCCTGCTCTCCGGCGGCCAGCGCCAGGCGGTGAGCCTCTTGATGGCGGCGCTGCAGCCCTCGCGCCTGCTGCTGCTCGACGAGCACACCGCCGCGCTCGATCCGCGCACCGCGGCCTTCGTGCTGGAACTGACCGTGCGCATCGTCGCCGAGCACAAGCTCACCACGATGATGGTCACGCACTCGATGCGCCAGGCGCTCGACGTCGGCCAGCGCACCGTGATGCTGCACCAGGGCCGCGTCGTGCTCGACGTCTCCGGCAAGGAACGCGAGGGCCTCGACGTGCATCACCTGCTCGACATGTTCGAGAAGGTGCGCGGCGAGAAGATCGACGACGACGCGCTGCTGCTGGGCTGATTCCCCGGGTCGAGTCTCGGGGCCAAGAGCCTGGGGCGGGGCCTCTTCCGCGCACCGGCTGGCCAAGCGACCCGCCTGATCCCCGAATTCAAACGAAACACGACCGAAAGCAACGATGACCTCCGCTTCCCGCCCCGTCCGTACCCCCGTGCGTACCCGCTTCGCCCCCAGCCCCACCGGCTACCTCCACATCGGCGGCGCGCGTACCGCGCTGTTCTCGTGGGCCTTCGCGCGCCGCCATGGCGGCACCTTCATCCTGCGCATCGAGGACACCGACGTCGCGCGCTCCACGCCCGCGGCGGTGCAGGCCATCCTCGACGGCATGCAGTGGCTGGGCCTGGAACATGACGAAGGCCCGTTCTACCAGATGCAGCGCATGGACCGGTACAAGGAGGTCATCGGCCAGATGCTGGCGGCCGGCACCGCCTACCACTGCTACCTGTCGCCCGAAGAACTCGATCGCCTCCGCGAGGCGCAGCGCGAGCGGGGCGAGAAGCCGCGCTACGACGGGCGCTGGCGTCCCGAGGCGGGCAAGGTACTGCCGCAGCCGCCCGCGGGCGTGCAGCCCGTGGTGCGCTTCCGCAATCCGGCCGAAGGCGTGGTGAGCTGGGACGACCTCGTCAAGGGTCGCATCGAGATCGCCAACGCCGAGATGGACGACTTCATCATCGCGCGCGCCGACGGCACGCCGACCTACAACTTCTGCGTGGTGGTGGACGACTGGGACATGGGCATCACCCACGTCATCCGCGGTGACGATCATGTGAACAACACCCCGCGCCAGATCAACGTGCTGCAGGCGCTCGGCGCCGAGGTGCCGCTCTATGCCCACCTGTCGATGATCCTCGGCGACGACGGCACCAAGCTCTCCAAGCGCCACGGCGCGGTCAGCGTGATGCAGTACGACGAGGAGGGCTATCTGCCGGAGGCGGTGATCAACTACCTGGCGCGCCTGGGCTGGAGCCATGGCGACGATGAAATCTTCGATCGCCGGCAGTTCGTCGAATGGTTCGACCTCGACCACATCACGCCCTCGGCCGCGCAGTTCAACACCGAGAAGCTCAATTGGCTCAACGCGCAGTACATCAAGAAGGCGGACGACGCCTTCCTGGCCGCCGAGGTCGCCAGCCGCCTCGCGCGCCGCGAGGTGAACCCCGAGACGGGGCCGAGCCTGGAGGCGGTGGTGGCGCTGTACAAGGACCGCGTCGCCAACCTCAACGAACTGGCGGATGCCGCGGAGTTGTTCGTCGCCGACGTGCATCCGGCACCGGAGGTGGTCGGCCAGCACCTGACCGACGTCGCCAAGGCCGCCCTCGCCAGCCTGCGTGGCCGCCTGGCCGCAGCCGAGTGGAACAGGGCCGCGCTGAGCCAGGCGATCAAGGACACCATGGCCGAGCATGGCCTGAAGATGCCGCAGGTTGCGATTCCCCTGCGCGTGGCGGTGCTCGGCGTGCCCCAGACCCCGGCGATCGACGCCGTGCTGGAGGTGCTCGGCCGCGGGCGCGTGCTCGAGCGCCTCGACCGCCGCCTCTGAACGCAGCCGCAGGCGCGAGTTCGTGCGCCGTATCGCGACTTGCGTCGCTCCTACACGCCCCCTTGGAACGACGTGTGGGAGCGACGCAAGTCGCGATCATGTCGGCGCGGCTGCGACGGGTGTCGGCGGGGACTGCGGGCGCGAATCGCGACTTGCGTCGCTCCCACAGGCGCGTCCGCCAGGGCAGCGGGCTGCGTAGGCGTGACCCCAGCGGTGTGCGTAGGAGCGACGCCAGTCGCGATTGCAGCGGTGAAAGCGGGCGCGGGCGCGGGCGCGGGCGCGTGTCCGTGCGCTGCTCCCGCAAAAACAAACCGCCGCGAGTGCGGCGGTCGGGATGGCGGTGCAGGGGGCTCAGGCGGCCTTGCGGATGGCGCGGCTGCGCGGCTCTTCGGCGGCTTCGGACTGGACGACCTCGACGCCGCCAAGCTTGCGCGCCTGTTCCAGCATCGACTGCATCGAGGCCTGGAAGTCTTCGAAGTGGCGGCTGCCGAGTTCGAGCAGCTCGTTTTGCGCGCCCGATACCACCTCGTTCACCTGCTGCAGGTAGTTCCCCAGTTGCTCGAGGGCCTGACCCTGGGTCTCGCGCTGCTTCGCGAAGCCGGCCTCGAGGTCGCTGCCCGGTTGGGCGATCGGCGCGGCCGAGGCGGCCTCGCACAGCGCGCGCGCGGCGCTGAAGTTGAGCGCGCACAGCTTCTCGGAAGCGTCGAGCGCGATCAGGGCATAGGCCTGGAACTGCTCGAAGCCGTTGCGGGTCGAGTGGGCGAACTGCTGGAAGGCCGGATGGGTGTTCATGGCGAAGTCTCCGCTAAAGGATGCCGGGTGGTTCTCTCAGCCAGCGATGTTAAGCGGCACCCCGTTCCGGGCATATACAGCGTTCGCAGTGTTTGGACTACCGGTTTACCGGTAGTGCGAAGGCGCCGGGCGCGCTCAGCCCGCGCCGCCCGGGGTCACGTTCGGGCTGATGCCGCTGTGGATCGCGTAGCGGGTGAGTTCGGCAACGTTGTGCAGGTCGAGCTTGCGCATCAGGTTGCGGCGGTGCACCTCGACCGTGGAGGCGGCGATGTGCAGGCGATCGCCGATCTGCACCGAGGTCAGGCCTTCGGCGATCAGCTGCAGCACCTGGCGCTCGCGCGCGGTGAGCCGGGGTGCGGCGGCGTACACCCCGGGGCTGTCGCGCAGTGCATCCGCGACCGTCGCCGCGACCTCGGGGCACAGGTAGCTGCGCCCCTCGCACACGGTGCGGATCGCGCGCAGCAGCTCGTCGCCGGCTTCGCCCTTGGTGATGTAGCCGCGCGCGCCGGCGGCGAGCAGGTCGGTCACGAACTGGCGGTCGGCGAAGGCCGAAAGGCCGATCACGCGCAGCGCCGGATGGCGGGCGAGCAGGCGGCGGGTGGCCTCGATGCCGTCCATGCCCGGCATGGCGATGTCCATGCACACGAGGTCGACCGGCTGGGCATCGGCGATCGCGAGCACCTCCTCGCCACTCGCCGCCTCGGCGACCACTTCGAGCTCCGGGTCGCGGGCGAGCAGCGCCCGCAGCGCGTGGCGGAACATCTGGTGGTCGTCGGCAAGCAGGATGCGCAGGCTCATCGGGTCGTTTCCGCGGGGTGGAGCTCGGCGGGCAGCCGCACCTCGATGACGGTGCCGTCGCCGGGGCGGGTATACAGTCGGAAGTCGCCGCCGGCGAGCTCGACGCGCTCGCGCATCGTGATCAGGCCCAGCCCCGGGGTGCTGCCCGCTTCGCCGAGACGGGAGAGGTCGAAGCCGACGCCGTCGTCGCCGATCTGCAGCAGGACCCCGCCGGCGCAGCCGCCGAGCCCGATGCGCACGCTGCCGGCGCGAGCGTGCTTGGCGCAGTTGGTGAGCGCCTCCTGCACTAGGCGGAAGCAGAGCGTCTGCGTCGCGCGGGAGAGGGCGCACGGGGGGCTGCCGGACGCAGCGTCGACGCGCACGTCCAGCCCGGTGCGGGCGCGGAACTGGGCGACGTATTCGCGCAGTGCGGGTACCAGGCCGGCGTAGTCGAGCGTGGCCGGGCGCAGGTTGGTGCAGATCTCGCGGATGCCGGCGGTGGTGTCGGCGAGCAGGGCCGAGGCGTCCTCCAGCAGCGGGGCGAGCTCATCGCGGGCGGATTCGGGGAGGGCGTCGGCCAGGCTGGAGAACAGGATCTGCAGCGCGGCGAGGTTGGGGCTGGCGCGGTCGTGCAGCGCGCTGGCGAGTTCGCGGCGCTCGCGCTCCTCGATCTCGACCAGGTGGCGGGAGAGCTCTTCGAGGCGTTCCAGATGCTCCAGGCGCTCGGCCTCCAGGCGCCGGCGTTCGGTGATGTCCTGCACCGTACCGTACAGGCGGAACACGCGCCCGGTCTCGTCGGCGACCGGCACGATCACGGTGAAATGGCGACGCTCCTCGCCCGAGGGCAGCAGGACCTCCTGCTCCAGGGCGCAGCGTCGGCCGCTGTCGATCGCCTCCCAGAACAGGTCGCGGGTGCGATTCGTCGACTCCAGGCTGAAGTAGCCGAGCGCCTCGTTGAGGTCGGGCACGCCGAGCGCTTCCGGGCGCTCGAAGAGGCGGAAGAGTTCGCGCGACCAGTACATCCGCCCGGTGTGGCGGTCGAGCTCCCAGTCGCCGACACGGGCGAGGTCCTGGGTGGCGGCGAGGCGGAACTCCGCCTTCTCGAGCGCGCTGCGCAAGGCTTCGAGCCGGGGCGACCTCATTCGCGCACCGCCGTCCTGGCAAGCGGGCGCAGCACGAAGCGCGCCGGATCGATCGCCTCGATCAGGTCGCGCTCGAGCGGGGCGGGGTCGCCTTCGAGCGCGCTGGCGAGCAGCTCGGCGGCGAGCACCGACCACACCAGGCCGCGCGCGCCGTAGCCCGAGAGCGCGTACAGCCCGGGCCGGCGCGGCAGCTCGTCGAGGCCGCGGGCGGCCGAGGCGGGAGGCCGG
>NZ_AMXD01000158.1 GCF_000310185.1 Thauera aminoaromatica S2 | reverse complement strand
CGGCTTGCGGCGCTGCTCGGCGGCGCGGCGCAGCGCCGCCCAGGCGCCGCGGTCGTGGATGCGCAGGCGCTCGAAGGCGAAGCCGCGCCCGAGGCCCGGCGCGATGTCGAGCGCCATCTGCGCGGCCTCGATCAGGAAAGTGCCGCTGCCGCACATCGGATCGACGAGGGCCTCGTCCGGCTGCCAGCCTGTGAGGCGCAGGATGCCGGCGGCGAGGTTCTCCTTCAGCGGCGCCTCCACCGCAGCAGGCTTGTAGCCACGCTTGTAGAGCGGCTCGCCGGTGGTGTCGACATACAGCGTGGCGGTGTCGACGGTGAGGAACAGGTGGATGCGCACCGCCGGGTCGGCGGTATCCACGTTCGGCCGCCGTCCGGCCACCGTGCGGAAGTGGTCGCACACCGCATCCTTCACCCGCAGGGTGATGAACTCGAGGCTCTTGAGCGGCGACTTCTGCGCGGTGACGTAGATGCGGATGGTGTCGTCGGCGGTGAACCACTTCGCCCAGGTGACGCTATAGGCGAGCTTGTAGATGTCGACCTCGGCGCGATAGCGCCCCTGCCCCACCCGCCACAGCACGCGGGTGGCTAGCCGGCTCTCGAGGTTGGCGCGCCGGCAGGCGTCCCAGTCGCCCTCCCAGCTCACCCCGCCATGCACCGCGCGCGCCGCGCGCGCGCCGAAAGTCACCAGCTCTTCGGCCAGCAGCGCCTCGAGGCCGCGCGGGCAGGGGGAAAAGAAGGTTTCGGCCATGTCGGGCTCCGGGCGGACAAAAACGGATTGTACCTAGTGGGCCCATGCGCCGCAGCGCGAACCCCGGGAAGCCGACAAAACGCGGCCCCGCAGGCATGCGATGCCGGTCGGGGCCGAAGCGTCCCGGGCCGAAGGGATGGGCGGCCCGGACGAGGGAGAGGAGATGGCGGGCCCGCTCAGGGATGCCCGGACTTGCCCGCCTTGACGTCGTGGTACCACTGCTCGTGGTGCTCGCGCGCCCAGGTCTCGTCGACGTAGCCGGTCTTCATCGACTCGTAGGCGCCTTCGGCGCCGAGCGTGCCCATGTAGATGTGGCCGAAGGCCAGCCCCAGCATCAGGATGGCGCCGATCGCATGCACGATGTTCGCGGTCTGCATGTCGGCACGGCTCCAGTCACCCAGGTTCGGGAAGTCCATGATCAGGCCGGAGATCGCCACGGTGAGGCCGAGGAAGGTGACGCCGAACCAGAACCAGGTCTTCTCGCCGAAGTTGAAGCGCCCCGAAGGCACGTGGCTGCCGTCGAGCAGGCCGCCGGCGCGGCGGATCCACTGCGCGTCGATCGGCCGCCAGACGTTGTCGCGCAGGAAGGCGAAGAACATCAGCACCACGAAGACCCCGAACAGCGGGCCGACGTAGTTGTGCACCAGCTTGCCGGCGTTGAGCAGCAGGCCCAGCCCGCCATGGCCGATGAGCGGCAGCAGCACGTGCTTGCCGAACAGGATCGCCACTCCGGTGACGGCAAGCAGCAGGAAGCTGATCGCCGTGCCCCAGTGCACGAAGCGCTCGAAAGCCGAGAAGCGCAGCATCTTGCGCCCGGTCTTCTGCCCGTGCAGCTTCATCGTGCCCTTGACCAGCCAGAACAGCAGGATGGCCGAAGGCACGAGAATGAGCAGCCAGCCGCCGTAGAGCGTGACCGGGCCGTTGCGAAGCTGGCGCCAGGTGTTGCCCTCGCTCTGGATCAGCACACCGGCCTCGGGGCTGCGCGAGAGGGTGAAGTGCTCCTCGCCCGAGCGCACCGCGCGCCACACCGGCGCGTTGTTGAGCGGGCGCTCGACCTGGCGCTCGGCCTGCTCCGCCGCGGTACTGCCGTGCTGCGGCGCTGCCGCCTGCAGCGGCAGCGCCGTCGCCCACAGCATGAGCGCGAGCAGCAGCACGGCGAGCCAGCCACCGCGCTGCCCCCGCATCGCGTGTGTCGTCATGACGATCTCCTCACTGGATGCGGTTGTACTCGTTCTGGCCGCGGGAACGCTCCTTGAGCGCCTTCTCCCAGGCCGCGCGGTCGCCCTTGAACTCGCCGCCTTCCCAGGGGCGTGCGTCGGTCTTGCCGCGGTACTGGCCCTGCTCGTACACCGTGACCTGCGGCACCTCGCTGCAGGCCGACAGGCCGAGCAGCGCAGCGCCGGCCAGCGTCGCGAGCGCGATCGACTTCAGCTTGCCGGTACTCATGACTGCCCCTCCCGCTTGCGTTCCTGCTTGCGTTCCTGCTTGCGCTCACCGCCGCCGTAGGCCGCATCCCAGCCCCACACCTCGGCGCCAGTGCCGCGGCGCAGCACGCGCTCGCGGAAGATGTTGGCCACCACGTCGGCGTCGCCGGCGATCAGCGCCTTGGTCGAGCACATCTCGGCGCACAGCGGCAACTTGCCCTGGGCGAGGCGGTTGGAGCCGTACTTCTCGTACTCGGCGGCCGAGCCGGTCTCCTCGGGGCCGCCGGCGCAGAAGGTGCATTTGTCCATCTTGCCGCGCGCACCGAAAGCCGCCGGGCCGTTGGGGAACTGCGGCGCGCCGAACGGACAGGCATAGAAGCAGTAGCCGCAGCCGATGCACTTGTCCTTGTCGTGGAGCACCACGCCGTCTTCGGTCTTGTAGAAGCAGTCGGTCGGGCACACCGCCATGCAGGGCGCGTCCGAGCAGTGCATGCAGGCCACCGAGATCGAGCGCTCGCCCGGCACGCCGTCGTTCATCGTCACCACCCGGCGGCGGTTCACGCCCCAGGGCACCTCGTGCTCGTTCTTGCACGCGGTGACGCAACCGTTGCATTCGATGCAGCGCTCGGCGTCACAGAGGAATTTCATGCGTCCCATCTTTTACTCTCCTCGTCCTCAGGCCTTGCTCACGCGGCACAGGGTGGTCTTGGTTTCCTGCATCATGGTCACCGAGTCGTAGCCGTAGGTGGTGGCGGTGTTGACCGCCTCGCCGCGCACGACCGGGGCCGCACCCGCGGGGTAGAACTCGAGCATGTCCTTGCCCTGCCACCAGCCGGAGAAGTGGAAGGGCAGGAAGACCGTGCCCGGCGCCACGCGCTGGGTGACCTGCGCGCGCACCTTGAGCCTCGCCTTGGTGGGCGACTCGACCCAGATGTACTCGCCATTGCGGAAGCCCGCGTCGTTGGCGTCCTTCGGGTTCACCTCGGCGAACATCTCCTGCTGCAGCTCGGCCAGCCAGGGGTTGGAGCGGGTCTCCTCGCCGCCGCCCTCGTACTCGACCAGGCGTCCGGAGGTCATCACCAGCGGGTAGTCCTTCGAGATGTCCTTCACCTTCTCCTGCATCGACTTGTACAGGGTAGGCAGGCGCCAGAACTTCATCTTGTCGTCGTGGGTCGGGTACTTGGCGACCAGGTCCGGGCGCGGCGAGTAGATCGGCTCGCGGTGCTGCGGGATGGGGTCGGGGAAGTTCCACACCACCGCGCGCGCCTTGGCGTTGCCGAAGGGGTGGCAGCCGTGGTTCTTCATGGCCACGCGGATGATTCCGCCCGAGGGGTCGGTCTTCCAGTTCTTGCCCTCGGCAGCGGCCTTCTCGGCGTCGGTGAGCTCGTCCCACCAGCCCAGTTTCTTCAACAGCACGTGGTCGAACTCGGGGTAGCCCATCTGCAGGTCGGCGCCCTTGGAGGCCGAGCCCGCGCCGGCGAGCAGCGACACACCGTCCTTCTCCACGCCGAAGTTGGCGCGGAAATTGCCACCGCCGTCCATCACGTGCTTGGAGGTGTCGTAGAGGTTGGGCGTGCCGGGGTGCTTCATCTCGGGCGTGCCGTAGCACGGCCACGGCAGGCCGAAGTACTCGCCGTCGCAGGGGCCGCCCACCGCCTTCAGCGTCTTGACGTCGAAGGTGTGCATGTTCTTCATGTGCAGCTTGAGGCGCTCGGGCGACTGGCCGGTGTAGCCGATCGTCCAGGTGCCGCGGTTGATCTCGCGCAGCGTGTCCTCGATGCTCGGCTCGTCCCAGCCCTGGGCATCCTTCTCGAGCTTGATGTTCTTCACGAACTGCTCGGCCCAGCCGAACTTCTTCGCGAAGGCGTACATGATGGTGTGATCGGGCTTGGACTCGAAGAGGGGCTCGATGACCTTCTCGCGCCACTGGATCGAGCGGTTCGACGCGGTCGCCGAGCCGTGGGTCTCGAACTGGGTGCAGGCCGGCAGCAGGTACACGCCGTCCTTCCGCACCATCGCCGCC
Organism: Thauera aminoaromatica S2; assembly: GCF_000310185.1. Classification (GTDB taxonomy): domain Bacteria; phylum Pseudomonadota; class Gammaproteobacteria; order Burkholderiales; family Rhodocyclaceae; genus Thauera; species Thauera aminoaromatica. The sequence goes on along the minus strand of NZ_AMXD01000158.1, from coordinate 3,405 downwards.
ATCGCCGCGGTGGCCGACGGATAGGGGTCGATCACCACCAGGGTGTCGAGCTTCTTCATCGCCTCGACCATCTCGGCGCCGCGCGTCTGCGAGTTGGGCGCATGACCCCAATACACCACCGCGCGCAGGTTGCCGGCGGGCTGGTCGATGAGGTCCTTGTTCTCGAGCACGCCGTCGATCCAGCGCGACACGGTGATGCCGGACTTCTCCATCAGCTCCTGCGAGACGTAGCGACCCTTGACCCACTCGTAGTCCACGCCCCACACGTTCGCCCAGTGCTTCCACGAGCCGGTGGCGAGGCCGTAGTAGCCGGGCAGGGAGTCGGGGTTGGGGCCGACGTCGGTCGCGCCCTGCACGTTGTCGTGGCCGCGGAAGATGTTGGCGCCGCCGCCCGACTTGCCGATGTTGCCGAGCGCGAGCTGCAGGATGCAGGAGGCGCGCACCATCGCGTTGCCGATCGAGTGCTGGGTCTGGCCCATGCACCAGACGATGGTGCTCGGGCGGTTCTCGGCCATGGTGCGGGCGGCGAGCAGCATCTGCTCCGCGGGCACACCGCAGGCTTCTTCCACCTTGTCCGGCGTCCACTTGGCGAGCACTTCCTCGCGGATCTTGTCCATGCCGAACACGCGGTCGTCGATGTACTGCTTGTCTTCCCAGCCGTTCTGGAAGATGTGGTACAGCAGGCCGAACAGGAAGGGAACGTCGGTGCCGGAGCGGATGCGGATGTACTGGTGGGCCTTGGCCGCGGTGCGGGTGAAGCGCGGGTCAACGACGATCATCTTGGCGCCGTTTTCCTTGGCGTGCAGGATGTGCAACAAGGACACCGGGTGCGCCTCGGCCGCGTTCGAGCCGATGAACAGCATCGCCTTGGCGTTCTGCATATCGTTGTAGGAGTTCGTCATCGCGCCGTAGCCCCAGGTGTTCGCCACGCCCGCCACGGTGGTGGAGTGGCAGATGCGCGCCTGGTGGTCGGTGTTGTTGGTGCCCCAGAAGGAGACGAACTTGCGCAGCAGGTAGGCCTGCTCGTTGTTATGTTTCGACGATCCGATGAAATACACCGCGTCGGGGCCGGACTCCTCGCGGATCTTCAGCAGGCGGTCGCCGACCTCGTTGAGCGCCTGCTCCCACGAGATCTTCTGGTACTTGCCGTCGACCAGCTTCATCGGATACTTCAGGCGGTATTCACCGTGGCCATGCTCGCGCAGCGCGGCGCCCTTGGCGCAGTGCGACCCGAGGTTGATCGGCGAGTCGAACACCGGCTCCTGATGCACCCACACGCCGTTGCGCACCACCGCGTCGGCGGCACAGCCCACCGAGCAGTGGGTGCACACGGTGCGGCGGATCTCGGCCTTGCCCTCGGCGCGCGACACGCCCGCGGGCGCCGCGGCGTCGGCGGCGCCGATGAAGTTGTAGGGCAGCTGGGTGGCGAGCGCGCCGGCGCCCACGCCCAGGCCGGAGCGCTTCAGGAAGGCGCGGCGGTCCATGGTCTGGCCGAGCTGGCGCGCGGCGGCGCCGCGCAGGCGACGCGCGCTGGTGGCGGCGGTCGCGGATTTCTTCGTCAACATCCTCGCGTCCTCCTCAGATCCGCGTCGTGCGGTAGTAATTGCGCATGTGCTCGCTCACGCCCTGGTCGGCGACCTCGCGGCGCGCCTCCTCGACCACCTTGGCGGTGACAGGCGACGCCTGGGCGGCGGTCGCGGCCAGCGTGGCGGCGCCAGCGGCACTGCCGGCACCGATCGCGGCCAGGAAGTTGCGGCGCGACAGCTTGGTGTTTTCGTCCTTCATCCTCGCTCTCCCCTCATTCGCGGCGCAGGCGCCCGCCCGCCCCGCATCGTGTCCATGGCGGCCGCGCTCAGCGCGCTTCCGCCTCCAGCATGTCGAACGCCTCGCGCTCGATGTCCATGAAGGCCGCCAGCAGGCCGCCGACCTTCGCGTAGAAATCCGCCCCCGGCGCCGCCGCAAGCGCGCCGGCGAACTGCGCGTACCAGGGCGCGAGGTGGCGGCCGAAGAAGCGCCGCTGGCGCGCCAGCCCCGCGTCGTCCGGCCCGGTCAGCACCAGGTGGCGCATGACCTCGGCGAGTGCGGCGATGTGGTCCTCGGTCTCGGTCACGCCCGCGCGGCGGCCCAGGCCGAGTTCGGCGAGGTCGTCGCGCAGCTCGGCGAGCGGCTCTTCCTGCAGGAAGCCGGTCAGGTACCAGGAGCCGTTGCACATCACCTCGGGCTTGCCGACGCTGACGAACAAGGCGTCGAACTCCTCGGCCACCGCCTGCAGCGGCATCGTCTGCGCCGCCGCGCCCAAAGCGGCCCAGGCACGCGGCAGCTCGCCGCCCTCGCCGCCGAGCGTCCGCCCCGCCTGCGCGAGCGCCGCGAGCAGCGCAGCGTCGGGCGCGGCGTGGAACAGACGGGCGATCAGCGCGTAGTGCTCGGCGCGCGCGCGGTCCTCGTCCGACCAGGTCGGCTGGGGCTGGATGGAAATGCTGGCGTTCGCGGCTGCGCTCATTCGGAGTCGTTCATTCAGTGAGGTCCCAGGCCTTGACGGCCGTTTCGGCCTTCATCATGTCGATCACCCGGCAGTCGGCGCACATGCGCAGGCGCGCGCGCTCGGCCTCGCCGGCGAACATGGCGTGGCCGGACAGGCGGGCGATCATGGATTCGATCAGCGGCGCGGCGCCCATGGCCTTGCCGCAGGCGGTGCAGTGGAAGATGTCGGCTTCGCGCAGGGCGCGCGCGCGGCGCGCACCTTCGGTGCCGTACTCGCCCGGCAGCAGGCGCGGCTCGAGCGTGATCGCGGACTCCGGGCAGGACGCCTCGCACAGGCCGCACTGCAGGCAGTTCTTCTCGACGAACTCGAGGCGGTAGGCGTCGCTGGCGGCGCGCAGCGCGCCCGCCGGACAGGCGCCGGTACAGGACATGCACAAGGTACAGGCGTCGGATGCGATCACCTGGCCGAAGGGTGCGCCCGCGTTGAGCGCGATCGCCGCCGGCAGGCCCGCAGGCGTGGTCGTGGCAGGCGCGTGGGCGACCAGATGGCGGAGCGCGAAGTCCAGCGTCTCGCGCTTCTTCGCCAGCAACCGGAAACGCGCGGGTTCGGCGACGGTCATCGCCGGAGCCCAGTCGTACAGTGCGCGCTCGAGCGCCTGCCAGTCGTCGGCGTCGGCCTCGATCACGCGCAGGTGTTCGCCGCCGTAACCCAGGGCGGAGAGGATGGCCTGGCCATGACCCGCCTGCGCCTCGAGCGGCGCGGCGTCGTGGCTGCCGGCGGCGAGCACCGCCACCTGGCAGGCGCCGAGCGCGAGGCTGCCGAGCATCAGGTCCAGCCCGACCGCGTCGGCGCTCCACACCTCGACCGGGATCACCCGCGCCGGCAGGCCGCGGCCGCGGCGCGCGAGGCGGGCGATCGCGGCG
>NZ_AMXD01000157.1 GCF_000310185.1 Thauera aminoaromatica S2 | reverse complement strand
TGGGCCGCGACGGCCGCCGGTCCGGCCCGGCGCTGGCCGGCGCGCTGACCGCGGGCATCCGCGCCGCCGGCATCGACGTGATCGACATCGGCTGCGTGCCCACCCCGCTCACCTACTTCGCCGCCTTCGAGCTCGGCTGCGCCTCCTGCGTGTCGGTCACCGGCAGCCACAACCCGCCCGCCTACAACGGCCTCAAGATCGTGCTCGACGGCCGCACCCTGCACGGCGAGGCGATCCAGGACCTGCGCCGGCGCATCGCCGAGGACGACCTCGTCGAGGGTGCCGGCGCGCTGCGCGGCGCCGACGTGCGCGCCGCCTACCTCGACCGCATCGTCGGCGACATCGAGCTCGCGCGCCCGCTGAAGATCGTGCTCGACTGCGGCAACGGCGTGGCCGGCGCCGTCGCGCCCGAACTCTTCCGCCGCCTGGGCTGCGAGGTCGTCGAGCTGTTCTGCGAGGTCGACGGCCGCTTTCCCAATCACCACCCCGACCCGTCGCGGCCGGAGAACCTGCAGGACGTCATCCGCGCGCTGCGCGAGACCGACGCCGAGCTGGGCCTGGCCTTCGACGGCGACGGCGACCGCCTCGGCGTGGTGTGCAAGGACGGCGAGATCGTCTTCCCGGATCGCCAGCTCATGCTCTTCGCCGCGGACGTACTCGCCCGCGTACCGGGCGGCGAGATCCTCTACGACGTCAAGTGCACCCGCAATCTGGCGCCGTGGATCCGCGCGCACGGCGGCCGGCCGACGATGTGGAAGACCGGCCACGCGCTGCTCAAGGCGAAGCTGCAGGAGACCGGCGCCGCACTCGCCGGCGAGATGAGCGGCCACATGTTCTTCAAGGAGCGCTGGTACGGCTTCGACGACGGCCTCTACGCGGGCGCCCGCCTGCTCGAGATCCTCTCCGCCCGCGCCGACGCCAACGCCGCGCTGAAGGCGCTGCCCGACGCGACGAGCACCCCGGAGCTGAACCTGAAGATGCAGGAGGGCGAGCCCTTCGAGCTGGTGCGCCGGCTGCGCGAGGCCGCGCTCGCCACGCCCTCGTGCTTCGCCGAAGCGCGCGAGGTGATCACGCTCGACGGCCTGCGGGTGGAGTTCGCCCACGGCTTCGGCCTCGCCCGCCCCTCGAACACCACGCCGATGGTGGTGCTGCGCTTCGAGGCCGACGACGCCGCGGCGCTCGCCTCGATCGAGGCGGCGTTCCGGCGCGCGCTCGACGCAGTCTGGCCCGGACTCGCGCTGCCGTTCTGAGGCCACGGACGAGCGCCCGCGCGCACGCCCGCCGGGCGCCGACCGGCCCGCCCATCCGGGATGGGCGCGCGCGGCACGCGGCGATCCGGGCAAGCGGACAGGGAACGCGAAAAAAAGCACGCTGCTCACATCAGTTGCAGCGCACAATCCGAAGATTCTTTTTACCCAATCCAAGGCGAGCGAGGCAGTCCATGACGGCACGGGAACAGCGCGAAGCACGCGCACGCGACAGCAGGCAGGCCCAGAAGGGCATCGACATCCCGTCCTGCCCCGGCATCCTCGCCCAGCTCATGGACGAGTTGCGCCAGCCGCAGGTCAGCGGCAAGCGCATCGCCGCGCTGATCGGCCAGGACGTCGGGCTGGCCGCGGTCGTGGTGCGCTCGGCCAATTCGCCCTACTTCGGCAGCGGGCGGCGGATCGCCTCGATCGACGACGCAATCCGCATGCTCGGCTTCGGCATGCTCGCCAACCTCGTCCAGGAGGCGTTACTGCGCAGCAACATCGCCGACCCCGGCGCCGCGCTCGAACGCTTCTGGGACAGCTCGCGCTGCACCGCGCAGGCGAGCGCGATGCTCGCCCGCCGCACCGGCATCGCGCGCCCGGAGACCGCCTACACCTTCGGCCTCTTCCACGACTGCGGCATCCCGCTGCTGGTCAAGCGCTTCCCCGAATACAAGCGCATCCTGGCCACGGCCAACCAGGCCACCGGGCGCTGGTTCACCGATGTCGAGGACGAGGCGCTCGACACCAACCACGCCACCATCGGCTACCTGCTCGCGCGCTCCTGGGGCCTCACCGACGCGGTGTGCACCGGCATCCTGTGCCATCACGACTACTCGGTGTTCTCCCCCGACTCCGGCCTGGAGGTCGAGGCGCAAACCCTGATCGCGCTCAACCTGGTGGCCGAGTACGTCGCCGGCACCCACCTGCGCACCCGGCGCGATGCCGAGTGGGACAAGGGGCGCGAGGCGGTGGCGCGCTTCCTGGGCTACGCGCCGACCGAGCTCGACGACCTCGCCGACGACCTGCTCTACGCGCTCGACCGCCAGGGCGAGGACCTCCCGGCCTGAGCCCCGCGCGGGCGGCCCCCCGGCAGGTGCCCGCCGCTCACACCGGCTCGAGCTTGGCCACGCCGAGCAGCAGCCACTTGACGCCCGCCGGACCGAAGTTGATCTGCACCTTGGCATCGCTGCCGCTGCCTTCGGCGGCAACGATCACGCCCTGGCCGAATTTCGCATGCGCCACCGCCTGGCCGATGCGCAGGCCGCCGGGCAGCGTGGCGAAGGCCGGGCGCGGCGCGCGCTGCACCTGCGGCGTGCTCCTCACCGCGGACTTGGCCGAGGGCTTGAAGTAGCCCCCGCCCATCCCGCCCATCGCGCCGCCGGCGGCCGAGCGCGGCTGGGGCGGGGTGAGCCATTTGGTCAGCCCGGCGGGGATCTCCTCCAGGAAGCGCGAGCGCAGGTTGTAGCGCGTCTGCCCGTGCAGCATGCGGCTCTGCGCGAAACTCAGGTACAGGCGCTCGCGCGCCCGCGTCACCGCGACGTACATCAGGCGGCGCTCCTCCTCCAGCCCGTCCTGCTCGAGGATGCTGTTCTCGTGCGGGAACAGGCCCTCCTCCAGCCCGGACAGGAAGACCACGTCGAACTCCAGGCCCTTGGCCGCATGCACGGTCATCAGCTGCACCGCGTCCGCGCCCTGGTCGGCCTGGTGGTCGCCCGCCTCCAGCGAGGCGTGGGCGAGGAAATCCGCCAGCAGCGCGTGCGGCTGCGCCTCGCCGGCGCCCGCCTGGGCCTGCGCCTCGGCGAGGAAGTTGGCCGCGGCGTTGATCAGTTCGTCGAGGTTCTCGAGGCGCTCGCGGCCCTCCTTGTCGGCCTTGTAGTGCGCGCGCAGCCCGCTCAGGTCGAGCACATGATCGACCAGCTCGGGCAGCGGCAGGCCGGCGGTGTCGCGGCGCAGCTCCTCGACCAGGCGCACGAAGACCGCGAGCGCGCTGCCGGGCTTGCCGGACAGATGCGGCACGGTGGCGTAGAGACTGGTGTTGTACGTGCGCGCGGCGTCGGCCAGCACCTCGAGCGAGCGCGCGCCGATGCCGCGGGTGGGAAAGTTCACCACGCGCGCAAACGAGGTGTCGTCGTCCGGATTGGCGATCAGGCGCAGGTAGGCGAGCGCGTGCTTGATCTCCTGGCGCTCGAAGAAGCGCAGCCCGCCATAAACGCGGTAGGGAATGCCGGCCGCGAAGAGCTGGTGCTCGAGCACGCGCGACTGCGCGTTGGAGCGGTAGAGCAGCGCGATCTCGCTGCGCAGCGCGCCGTCGCGCACCAGGGCCTGGATCTCCTCGACGATCCAGCGCGCCTCGTCGGCATCCGCATAGGCCTCGAAGACACGGATCGGCTCGCCCGCGCCCTGGTCGGTCCACAGGTTCTTGCCGAGGCGGTTGCTGTTGTGAAGGATGATCGCGTTGGCGGCGTCGAGGATGTTGGCGTGCGAGCGGTAGTTCTGCTCCAGGCGGATCACGTTGCTCACCCGGAACTCGCGCTCGAAATCGCGCATGTTGCCGACCTCGGCGCCGCGGAAGCGGTAGATGCTCTGGTCGTCGTCGCCGACGCAGAACATTGCCGCACCGCCTTCACGGCCCTCGTCGGCGAAGAGCTTCAACCAGCGGTACTGCAGGCGGTTGGTGTCCTGGAACTCGTCGACCAGGATGTGGCGGAAGCGGCGCTGGTAGTGGCGGCGCAGCGGCTCGTTGCGCTCGAGCAGTTCGTGGCTGCGCAGCAGCAACTCCGCAAAATCCACAACAGACTCGCGCTGGCACTGCGCCTCATACTCTTGGTAGAGCTGCACGCGCAGGCGGGTGTAGTCGTCCCAGGCCTCGACCACGTGCGGGCGGTTGCCGGCTTCCTTCTGGCCGTTGATGAAATGCTGGAGCTCGCGCGGAGGGAACTTCTCGTCGTCGACGTTCAAGGTCTTCAGCAGGCGCTTGATCGCGGCGAGCTGGTCAGCCGAGTCGAGGATCTGGAAGAGCTGCGGCAACCCGGCGTCGCGGTGGTGGGCGCGCAACAGGCGGTTGGCCAGGCCGTGGAAGGTGCCGATCCACATGCCGCGGGTGCTCACCGGCAGCATCGCGCCGAGGCGGGCGAGCATTTCCTTGGCGGCTTTGTTGGTAAATGTAACCGCGAGGATGCCGGCCGGGTCGACTTGGCCGGACTGGATCAGCCAGGCGATGCGGGTGGTGAGCACGCGCGTCTTGCCCGAGCCGGCTCCGGCCAGGATCAGGGCGTGTTGCGCGGGCAGGCTCACCGCCTGCAGTTGTTCGGGGTTCAGGTTGCTCAGCAGGGTGGACATCGCGTTTCCTCTTCGAGCCGGCATTGTATCGACCCCGGGGGACGAGGCCGATACGGCAGGCCGGGGACAGCGCGGAGAGAAAAGGACACAACATGATGTTGCGTCGCAGCAACAACGTGTTTGCAGGATCCCGAGCTTGCGCTAAATTGAAGTTGTGCACTGCACCAAACGAATCGGAATCCCGGAACTTTCTCACGGAAAGACTGGTCGGAATTGTGCAGAATCAAGGAACTAACCCGGGCGCCCGGCTACTATTGCGCCACAACATTTTTTGATAAGGCCTCCGCCCAGAAGGCGGTTGCCGAAACGAGGGCCACACCCGGCCCCGACGGAGAACGCATCATGAAAACGCCCAAACTGCTGCCCTGGTATGCCCGCAAAGCGGGCGTCTCGATCGAGCGCGCCGAAACCCTGTGGCGCAAGGCCGTGCGCGAAGCCACCGCCGAAACCGGCTGGGTCGGCAATGCCGAATACTGGGGTGCGGCCATGGATCACTTCGTGCGTCTGCTCGAAGAAGAGCGCAGCACGTTGTGCGCGCCGCGCGTGCAGTCCTACGTCCGCACCCAGAACCGCATGTGGCGCCTGCCGCTGATCGCCATGGAAGACCTGTTCTCGGCCTTCCACGCAAGCTGGCAGCGCCAGCACGGCGCCGACCACCGCCGCGCCGCGTAAGCGGCACCCCGCCCCGAACCCCTCGCGCCGCGCCAGCGGCGCGACAACGCTTGCTTGTCTCCCTCCCTCCTTCAATGGAGATTCGGCGCTCCGCCCACGCGGAGCGCCATTTTTTTGCCCGCAGCAAGCCTGTTTGCGCGCCGCGCGGGCTTCGCGGCGAGCCCTGCCTTGGCCCGGCCTGCCGCGGCAGGCATCGGGAGCGCCCGGTGTCGCGCTTCACGGTATACTGGCGTGTTTTCAACGTCATCCAGCCCGCGCGCCCGCCATGCAGGAAAAATACCAGCCCGCCGCCCTCGAGACGGCCGCCCAGCAGCACTGGGACTCCACCGACGCCTTCCGCGTGACCGAGGATGCCAGCCGTCCGAAGTACTACTGCCTGTCGATGTTCCCCTACCCCTCGGGCAAGCTGCACATGGGGCACGTGCGCAACTACACCATCGGCGACGTGCTCGCGCGCTTCCACCGCATGAAGGGCTACAACGTGCTGCAGCCCATGGGCTGGGACGCCTTCGGCATGCCGGCCGAGAACGCCGCGATCCAGAACAACGTGCCGCCGGCGAAGTGGACCTACGCCAACATCGACTACATGAAGGCGCAGTTGAAGCGCCTCGGCTTCGCCATCGACTGGTCGCGCGAGCTCGCCACCTGCACCCCCGAGTACTACCGCTGGGAGCAGTGGCTGTTCACCCGCCTGTACGAGAAGGGCCTGATCTACAAGCGCCTCGGCACGGTCAACTGGGACCCTGTGGACGAGACCGTGCTCGCCAACGAGCAGGTCATCGACGGCCGCGGCTGGCGCTCGGGCGCGCTCGTCGAGAAGCGCGAGATCCCCATGTACTACATGAAGATCACCGCCTACGCGGACGAACTGCTGTCCGCGCTCGACGACCTGCCGGACTGGCCGGAGCAGGTCAAACTGATGCAGAAGAACTGGATCGGCCGCTCGGAAGGCGTGGAGATCAGCTTCCCGTTCGACGTTTCCAGCATCGGTCACGAGGGCGCGCTGAAGGTATTCACCACCCGTGCCGACACCCTGATGGGCGCGACCTATGTCGCGGTGGCCGCCGAGCATCCGCTCGCCACCCAGGCCGCGGCCAGCAACCCGGCGCTCGCCGAGTTCATCGAGGAATGCAAGCGCGGCGGCGTCGCCGAGGCCGACATCGCCACGATGGAAAAGAAGGGCATGCCCACCGGTCTCAAGGTGCGCCATCCGCTCTCCGACGAGCCGCTCGAGGTGTGGGTCGCCAACTACGTGCTGATGGGCTACGGCGAAGGCGCGGTGATGGCGGTGCCGGCGCACGATGAGCGCGACTTCGCCTTTGCCACCAAGTACGAGCTGCCGATCCGCATGGTGGTCGGCGCGGACGCCTACGCCGACACCGTCGCCCCGTGGCAGGACGCCTACGCCGAGTACGGCCGCCTGGTGAATTCCGGCAAGTACGATGGCCTGGATTTCCAGGGCGCGGTCGATGCGATCTCCGCCGACCTCGAAGCCCGTGGCCTGGGCGCCAAGCGCGTGCAGTTCCGCCTGCGCGACTGGGGCATCTCGCGCCAGCGCTACTGGGGCTGCCCGATCCCGATGATCCACTGCGCCGACTGCGGCGACGTGCCGGTCCCGGACGACCAGCTCCCGGTCGTGCTGCCCGAGAACGTCGAGATCACCGGCCGCGGCTCGCCGCTGGCCAAGATGGCCTCGTTCTACGAGTGCAGCTGCCCGAAGTGCGGCAAGCCGGCCAAGCGCGAGACCGACACCATGGACACCTTCGTGGAGTCGTCGTGGTACTTCCTGCGCTACGCCTGCGCCGACAGCACGACTGCGATGGTGGACGCGCGCGTGAACTACTGGGCGCCGGTCGACCAGTACATCGGCGGCATCGAGCACGCCATCCTGCACCTGCTGTACTCGCGCTTCTTCACCCGCGCCATGCGCGACTGCGGCCTGGTGAAGGTCTCCGAGCCCTTCAGCGCGCTGCTCACCCAGGGCATGGTGGTGGCCGAGACCTATTACCGCGAGCTCGACGGCGGCAAGAAGCAGTGGATCAACCCGGCCGACGTGGTCGTCGAGCGTGACGAGCGCGGCCGCATCGTCGCCGCGAAACTCGAATCCGACGGCCTGCCGGTGGTCATCGGCGGCACCGAGAAGATGTCGAAGTCGAAGAACAACGGCGTCGACCCGCAGTCGCTGGTGGACCAGTACGGCGCCGACACCGCGCGTCTCTTCATGATGTTCGCCGCGCCGCCCGACCAGCAGCTCGAGTGGTCCGACTCCGGCGTCGAGGGCGCTTCGCGCTTCCTGCGCCGGGTGTGGAACTACGGCCACACCTTCGCCACCGCCACGCGCGCCGCGCTGCCGGCCACGCGCGCGCTCGCCGCCGGCACGCTGCCCGTCGCCGC
>NZ_AMXD01000156.1 GCF_000310185.1 Thauera aminoaromatica S2 | reverse complement strand
CTCGGCCTCGGGCAGCTTGCGGTCCGCGAGCGCCTGCGCGCGCGCGCGCAGCTCGTCCGGCTGCGGCCGTGGCGGCGCTTCGGCGGCGGCCCAGGGGGCCAGCAGCGTAAACAGGAGCAGGAGGAAGACTCGGATCAGCGGGCGCATCGGGAGGATTCTGTGGACGTGGCAGGAGATGGGCCTGCGGGAGGCGTGGGGCGGATCGGCGTGCACGGCAGCACCGGGTCCAGGGGCCGAAGTTTAGCCGGTCGCCAGGAGCCGGGGGCGCGTGGCCGGATGAAAGCTTCGTGTCGAAACATTTGCTTGAACGGATACGACTCCCCGTCTATCGTGTCGCGTCCGGAGGAGATGGAAAACGACAAGATGGACTACCAGATCCAGCGTCTGAAGGTGCTCGGTGCGGGCATCTTCAGCCTGATGCTCGCGCTCGGCGTGGCGCGCTTCGCCTATACCCCGCTGCTGCCGCTGATGCAGGCCCAGGCCGGGCTCGGTTTGGCCGAGGGCGGCTGGCTCGCGGCAATCAATTACACCGGTTACCTGAGCGGCGCGCTGCTCGCCGCCTCGATCAGCGACCTCGTGCTCAAGGACCGCCTCTACCGCATCGGCATGGTGGTCGCGGTGCTGACCACGCTGATGATGGGGCTCACCACCGATTTCACGGTGTGGGCGGTGTCGCGCTACCTGGCCGGACTTTCGAGTGCGGCGGCGATGTTGCTCGGCACGGGCCTGATCCTGAACTGGCTGATCCGTCACAACCATCGCCACGAGCTCGGCATCCACTTCGCCGGCATCGGTCTGGGCATCGCCGGCTGCTCGGTGGCCGTGGCGCTGATGAGCCTGTGGCTGGACTGGCGTGCGCAGTGGTTCGTGTTCACCGCGATTGCCTGCGTGCTGCTGGTGCCGGCGCTGCGCTGGCTGCCGGCACCCGACACCAGCGGGCTGACGCGCAGCGGCGCGCCGATGCACGACGACCCGCCCAGCCCGCTCTTCCTGCGCATCTTCATGGCGTCCTACTTCTGTGCCGGCGTCGGCTTCGTGGTCAGCGCGACCTTCATCGTCGCCATCGTCAATCGCCTGCCCGGGTTGGAGGGCCAGGGGAGCTGGAGCTTTCTCGCCATCGGCCTGGCGGCGATGCCGGCCTGCATCGTGTGGGATTTCATCGCCCGCCGTACCGGCGCGCTGAACGCGCTGATCCTCGCCGCGGTGCTGCAGATCGTCGGCATCCTGCTGCCGGTGGTGGTCGGTGGCAGCCTGGGGGCGATCGCCGGCGCCCTGCTCTTCGGCGGCACCTTCGTCGGCATGGTCAGCCTGGTGCTGACCATGGCCGGGCGTTACTACCCGACGCGGCCGGCCAAGATGATGGGCAAGATGACCATCTCCTATGGCGTCGCGCAGATCCTCGGCCCGGCGGTGACCGGCTGGCTGGGCGAGACCTTCGGCAGCTACGCAGGCGGGCTGTGGTTCGCCGCGGCGATGATGGGCGTGGGCACCGTGTTGCTGGTGCTGCTGAAGATCGTGGACCGGCGCGACGCTCAGGCCGCGGCAGGCGTCGCCTGAGCGGGCGGCCACGGTCGCCCGTGGCGCAGGCAGAAGTCGCGCAGCAGCTGGTTGGCCATCGCGTAGCGGATCGGGAACAGCGGCGGCAGCGCGTCGACATGGAAGAAGCGCGCATCCTCGATCTCGCCCGGAGCGCAGACGATGTCCCCGCCGGCGTACTCGGCCTGGTAGCCGAGCATCAGCGCATGCGGGAAGGGCCACGCCTGGCTGGAGAAATAGCGTGGCGCGCGGATGCGCAGGCCGGTCTCCTCGAAGATCTCGCGATGCACCGCCTGCTCGGCCGATTCGCCCGCGTCCACGAAGCCGGCGAGCGTGCTGTAGAGGCCGGGCGGGAAGTGCGGCGAGCGCCCGAGCAGGATCTCGGCACCGCGCTCGACCGCCACGATCACCACCGGCGAGACGCGCGGAAAGTGCTCGCGACCGCAGTCCGGCGCGCTGCAGCGCCGCGCCGGCGGATCCGTCCGCAGTGTGGTGGGCGCGCCGCAGGCGCCGCAGAAGCGGTGCGCGCGGTCGAACTCGAGCAGCTCGAGGGCGCGCGCGGCGAGGGCGAGCGTCTCCCCGTCAAGCGTGTCGAGCAGCGACTTGAGATGCTGGAACGCATGTCCGTCGGGTGCCTCGATCGTGCGCTCGACCTCGACCACCGTCCATGCCTCGCCCGTGGTCACGGGGAAGTCGAGGGTGCGCAGCGCGACGAGACCGGCCCGCCAGGAATCCGGGCCGGCCGTGGGCGTCGCCGCGAGGTCCACGAGCAACTGGTGGTCGCGGAACACGAGCGTGCGTGCCGGCCGCGGATCGCCGGATGGGGGCAGTGAAGAAGGAAGGCTCATGATCGTGGGACCGGGGTCGGGCGGAGCGTCGGCGCAAGGAGGAAGGCGAGGGCGGCAGCATCGGGCAGATCGCCCGTGCTGTCGAGTCTGTGGCGCGGGTCGTGACCGCGGGGCTCGTTTCCAGGCCCGGCAAGGCTTGCCGCGGTTTATTTCGCGATGTGAAAGAAGGTTTCGATGCCCGACAGGTCGATAAGTGGTATTTTTCCGGGCGACTGCGATCGTGCGGCGGCCTTGCCGCGCCGGCGACAGTGGGTCGCCATCGGGTAGTCGGGACAAGATCTAAAACATATAGGGGAAATCAATGTCTGCAGGCAAATCCAAGATCATCTACACGCTCACGGACGAAGCGCCGCTGCTGGCGACGTGCGCCTTCCTCCCGATCATCCGCACCTTCACCGGTCCTGCAGGCGTCGAGGTCGAGAAGGCCGACATCTCCGTGTCGGCGCGCGTGCTCGCCGAGTTCCCCGAATACCTGAGCGAAGACCAGCGCGTCCCCGACACGCTCGCCGAACTGGGCCGCCTGACCCTCGAGCCCGACACCAACATCATCAAGCTGCCCAACATCAGCGCCTCGGTCGCCCAGCTCAAGGCTTGCGTCAAGGAACTGCAGGAGAAGGGCTACAAGATCCCCGACTACCCCGAGGACCCCAAGACCGACGAGGAAAAGGCGCTCCGCGTCCGCTTCGGCAAGTGCCTCGGCTCGGCCGTCAACCCGGTGCTGCGCGAGGGCAACTCCGACCGTCGCGCGCCCGCCGCAGTCAAGAACTACGCCAAGAAGCACCCGCACTCCATGGGCGAGTGGAAGCAGTGGTCGCAGACCCACGTCTCCCACATGCACCACGGCGACTTCTACCACGGCGAGAAGTCGATGACGCTCGACCGCGCGCGCGACGTCAAGATGGAGCTGATCACCAAGTCGGGCAAGACCATCGTGCTCAAGCCCAAGGTCTCGCTGCTCGAAGGCGAGATCATCGACTCGATGTTCATGAGCAAGAAGGCGCTGTGCGAGTTCTACGAGAAGGAACTCGAGGACTGCCGCGAGGCCGGCATCCTGTTCTCGCTGCACGTCAAGGCGACGATGATGAAGGTCTCGCACCCGATCGTCTTCGGCCACTGCGTGAAGATCTACTACAAGGACGCCTTCGAGAAGCACGGCAAGCTGTTCGAAGAGCTCGGCATCAACGTCAATAACGGCATGGTCGACCTGTACGAGAAGATCAAGACCCTGCCCGAGTCCAAGCGCGACGAGATCATCCGCGACCTGCACGCCTGCCAGGAGCACCGCCCGGCGCTCGCCATGGTCGATTCGGCCAAGGGCATCACCAACTTCCATTCGCCCAACGACATCATCGTCGACGCCTCGATGCCGGCGATGATCCGCCAGGGCGGCAAGATGTGGGGGGCCGACGGCAAGCAGTACGACAGCAAGTGCGTGATGCCGGAGTCGACCTTCGCCCGCATCTACCAGGAGATGATCAACTTCTGCAAATGGCACGGCAACTTCGACCCGCGCACGATGGGCACGGTGCCGAACGTCGGCCTGATGGCGCAGAAGGCCGAGGAATACGGCTCGCACGACAAGACCTTCGAGATCGCCGAGGACGGCGTGGCCAACATCACCGACCTCGCCACCGGCGAGGTGCTGCTGTCGCAGAACGTCGAGGCCGGCGACATCTGGCGCATGTGCCAGGTCAAGGACGCGCCGATCCGCGACTGGGTCAAGCTCGCCGTCACCCGCGCGCGCAACTCCGGCATGCCGGCGATCTTCTGGCTCGACCCCTATCGTCCGCACGAGAACGAGCTGATCAAGAAGGTCAAGACCTACCTCAAGGATCACGACACCAGCGGCCTCGACATCCAGATCATGTCGCAGGTGCGCGCGATGCGCGTGACCCTCGAGCGTGTCGCGCGCGGCCTGGACACCATCTCGGTGACCGGCAACATCCTGCGCGACTACCTCACCGACCTGTTCCCGATCATGGAGCTGGGCACCAGCGCCAAGATGCTGTCGATCGTGCCGCTGATGAACGGCGGCGGCATGTACGAGACCGGTGCCGGCGGCTCGGCGCCCAAGCACGTGCAGCAGCTCGTGCAGGAGAACCACCTGCGCTGGGATTCGCTCGGCGAGTTTCTCGCCCTGGCGGTGTCGCTGGAGGACCTCGGCATCAAGACCGGCAACGCCCGCGCCAAGCTGCTCGCCAAGACCCTGGACGAGGCCACCGGCCGCCTGCTCGACGAGAACAAGTCGCCCTCGCCCAAGACCGGCCAGCTCGACAACCGCGGCAGCCAGTACTACCTCGCCCGCTTCTGGGCCGAGCGCCTCGCCGGACAGGCGGAAGACGCCGAGCTGGCGGGCAAGTTCGCCCCGCTCGCCAAGGCCTTGGCCGAGAACGAGCAGAAGATCGTCGCCGAGCTCGCCGAGGTGCAGGGCAAGGCGGTGGACATCGGCGGCTACTACAAGGCCGACGCCGAGAAGTGCAAGGCGGTGATGCGTCCGAGCGCCACGCTCAACGCCATCCTGAAGGGCGCGCGCGCCGCCTGAGGCGGTTGATGTGCCGCCGGCCAGCGCCCGGCGGCCGGCGAACCCGAAAAGGGGCAGATCGACGAATGCGTCGACCTGCCCCTTTTTCGCGTCCCCACGCAAGGCAAGGGTATGCACGATCGCCGCCGGGTGCCTAACATGACAGCCTCGCCTTACGAGGACAGGCCGATGGCCGATTTCCGCAAGCTCCGCGTGATGATCTCCAGCCGCTGCGCGTCCACGGTGCGCCGTGGGGATTCACGGGTTTCGATGACCGTCGTCCGCACGCGGCTGAAGCGCGAACTCGAAGCGGAAAGCCTCTGCGGCGAGCGGCTTTTCGAGGTGTGGATCTCCGACAATGCGCCGGATCAATCGCAGGGCGATCTGGAGACCGCGTGGGAGAAATCGCTCGAGGAGGTGCGCAAGGCCGACATTGTCCTGGTGCTTTACACCGGCGAGGCGGGCTGGGCGCCCGCTCGCGGCCTCGGCGTGTGCCATGCGGAGTTTCAGCAGGCTTGGAACGATGGGCCGGCGCGGCTCAAGGTGGTGCGCATCGGCGACGTGGGCACGGCGCCCAAGGACGCCGCCGAGTTGAAGCGCGATCAGGCCTTCCAGGCCTATTTCGACGACCTCAATCCCACCTCGCCGGCCGCTTCCGACGTCGACGCCATCGTCGCACGCAGCCGCGAGGCCTTGCGCGAGGCGGTGGCCGGGCTGGTCAAGCTGGGTGGACGCGAGGCACGCAAGGGGCGTTTCGCCTACGGTGCCCCGCTCGACTGGAGCCGGCTCGATTTCGGCCACCGCAAGAAGGCGATGGAAGACGCGCTCGGTGGGGGGCTCGCCGAGTTCGGCGCGGTCGAATCCAGCGGGGGCTGGTTGTGGCCTCTGGGCGAAACCTCGCTGCTCACCATCTGTCATGGTCTGCCAGGGGGCTTCGGCGTGGCGGCCGCCCGGGAAATGGTGGGCCAGCCCTTTCTCCACGACCATCTGTTCCTCGCCAGGGCACTCGGCGAACGGGAAGCACCGGCCGGTCCGCTGCATCTGGTCGCCTGCCTG
This sequence comes from Thauera aminoaromatica S2, assembly GCF_000310185.1. GTDB lineage: Bacteria > Pseudomonadota > Gammaproteobacteria > Burkholderiales > Rhodocyclaceae > Thauera > Thauera aminoaromatica. The sequence goes on along the minus strand of NZ_AMXD01000156.1, from coordinate 1,752 downwards.
AAAGGCATTACCGAGAGCCAGGCGATGCGCCAGCTGGGCTTCCCGGATGCGACCATCGTCGCGGCACCCTTCGGTGTCTATGTGTCCGACCCAGTGCAGAAGATCCAGATGATCTTCCTCGCCAACTGCCGCGATCTGACCACGACCCGCAATGCCCTCTGTCGCCTGGCCGAGTGGCTGAACGCCACCGGCGAGGCGGCGAACCTGGCGCGCCGTGCGCTTGGTCGGCGCAGGGTCGTGCAGGCCATCCTCGATGTGCAGGGCGACTGAGATCGCCCGAATGATAGGAAAGCATGATGTCGTCCGCGCTTGCCGGCCTGTATGAACGCAGCGGTCGCAGCCCGCCGGCCGCGCTGGCGGACTGGGAGGGCCGCGTCGATGGCTGGTGCGATGCCTATCTCCGGGTCTTCCCCGATGCCGAGCTGTCGGAGATCAACCTCGATCTCGCCGTGTTCCAGTTCGATCATGTGAGCGAACGGGTCACGCTCGCCTATGCGCTGTCGGTCGAGCCGCTCATGCGTCGCGACAGCGGGCGCATGCGCGGCTTTCCCGACGTCAATGCCTCGGTGCGCCGCGTCCTCGGGGATCGAGCCTTCGTCGCGGACAAGGGGCATTTCCTCGGTCACGCCAGCGGAGGCATCCTGGACATCAACCTGTTCCCGCAGCGGCGCGAGCTGAACCGCGGCTGGTCCGAGGAAGGCAAGCGCTTCCGCAGCATGGAGCGGTACGTCGCCGAGCACCCCGGGACCTTCTTTTACCATCGCCCTTCGTATCGCGATCAGACCTGGATACCCGCCACGCTGGAATACGGCGTCCTGGTCGATGGGGAGCGTTGGTGGGTGGATCGGTTCAGGAACGTCTGAGCGCTGCGCCCGGCATGCAGGCTCCGCGCTAGCGTGCCGACAGCACGATCGCCCCGGGGGCGAACCAGAGCTCGTAATGGCGTGCGCGGATCGAACCGCTGCTGCCGTAGAGCGCGCTGAAATCCTCCAGGCTCGGCGTGGGCGACTGCAGCAGCGCGGCGAGCGCACGCGCGAGGGCCTCGCCGTCCTGGCGGCATTCCTCGGTACGGAAGCAGCGCAGCATGCTGCGCGCGGGGGCGGCCTTGACCAGCACGATGCCGGGGAGCTCGAGCGCGGCGTCGCCGATGCGCACGCTGCGCAGACGCGCCTCCAGCGCCTCGGCGGTCGGGCGCTGGCCCTCCTCGGCGATGTAGATCCACAGCCGCGGTGCCACGCCGCCGGACGCCGGAGCGGGCGCCGCGGAGACCGGCGGCGCGGCCTGCTGCGCCGAGAGATTGGAGAGATTGCTCACCTGGGCGCGCAGCTCCGACTTGGCCTCGGTGAGGCTGCGCTGCACCGCCTGTCCGTCGCCGCTCGCAGGGGCGTTCGCGGCGGTGGTGGCGCGTTCGAGTTCGTCGACCACGCTGGCGAGCGCGGTGGCGGATTGCCGCGCCTCCTGCGCCACCGCCTCGGCCGCAGCGCGTGCGGCGGCCTCGGCCTCGCGCGCCTCGACCAGGGCCTCGAGCTGGCGCACCACCTCGTCGCGTGCGGTGAGGGCGAGCTCGCGCTCGCCTTCGGCGAACCGGCGCGCCGCCTCGGCGATCCGCGACTGCTGCCAGGCGAGCCCGCCGAGCGCGCTGGTGAAGGCGAGCACGCTGAGGCCCACGGCGAGCGCGCGGCTGCGCCGGCGCAGGCGGCGTGCCTCCTGGCGCTGCTTTTCGGCGACCTCGCGCTCGGCCGCGCGCAGGGC
>NZ_AMXD01000155.1 GCF_000310185.1 Thauera aminoaromatica S2 | reverse complement strand
CGCGCGCGAGCGCGGCGGCGCCGCCGAGGCGCTCGCGCGCACCGTCACGCAGCAGGCTGCCGGCAAGGACCGCACGCTGTCGATGCTGCTCGGCCGCATCGCGGTGCACCGGCTGTGGGGCTGGCCGATGCTGCTCGGCGTGCTGTATCTGGTGTATCTGTTCGTCGGCGACTTCGGCGCCAGCACCCTAGTCGGACTGCTGGAAGAAGACTTCTTCGGCGAGGTCCTCAACCCCGCGGTCACCGAGTTCGTCACGAGCCACATCTCCACGCCCTGGCTGGCCGACCTGATCGTGGGCGAATACGGCCTGTGGACCATGGGCATGACCTACGCGCTCGCGCTGATCCTGCCCATCGTCACCACCTTCTTCCTCGCCTTCGGCGTGCTCGAGGATTCGGGCTACTTCTCGCGCCTGTCGGTGATCGCCAACCGCATGTTCGCCGCCATCGGCCTCAACGGCCGCGCGGTGCTGCCGATGGTGCTCGGCCTGGGCTGCGTGACCATGGCCACGCTCACCACCCGCATCCTGCACACCCCGCGCGAGCGCCTGATCACCATCTACCTGATGGCGCTGGCGATCCCGTGCTCTGCGCAACTCGGCGTGGTGCTCGGCCTGCTCGGCGGCATCTCCTTCGGCGCCACGCTGATCTGGGTGCTGGCGATCGTCGGCGTGCTGCTGTTCACCGGCTGGCTGGCGAGCAAGGTCGTGCCCGGCCGCCGCGTGCCGCTCGTCACCGAGCTACCGCCGATGCGCATGCCGGTGCTCGGCAACGTGCTCAAGAAGACCGGCGGAAGGCTGAAGTGGTATCTGATCGAGGTGATCCCGCTGTTCCTGATCGGCACCCTGATCATGTTCGGGCTCGACCGCAGCGGCGCGCTGCCGTGGATCATCGAGGCCGGCGAGCCGCTGGTGGTGGGCTGGCTCGGCCTGCCGCCGGAGGCGAGCGCCGCCTTCGTGATGGGCTTCCTGCGCCGCGACTTCGGCGCCAGCGGCCTGTTCGCGCTGCAGAGCGAGCTGTCGATGATCCAGGCCGTGGTGGGCATGGTCACGATCACGCTCTTCGTGCCCTGCATCGCCAGCCTGATGATGATCATCAAGGAGCAGGGGATGAAGGTCGCCGCGCTGATGCTGGCGATGATCATCCCCACCGCCTTCCTGATCGGCGGCCTGCTCAACCACGGCCTGCGCCTGATCTTCTGAGGAATCCGCGCCATGAACGCCGCCCCCTCCAAACCCCTGCCCCACGAGCGCATCCGCCTGATCGGCACCCCGGTCGGGCGCATGGTGCGCATCGACGACTTCGACGACGAGATCGATCCGCTGCAGCGTGAGCAGCTCCACGCCTACGGGCTCTCCGCCGCGCACGCGGTGAAGGTGCTGCAACAGCAACCGATGACGGTGCTATTGTGCGAGCACGTCGAGCTCGCGATCGAGCACGCGGTGTCGCGCCATATCTGGGTGCAGCCCGCCTGAGCGCTCCAACCTGCCTTCGCAAACGTTGCGCGCGGGAGAACTGCAGACAAGACCGACGCCATCCTCCATACTATACGGTATGGACCGAACCCCGCGTGGGACGCCGGCCCGACCAGTTTGTTTGACAATGAACGGGAGAGGAAAAGGATGTCGCAAAACGCATATCAGCAAGGCCTCGACAAGAACGCGGCCAACTACGTGCCGCTGTCCCCGCTGAGCTTCATCGAGCGCACCGCCATGGTCTATCCGACGCGCACCAGCGTCGTCCATGGCACGCTCATCTACACCTGGAGCCAGACCTACGAGCGCTGCCGCCGCCTCGCGAGCGCCTTGGTCGCGCACGGCGTGAAGAAGGGCGACACGGTCGCGTGCATGCTGCCCAACGTGCCGTCGATGTTCGAAGCCCACTTCGGGGTGCCGATGACCGGCGCGGTCCTCAACACCCTCAACACCCGGCTCGACGCCGATGCCATCGCCTTCATGCTGCAGCACGGCGAAGCCAAGGTGCTGATCACCGACCCCGAGTTCGCCGGCGTGGTCCGCGCCGCGCTCGAGCTGCTGCCGGGAGACAAGCCCCTGGTGGTCGACGCCCTCGACCCCGAGTATCCGGGCACCGAGCGCATCGGCACCGTGCTCTACGAGGACTTCCTCGCCGGCGGCAACCCCGACTTCCAGTGGAAGCTGCCCGAGGACGAGTGGGACGCGATCGCGCTCAACTACACCTCCGGCACCACCGGCAACCCGAAGGGCGTGGTCTACCACCACCGCGGCGCGTATCTCAACGCCGCCTCCAACATCATCAGCTGGGGCATGCCGCAGCACTCGTCCTACCTGTGGACGCTGCCGATGTTCCACTGCAACGGCTGGTGCTTCCCGTGGACCATGGCGGCCAACGCCGGCGTCAACGTCTGCCTGCGCAAGGTCGACCCGGCGCTGATCTACGAGCTGATCCGCCGCCACAAGGTCACCCACATGTGCGGCGCGCCGATCGTCTACGGCATGCTGATCAACGCCCCCGAGGGCCTGCGCGCCGGCATCGAGCACAGCGTCGCCGGCCTCATCGCCGGCGCCGCGCCCCCGGCGGCGATCATCGAGGGCGCCGAGAAGATCGGCTTCGACATCACCCACGTGTATGGCCTGACCGAAACCTACGGCCCGGCCTCGGTGTGCGCCAAGCACCCCGAGTGGGATGCGCTGCCGATCGACCGCCGCGCCGAGCGCAACGGCCGCCAGGGCGTGCGCTACCACATGCAGGAAGCGATCACCGTGCTCGACCCGGTGACCATGGAGCCGGTGCCCGCCGACGGCGAGACCATGGGCGAGATCATGTTCCGCGGCAACCTCGTCATGAAGGGCTACCTCAAGAACGAGAAGGCCACCCAGGAGTCCTTCGCCGGCGGCTGGTTCCACACCGGCGACCTCGCGGTCATGCACCCGGACGGCTACGTCAAGATCAAGGACCGCTCCAAGGACGTGATCATCTCGGGCGGCGAGAACATCTCCTCGCTCGAGGTCGAAGAGGTGCTGTACCGCCACCCGGCGGTGCTGACCGCGGCGGTCGTCGCCAAGCCCGACGAGAAGTGGGGCGAGGTGCCGGCGGCCTACATCGAGGTCAAGGAAGGCGCCGGCGTGACCGCCGACGACATCATCGCGCACTGCCGCGAACACCTGGCGCGCTACAAGGTGCCCAAGTTCATCGAGTTCTGCGTGCTGCCCAAGACCTCGACCGGCAAGATCCAGAAGTTCGCCCTGCGCGAGATGGCGAAGTCGGCCTCCGCGATCGAGTGATCGTGTCACGCGGTCGGCCCGTCGGGGCCGACCGCACTCGCCGCGCGCCGATGCCGCGTTCCGTCACCGGACGGACGCGGCATTTTTCCTTCCACACGTACTACCAGCCGAATCCCTTGCGCAGCAACAGCAGCATCGCCATGCCGAGGATGAAGGGCAGCCACGGATTGCGCGAGCGCAGCGCGACCAGGATCACGACTCCCCCCGCCGCGAGCTTGGGATTGAGCGGATCGAACGCACCGCCATCGAGCAGCAGGTCGGGCATCACCAGCGCCGACAGCGCCGCCGCCGGCGCGTAGCGCAAGGCACGCTGCAAGGCTGGCGGCAGACGCCCCTTCTCGCCGGCGAGGATGAAGCTGCCACGCGTCATGATCGTCGTCGAGCCGATGGCCAGCAGCGTCAGCCATAACCACAACCCCTCGCTCATCGCGCGGCCCTCCCTGCCAGCGCACGCTCGGCAATGAAGCCCGCGCCGATGCCGAGCGCGATGCCGGCAATCAGCCCCAGGCGCAGCGGCAGCTCGCGCAGCAGCACCGCACCCAGCCCGCCCACCAGCGCAGCCACCCACATCGGTCGCTCGCGCAGCATGGGGATCATCATCACCGTCAGCGCGATCGTGGTCATGAACTCCAGCGACCAGTCGCGCGGAATCGCCCCTGCGCCGAACACGCCGACCGCACCGCAGAGCTGCCAAAGCAGCCAGCAATACACCGAGGGCACGATGTAGTACCCCCATCGCCAGTGCGGATCGTCGGCCCTTTGCAGCTTGTCCGCGCCGACTGCGAACATGCCGTCCACCAGCAGATAGCTCGACGCCAGCCGGCGCATGAAGCGGTGATCATGGAAGACCGGCGCCAGCGCGGCACTGAAGATGATGAAGCGCAGGTTGAGCACCAGCGCAGTGAGAAAGATCAGCCATAAGGGTGCACCGCTGCCGATCAGCGGCAGCGTGCCGAGCTGGGCGGTGCCGGCATAGACCAGCAGGTTCATGCCCATGGACTCGGCCGGGGACAGGCCGATCGAGCGCATGGCGATGCCGGTCACGATCGCCCAGGGCACCAGGCCGACCGAGAGCGGCAGGAAGTCGCGCATGCCCTCGCGGGCACCGCGGCGGAACGAGGATTCCATCAGAACCCCAGTCCCTCGCCCGCACCGGCCAGGGTCGCGATGCCCAGGCCGAGGAAGATCGCCGCGGCGATGCCGTGCACCAGCTTCACCGGCATGCGCGTGGCGATGCGGTCGCCGAGCAGCACCGCGGGCACGTTGGCGATCATCATGCCGAGCGTGGTGCCGGCCACCACCGCGACCAGGGCCTGGTACTGCGCCGCCAGCGCCACCGTGGCGATCTGCGTCTTGTCGCCCATCTCGGCAAGGAAGAAGGCCACCAGCGTGGCGCCGAACACGCCCAGGCGCGGCAGCCTGGCCTCGTCCTCGTCGAACTTGTCGGGGATCAGCGTCCACACCGCCATCGCGATGAAGGACAGGCCGAGCACCCAGCGCAGGGTGTGCGGCCCCATCAGCGTGGTCAGCCAGGTGCCGACCGCGGCGGCGAAGGCGTGGTTGGCCAGCGTGGCGACCAGGATGCCGAGCACGATCGGCCACGGCCGGCGGAAGCGTGCGGCAAGGATGAAGGCGAGCAGCTGCGTCTTGTCGCCGATCTCGGCGAGGGCCACGATGGCGGTGGAGACGAGAAAGGCGTCCATGGGAATTCAGGTGGTGGCGGGAGCGCGATTCTAGCCGCCACCGCGCTGCATCGCCATCCGATACACCAGCGGCACCGCGAACAAGGTCAGCACCGTGGAAAAACCCAGCCCCCACACGATGCTCGCCGCCACCGGTCCCCACATCAGCGACTTGCCGCCCAGGCCGATCGCCAGCGAAAGCAGCCCGCCGATGGTGGTGGTGGAGGTGATCAGGATCGGCACCACGCGCCGGCGCGCGGCGTAGATCGCGGCGTGCTGCACGCTCATGCCGACGGCGCGGCGCTCGTTGGCGGCGTCGATGAGCACGATCGCCGAGTTCACCGCGATGCCGGTGAGCGCGATCACCCCATACAGCGTGTATAGCGACAGCGGATTGCCCGACACCAGCAGTCCGAGCACCACCCCGGTGAAGGCGAGCGGCACGGTCAGCAGGATGATCAGCGGCTGCCAGTAGCTGCGGAACTGGGTGGCGAGGATCAGGTAGATCAGCCCGACGCCGAGCGCGAACAGCTTGCCCATCGCATCCAGACTCTCCTGGATGTCCTCCAGTTCGCCGGAGAAATCCAGCTCCACGCCCGGGAAGCGCGGCTGCAGCTGCGCCCACGCGGCCTTCAGGCGGTCGTTGGCTTCGACCGTGTCGAGGCGCTCGCGATCGAGCTCGGCCTCGACGGTGATCGCGCGCGTGAGCTGGTAGTGGCGGATGTAGCCCTTCGACAGCAGCAGCTGCCGGCTCACCAGCTCGCCCAGCTGCACGCTGCGCCCGTCGGCCAGCGGCACCGGGCGCTGCAGCAGCCCGGTGACGTCATCCAGGCTCTCCTGGCGGGCGCGCACCACCACCTCCACCTTCTCGCCGCCGTCGCGCGTCGTGGCAACGATCTCGCCCTCGCCGTACAAACGCAGCAAGCGCGCCACCTCGGCCGGCTGCACCCCGGCACGCGCCAGCTTCTCGCGATCGAGCGCGAGGCGCATCTCGCCGCGCCCGGGCACATCGTCGTCGGTGAGATCGCGCACCCCGGGCAGCTTTGCCGCCTCGGCGAGGAGCGCATCGGCCGCGGCGCGCAGCTGCGGGTAGTCGTCGGACTTCATCTTCACCGAGATCGGCTTCGCCGTCGGCGGCCCGCCCTTCATCTCCATGAAGGAGAGCTTCGCTTCGCCGGCGAGCGCCTCGATCGCCGGACGCACCGCGTCGATGATTTCGCCGGTATCGCGCCCGCCGGCCGCGCGCGGCAGCAGCGAGACCAGCACCTGGGCGTACTGGTCGCCATACACCGGCTCGGTCTCGGTGAACTTCAGGCCCGCATACACCGCGACCGCGCGCAGCTCGTCGGCGCCGATCGTCTCGCCCAGCACCTTCACCGCGCGCTCGGCCTCGGCCAGCGTGCGCTGGGGCACGACACCGGCAGGCATGTCGACGTTCACATAGAAGAGCCGCATCGAGTCGAAGGCGAAGAACTGCACGCGCACCAGGCCGGTCGCCACCGCCGCGCCGGCACCCGCCATCATCAGCACCAGGACCGCGACGGTGAGGCGGCGGCGGCGCATCACCGCCACCAGGGCACGCGCATAGGCGATGCGGATGCGCAGGGTGAAGCGCTCGCGCAGCCGCTGCGACCGCGAGGGCCGCTGCGCCGGCTGCGGGCGCAGCGCCAGGATGTGGGTGGGCAGGATCCAGTAGGCCTCGACCAGGCTGACCAGCAAGCCGACGGTCACCACGAAGGGCACCACGAACATGAACTTGCCGAGGATGCCGGGCAGCAGCATCAGCGGCAGGAAGGCGGCGATGGTGGTCAGCACCGAGGACAGCACCGGCAGGCCGACCTCCTCCACCCCGGCCACCACCGCCTCGTGCGGAGGATCGCCGCGCTGCAGGCGGTAGTAGATCGCCTCGACGATCACCACCGCGTCGTCGACCAGCATGCCGAGCGCGATCACGACCCCGAGCAGCACGGTGAGGTTGAGCGTGGAGCCGATCAGGTCGACCGCGATGAAGGTGCCGGCAAGCGCGAACGGCACGCCCAGCCCGACCAGCACCGACAGGCGCGAGCCGAGGAAGATCCAGCACATCGCCAGCACCGCGAACAGGCCGAACACCGCGTTCGACTCCATCACCCCGATCGCGTGGCGGGTGGCGTGGGTCTGGTCGTCGATCAGGCGCAGCTGCACGCCCTGGTCGGCGAGCAGCGGGTTGCGCCGGGCAGCGAAGTCCTGCAGGCGCTCGACCAGCTCGAGCGTGTTGGCGTCGGCATCCTTGGTGATCGACAGCATCAGCGCCGGCGCGCCGTTGTAGCTCACGAGCTGGCCCGGACGCTCGTGGCCGCGCGCCACGCTGGCAACCTCGTCGAGCGCCACCCGGCCCGCCGGCGTCACCACCGCAGCCTGGGCGAGCGCCTCGGGGTCGGGCGTCTTGCCCTCCATGCGCACCAGCCACTCGCGGTCCTGCACCCGCACCCGGCCGGCGAGGGTGTTGCGGAACCAGGCCGCCACGCTGTCGGCGACCTGCAGCGGCGACAACCCGGACGCCGCTACCCGGGCGGGATCAAAATCGACGTGGAGCTGCGGATCTTCCAGGCCGGCGGCGATCACCTGGTCCACGCCGTCCAGGCCCTCGAGCTCCTTCTTCATCACGAAGCCTGCGCGCCGCAGGGTCTCGCCGCCGGCGCCATGGAGCACCAGGATCGCGGTCGGGAAGCCGTTCGAGCTGGTGAACTCGACCACCACGGGGTCGTTGGCGTCCGGCGGCAGCTCTGCCGAGGCCTTGTTCTGGATCTCGCGGCGCAGGTCGTTCACTCGCTTGTCGAACACCCGCTCGGGGAGCTCCTCGAAGCGCACCAGGATGGACGACACCCCCTCGCGGCTGGACGAGGAGCTGAAGCGGATGTCCTTGACCTGCTTGAGCGCGTCCTCGAGCGGCCCGGTGAGGTCGCGCTCGACGTCCTCCGCCGAGGCGCCGGGCAGTGCGGTGACGATGCTGACCCAGTTGAAGTTGATCTCGGGGTCCTGCGCCCGCGGCATGGAGAGATAACTGAACAGGCCGCCGAGCAGCACCATCACGAAGGCGATGTTGGCGAGCGGGTGATTGTCGATCAGCCGCCGGTACAAGCCGTTCAACGCGAGCCCCCGGCCGCCGCGGTCGGCGCCCGCAGTCCGAGCGCGAAGCGCCCCGCGTCCACCACCCGGGTGTCCGCGGGCCAGTCGACCGCGACGGGGCGGCCGGCCTGCGCGTCGGGGAGCGCCACGAACGCCGGCTCGCCGCCGCGCACCAGCCAGGCGCCGAGGCGGCCCTCGCGCTGCTGCAGGTAGGCGG
>NZ_AMXD01000154.1 GCF_000310185.1 Thauera aminoaromatica S2 | reverse complement strand
CGCCCCCAACCCGCCCGCTGCGCGTCAGCCCGCGTTGATCCTGGCGGCTTCCTTCTCCTTGCGCGCCGTGTACCACAGGCTCGCGAACACCGAGCAGGCCAGGATGGTGGCGACCACCGACAACGAGACCAGCACCGGGATCTTCACCCACTCCACGATCAGCATCTTGGTGCCGATGAAGACCAGGATGGCCGCCAGTCCGTACTTGAGCAGCTCGAAGCGGTCGCCGAGGTCGGCGAGCAGGAAGTACATCGCGCGCAGGCCGAGGATGGCGAACAGGTTCGAGGTCAGCACGATGAAGGGGTCGGTGGTGATCGCGAAGATCGCCGGGATGCTGTCGACCGCGAAGATCACGTCGGAGATTTCGACCAGCACCAGGGCGAGAAAGAGTGGCGTCATCATGCGCACGCCGTCGCGCACGACGAAGAAGCGCTCGCCCTCGAGCTTCTCGGTGATCGGGTAGTGATTGCGGATCCAGCGGATGAGCGGGTTCTTGTCCAGGTCGGGGTCGTGCTCGGAGAACCACGCCATCTTGATGCCGGTGACGATCAGGAAGGCGCCGAAGACGTAAAGCAGCCAGTGGAACTCGCTGATCAGCCAGCTGCCTGCGAAGATCATGATCGTGCGCAGCACGATCGCGCCGACGATGCCGTACAGCAGCACGCGGCGCTGCAACTCGAGCGGCACCGCGAAGAAGCTGAAGATCATCATCCACACGAAGACGTTGTCGACCGCCAGCGACTTCTCGACTAGGTAGCCGGTGACGAAGGCGGTCGTCTGCTCGTTGGCGACCGCACGCCCGAGCGTGCTGTCGAGATACCACCACAGCCCGGCGGCGAACAGCATCGCCACGGTGATCCAGGCGAGCGACCAGCCTGCCGCCTCCTTCAACGACACCCGGTGTTGCTTGCCGCCACCGAAGGCGAACAAGTCGACAAGCAGCATCGTTCCCACGATGGCGGCAAAGGCCGCCCACATCCACCACGTTCCGATCGATTCCATCGCGCGCTCCGCAGAAAACAAAAAAGGTCTGTTCCCGACGGACACAGACCCTGGCGCGCTGCGATGCACGGACCTTGCCCATCGGGCAAGGTCTCGCTTGCAACGAACGAATGGATCCGTTCGTTGCCCCCGGCACCGGGAGACGGTCTGAAGACCGATCTGCCGTATTGACGATGCCGGAGCGGAAAAGCTACTCCCCTTGATGAACGGGATTGTGTCTGTTGCACTGCGGGAGTGTCAACGCCGGCGTTTCGGGTTGCCGCGAGCAAGGGGTTCGTGGTGTTGCGCTGCAGCAGCGGGCGAGCGTGGCGCGTGGTCGCGCGGTCGACACCCCGTGTCCGCTGGGGCATCATCGGCGGCGTTCGGCCCGCCCGTCATGCCCGGGTGCCCGCCGGCGCCCCTCTCTCAACCACCTCGAACCCATGGAAATCCTCTTTCTGATCGGCCTCATCGTCCTCAACGGCGTCTTCGCCATGTCCGAGATCGCGCTCGTCACCGCGCGTCGGGCACGGCTCGCGCGGCTCGCCGAGGAGGGCGACGGCGCGGCCGAGGTGGCGATCAAGCTCGGCGAGGACCCGACCCGCTTCCTGTCGACGATCCAGATCGGCATCACCTCGATCGGCGTGCTCAACGGCATCGTCGGCGAGGCCGCGCTCGCCGGCCCGCTCTCCGACTGGTTGCAGGTGCTCGGCATGGAGCAGCGGGTGAGCGAGATCGGCTCCACCGTGCTGGTCGTGGTGGTGATCACCTATGTGTCGATCGTGGTCGGCGAGCTGGTGCCCAAGCGCATCGGGCAGATCGACCCCGAGGGGATCGCCCGCCTGGTGGCGCGGCCGATGAATGTGCTGTCGATCGCCTCGCGGCCCTTCGTCTACCTGCTCGCCGGCTCCACCGCGCTGCTGCTGCGCATCATGGGCCAGCGCGAGAGCACCGGGCCGAGCGTGACCGAGGAGGAGATCCACGCCATGCTGGTCGAGGGCTCCGAGGCCGGCGTGATCGAGAAGAGCGAGCACGACATGGTGCGCAACGTGTTCCGCCTCGACGACCGCCAGATCGGCTCGCTGATGGTGCCGCGCGCGGACATCGTGTCGCTCGACCTCGAGCGGCCGCTGGAGGAGAACCTCGAGCTGGTGGCGTCCTCGTCCTACTCCAGCTTCCCGGTGTGCCGCGGCGGGCTCGACGACATCCTCGGCATTGCCAGCGCCAAGAAGCTCTTCAACCAGTCCCTGCGCGGCGAGCCGATCGACCTCGCCAGGGAGCTGCAGCCTGCGGTGTACGTGCCCGAGTCGCTGACCGGCATGGAGCTGCTCGATCAGTTCCGCTCTTCCGGCACCTACACCGTGTTCGTGATCGACGAGTACGGCGAGATCCAGGGCATGGTCACGCTGCACGACGTGATCGAGTCGGTGACCGGCGAGTTCCTACCGCACGACACCGAGGAGGCCTGGGCGGTGCAGCGCGAGGACGGCTCCTGGCTGCTCGACGGCCTGATCCCGATCGTCGAGCTCAAGGACCGCCTGGGCATCAAGACCGTGCCGGAAGAGGAGAAGGGGCGCTACCACACGCTGTCGGGCATGGTGATGTGGCTGCTCGGCCGCCTGCCGGGCACCGGCGACATCGCCACCTGGGAGAACTGGCGCTTCGAGGTGATCGACCTCGACGGCAAGCGTATCGACAAGGTGCTGGCGAGCCGCCTGCCCGAGCCGGCCGACGAGATCGGCGCCGAGCAGGAGGCCAGCCCGGAAGATCGGGGCGAGACCGCATGATCGACCAGGTCGCGGAGAAGGTCGTCCGCCGCGTCATCCTCGGCTTCCTGCTCGGCGGCCTGCTGTTGCTGAGCTATGCGGTGCTGCACCTGTTCATCGTGCCGGTGGCGTGGGCGGTGATCATCGCCTATGCCACGTGGACGCCTTACCGCCAGCTGCGCTCGCGGTTACCGCGCTATCCCACGATCAGCGCTCTGCTGATGACGCTTTTGCTGAGCGCCGCCTTCGTGCTGCCCGCGCTGTGGATCGGCATGCTGCTGCGCACCGAGGTCGGTGTCGCGATCGCCGCGGTGACCGCGCAGATCCGCGAGGGCGCCTTCGTGCTGCCCGAGTTCGTCCGCACGCTGCCGTGGATCGGCGACGACCTGCAGGCGATGGTGGGCGAGCTCACCCGCGAGCCGGAGGCGCTGCGCGCGCAACTCACCGAGTGGGTGCGCCAGGGCAGCGACCTCGCGCTGACGCTGATCGGCGACGTCGGGCGCAACGCGGCCAAGCTGGGTTTCGCACTCATCACCGTGTTCTTCCTCTACCGCGACGGCGAGCGCGTGCTCGAGCAGGTGGTGGCGGTGCTGCGCCGCTTCCTCGGCGAGCGCCTGGACCCCTATCTCTCCGCGGTGGGCGGGATGACCAAGGCGGTGGTGTGGGGCCTGATCGCGACCGCGATCGGCCAGGGTTTCGTCGCCGGGCTGGGCTACTGGTGGGCGGGCGTGCCGGCACCGGTGCTGATGGGGGCGATCACCGCCGTGATCGCGATGATCCCCTTCGGCACGCCCTTCGCGTGGGGCTCGATCGGCGCCTGGCTGCTGCTCACCGGCAACACCGTCGAGGGCATCGGGCTGCTGCTGTGGGGCGCGCTGGTGGTGAGCTGGGTGGATAACCTGGTGCGTCCGCTGGTGATCAGCAATGCCACCCGCATCCCCTTCCTGCTGGTGATGTTCGGCGTGCTCGGCGGGCTGGCCGCGTTCGGGCTGGTCGGCCTGTTCCTCGGGCCGGTGGTGCTGGCAGTGCTGATGGCGGTGTGGGGCGAGTGGCTGGAGGAGTCGGAGTTCGCGCGCCTTGCGGCGATCGGAGCGCCCGCGGGCGCGAGGGAGGAGGTGGAGCGCGGCGGTCGGTCCTGAGCCGCCGATCGCGACTCGCGTCGCTCCTACAGGAAACGTCGAAGCGCGCGGTCGCCCCGTAGGAGGCGGCGCAAGTCGCGATTGCCACGGTTCCGTCGGCACGGCGCCCGGTTCGCGCCGGGATCGCGACTCGCGTCGCTCCTACAGGAAACGTCGAAGCGCGCGGTCGCCCCGTAGGAGGCGGCGCAAGTCGCGATTGCCACGGTTCCGTCGGCACGGCACCCGGTTCGCGCCGGGATCGCGACTCGCGTCGCTCCTACAGGAAACGTCGAAGCGCGCGGTCGCCCCGTAGGAGCGACGCAAGTCGCGATTGCCACGGTTCCGTCGGCACGGCACTTGGTTCGCGCCCGGATCGCGACTCGCGTCGCTCCTGCGGAAAGCGCGAGGCTCAGGTGCCGTACTTGCGCGCCAGGGTGTCGTGCAGCGCGACGAACTCCTGCGACAGCTTGTGCTTGGGGTCGAGGTGGATCATCGGCTTGGCCTGCTCGTGCGATTCCTTGATCCTGATCGAGGCCGACAGGTAGGGCTGCAGCACCGGCAGACCCTCGTCGATGAGTTCCTGGACCACCTTTTGCGGCAGGCTCGCGCGCGGCTGGAACTGGTTGACCACGATGCCCTCGACCTCGAGGGCGCGGTTGTGGTCGGCCTTGATCTCTTCCACGTTCGCGAGCAGCGAGTACAGCGCCTTGCGCGAGAACTCGTCGCAGTCGAAAGGGATCAGGCAGGCATCGGCGGCGATCAGCGCCGAGCGGGTGAAGAAGTTGAGCGCCGGGGGGGTGTCGATGAAGACGCAGTCGAAGTCCTTCGCCAGCTCCTCCAGCGCATCGCGCAGCTTGTAGATCTTGTAGCGCGACTCGAGCTTGGATTGCAGCTCCTCGAGCTGCGGATGCGAGGGCATCACGTGCAGGCGCTCGAAGGGGGTGGCGACGACGAAGTCCTTGGTGCCGCGCGGGTTGAGCTTGAAGTTGAGCGTCTGGTCGAAAAAATCGGCGAGCGTCGCATCCAGGACGTCCACGCCGGCACCGAGCAGGTACTGGGTGGAGTTGCCCTGCGGGTCGAGGTCCACCACCAGGGTGCGCTTGCCCTGGGCGGCGGCGATCGCCGCGAGGTTGCAGGTGATCGTCGACTTGCCGACACCGCCCTTCTGATTGAATACCACCCGTCGCATCGCCTTCTCCCCTGTCGTCATGTGCGCGCGGCTGCTCGCCGGCCCCGCATTCTGCCAAAAACCGGCGCCTCCGGCGCGCCAGGCACCGGCAAAGCCCGATTCCAGGGTGATCCTGCGCATAAGCGGCGGGCGTGTCCAAGGCCGGGGTGCTGGAGTACACTTCGGGGGCGTCGGTCGCTGGCGATCCCGAGCCGGACGACGCCAACAAGAACAAGCAGGTCTGCGTTCGATTCCCGAGCAGGTCCTCCGTCCCGGGCTGCAAGCCCCGGGAGGGCGGGTGCTGCGTCGCGATTCCGGCCCGGCCTCGACGACCTCATATCGATTACCTCATAGACACGAGAGGGGAGAACATGGATCAGGATTTCATCACCGCAGCGCTCGACTATCACCGCTCGCCGACGCGCGGCAAGATCTCGGTGGTGCCCACCAAGGGCCTCACCAACCAGCGCGATCTCGCGCTCGCCTATTCGCCCGGCGTGGCCGCGGCCTGCGACGCGATCGTCGCCGACCCTGCCGAAGCCTTCGAGCTCACCAGTCGCGGCAACCTCGTCGCCGTGGTCACCAACGGCACCGCGGTGCTCGGCCTGGGCAACATCGGCCCGCTCGCCTCCAAGCCGGTCATGGAAGGCAAGGGTTGCCTGTTCAAGAAGTTCGCCAACATCGACGTCTTCGACATCGAGCTGGCCGAGAACGACCCCGACAAGCTGATCGAGATCATCGCCGCGCTCGAGCCCACGCTCGGCGGCATCAACCTCGAGGACATCAAGGCGCCCGAGTGCTTCTACATCGAGAAGAAGCTGCGCGAGCGCATGAAGATCCCCGTCTTCCACGACGACCAGCACGGCACCGCGATCATTTCGGCTGCCGGCCTGGTCAACGGTCTCAAGGTGGTCGGCAAGAACATCGCCGACGTCAAGCTGGTGTGCTCCGGCGCCGGTGCCGCGGCGATCGCCTGCCTCGACATGATGGTCAGCGTGGGCCTGCGCCGCGAGAACATCTATGTGTGCGACTCCAAGGGCGTCATCTACGAGGGCCGCGAGCCCAACATGGAGCCGACCAAGGCGCGCTACGCGCAGAAGACCGAGGGCCGCGCGCTGGGCGACGTGATCGCCGGCGCCGACGTCTTCCTGGGCTTGTCGACCGCGGGCGTGCTCAAGCCCGAGATGGTGGCGAAGATGGCTGCCAAGCCGCTGATCTTCGCGCTCGCCAACCCGAACCCCGAGATCCTGCCGGCCGACGCCAAGGCCGTGCGTCCGGACTGCATCGTGGCCACGGGCCGTTCGGACTTCCCGAACCAGGTCAATAACGTGCTGTGCTTCCCCTTCATCTTCCGGGGTGCGCTCGACGTCGGCGCGACCACGATCAACGAGGAGATGAAGCTCGCCTGCGTGAAGGCGATCGCCGAGCTGGCCGAGGCCGAGGCGAGCGACATCGTCGCCAGCGCCTACGGCGGCCAGGAGCTCAGCTTCGGTTCCGAGTACATCATCCCGAAGCCCTTCGATCCGCGCCTGATCGTCAAGATCGCGCCCGCGGTGGCGAAGGCGGCGATGGATTCGGGCGTGGCGACCAAGCCGATCGCCGACCTCGAGGCCTACGCCTCCAGCCTCAACGCCTTCGTCTACCAGTCCGGCATCGTCATGAAGCCGGTGTTCTCGGCCGCCAAGGCGGTGCCGCTGGAGCAGAAGCGCGTGATCTACGCCGAGGGTGAGGACGAGCGCGTGCTGCACGCGGTGCGCGTGGTGCTGGACGAAGGCTTGGCGCGTCCGATCCTCATCGGTCGCCCCGAGGTCATCGAGATGCGGATCAAGAAGATCGGCCTCAACCTCAAGCCCGAGCGCGACTTCGAGATCGTGAATCCGGAGTCCGACCCGCGCTATCGCGAGCTGTGGACCGAGTACTACAAGCTCATGAAGCGCGACGGGGTCACCCCCGACCTGGCCAAAGCCAAGATCCGCCGCGACACCACCCTGATCGGGGTCATGATGCTGCGCCGCGGCGATGCCGATGCGCTGGTGTGCGGCACCTTCGGCTCCTACGACTACCACCTCAAGCAGGTGGCGGACGTGATCGGGCTGGCGCCGGGCGCCAAGCAGTTCGCGGCGATGAACCTGCTGCTGCTCACCAAGCGCATGCTGGCGATCACCGACACCTATGTGAATGAGAACCCGAGTGCGGAGGAAGTCGCCGAGATCGCCCGCATGGCGTCCGACGAACTGCGCCGCTTCGGTATCGAGCCGAGCGTGGCGCTGTTGTCGCATTCCAACTTCGGCAGCTCGAACTCGGCTTCGGCGCGCAAGATGCGCCGCGCCTGCGAGATCCTGCGCGAGACCTCGCCCGACCTCAACGTCGATGGCGAGATGCACGGCGATGCCGCGCTCTCCGAGGAGATCCGCGACAAGCTGCATCCGGATTCGGGCCTGAAGGGCGAGGCCAACCTGCTGGTGATGCCCAACCTGGACGCCGCCAACATCTCGTTCAACCTGATGAAGGTGGCCAATGGCGACGGCGTCTCGGTGGGTCCGATCCTGCTGGGCGCGGCCAAACCGGTGCACATCGTGACCCCCTCGGCCACCGTGCGCCGCCTGGTCAACATGACCGCGCTCGCCGTGGTCGATGCCAAGGAGTCGCGCAACGCCGGGGCCTGATGCCTGCCGGCGGCGCCGCTCGGCGCCGCCTCCGCACGAGCCTCGCACGAGGAGGTTCGCGCGGCGTTTTCCCGGGGGCAGTCCTGCGAGGGGCTGCCCCGCTTTGTTTCCTTCGTTCCCGCCAGGCGATCGCCATGCCGAAAACTTCCTCCCCGCGCCCGCTGCTGCTCGCCGGCGCGCTCGCCCTGGCCGCGCCGGCCGCGTTCGCCGCCGACTGGCTGCTCGCCACCTCCAGCCCGCAGGTCGTGCCGGGCCAGCGCTTCGAAGTCGTGGTGATCGGCGAGGGCCGCGCGGCGGATTGGCCGGCGCGGCTGCCGGCGAGCATCGAGCTGTCGGGTGGCGGGCCGCGCATCGCGGTCGAGCTGGTGGCGATCGGCAGGCCCGCGGCGGGGGGCGGCCAGCGCCGCTATTTCGCACGCTGGCCGATGGAGGTCACCGGGGTGGCGGCGCTCGCGCTCGTCGGGCGGCCTTCGGCCCGCGTGCTGCTCGACGCCGGGACGGCGGCCGATGTGGCTACGGCGGCCACCGCGTCGACCGCCATCCCGCCGGTCGCCGCGGCCGGCACGACGGCGGTCGCCCCAG
>NZ_AMXD01000153.1 GCF_000310185.1 Thauera aminoaromatica S2 | reverse complement strand
ACTGCATCCGCGCTCGATCCCGTCGGTTCCGCGGCGTCCGCACCCGCAACAGCGCCCGCCGCTCCCCCCGCGAGCAGCGCGCCGGCCGCGGCGGGCTCGACCACGCGGCGGGGCAGCAGCGCATCGACGCGCTCCTGGAAGCGCTCGCGCGCCGAGGCGCCGGAGAGCTTGTCGTAGCCGGCGGACAGGTGCTCGAAGAGCTCCTTGTAGGAGCCGGCCATCGACACGAACAGGGTCGCGGTCTTGTCGAAATGGGCGTCGACCTCCTTGCGGTAGCGCTCTGCCTCCTCGGCCTTGCGCGCCAGCTCGGCCTCGAGCTCGTCGATGCGCCCCTTGGTACCGGCGCTCGAACGCCCGACGAAGAACGCGATCACGCCGACGATGACGACGGCGGAAATGGCGAGCAGCCAGGCGGTTTGCGGGGTCATGTCCATGTTGTCCTCCCTCCTTTGTGGATCTCAATCGACCACCGTCGCCTCCACCGGCGACGGGAACTGCAGGCGCGCGCGCAACGCGCGGGTGACCTCGACGCGGCCGTCCGCAGCCACGCGCAGTGCATGTTCGATGCCGAAGCGGCGGATCTGTTCGCGCCAGCCATCTCCGGCGAGGTAGGCGGGCTTGCTCGGTGCATCCGACAGCGTGCCGGCATTGGCGCGCGGCGTGATCAGGACGGTGAGCGACTGCGTGCCATGCGCGGGCTGGCCGGTGCGCGGGTCGAGCAGGTGGGCGTAGCGCTCGCCGTCGAGCTCGAAGTAGCGCTGGTAGTCGCCCGAGGTGCCGATCGCCTCGCCGGCGTACAAAGGCAGGGTGGCGAGCGGAGCGGGCGCGCGCGGATGCTGGATGCCGATCCGCCAGGGCTGGTCGCCCTTGGCGCCGAGCGCCATGACGTTGCCGCCGATGTTGATGAGCGCGTCGGCCACGCCCTGCGCGCGCAGGATCGCCGCCGCGCGGTCGAGCGCGTAGCCCTTGGCGTAGCCGCCGAGATCGAGCTGCACCGCCGGGTTGCGGCTCTCGACCCGATTGCCGTCGAGGACGAGGTCGGCCATCGACGGGTGCGCGGCGAGCAGGGCCTGCAGCTTGGCAGGGTCGGGGCGCTGCGGCACGAAGGTGTCGGTGTGGAAGCCCCACAGCGCGACCAGGCCGCCGAGCGCAGGGTCGAACAGCCCGTCGCCGGTGGCGGCGATCGCCTGCGCGTCCTTCAGCATCGCGGCGAGCTCGTCGGACACGGTGGCGGCCTCGCCGCGCGCGATCGCGGCGTTGAGCGCGGTGAGCTCGGAGGGCTCCCAGGCGTGGTAGGCGCGATGCAGGCGGTCGAACTCGCGCAGCACCGCGGCGGCGGCGCGGTCGGCCTCGGCCTGGTTCTCGCCATACACCGCGACATCGACCCGGGTACCGAAGACGTAGGCCTCGTGATGGAAGACCTGCGCGCGCGAGCAGGCCGCGAGCAGCAGCGCGCACGCGGCCAATGCAAGGATGCGCAGGTTCAGCCGCACGCACGCTCCAGCTTGTCGATCACCAGGCCGGCGACGTCGAAGCCCTGCTGCGCGGCGATCTCGACCATGCAGGTGGGGCTGGTGACGTTGATCTCGGTGAGGTGGCCGCCGATCACGTCGAGGCCGACGATCAGCAGGCCGCGCGCCCACAGCGTCGGCGCGAGGAACCCGGCGATCTCGCGTTCGCGCGCGGTGAGCGCCATCGCCACCCCGCGCCCGCCGGCGGCGAGGTTGCCGCGCGTCTCGCCCGCCCGCGGGATGCGCGCGAGCGCGAAGGGCACGACCTCGCCGCCGATGATCAGCACGCGCTTGTCGCCGTCGACGATCTGCGGCAGGTAGCGCTGCGCCATGATGGTGCGAGTGCCATCGTGGGCGAGCGTCTCCACGATCACGTTGCGGTTGGGGTCGTCGGCGCGCACACGGAAGATCTGGCTGCCGCCCATGCCGTCAAGCGGCTTGAGGATGACGTCGCCGAGCTCGTCGATGAAGGCGTGGATGTCCGCCGGGTCGCGCGCCACCAGCGTGGTCGCGGTGAACTGCGGGAATTCGGTGATCGCGATCTTCTCGGAGTGGTCGCGCACCGCACGCGGGTCGTTGAACACGCGCACGCCGGCCTGCGCCGCGCGCTCGAGCAGCCAGGTGGCGGTGACGTACTCGAAGTCGAAGGGCGGGTCCTGGCGCATCAGCACCGCGTCGAAGGCGGCCAGCGGCAGGGCCTGCGCCTCGCCCGCGCGATACCAGGCCGCGTCGTCGTCGCACACCGCGAGCGCCACGCAGCCGGTGCCGACCACCACGCCCTCGCGCCAGGTGAGGCCGGCGCGCTGCAGCGCCCACACCTCGTGCCCGCGCCGCGCCGCGGCGCGCATCATCGCGATGCTCGAGTCCTTGTAGGCCTTGAGACCCTCGAGCGGGTCGAGGATGAAAAGAAGCTTGAGCTTGCGGGTCATGGATTCATCACCGGTTCGTGTCGATTCCCGTCGGAGGCGGCGCGAGACTTCAGGCCGCCAGGGCGTCTCCACCTGCATCCTCTTCCTCGGCCGGGGCGGTCTCCTCGATCTCCACCGAGGCCGCGAGCAGCGCCAGGCGGGCCACCACGCCATAGGCGTAGAAGCGGTTCGGCGGCGCATCGGGCCCCTGCGCGGCATCGGGCATGGTGCCGCTGGTGTCGAAGGCGAGCGGCTTGAAGTGCATGCCCGGCGCGTTGAGGTTCTCGTCGCGGCCGCGCTCGGTGTGGACGCGGTAGAAGCCACCCACCACGTAGTGATCCATCATGTAGACGACCGGCTCGGCGACGCCGTCCTCCACCGTCTCGAAGGTGTGCACGCCCTCCTGGATGATGACCTCGTGCACCTGCAGGCCTTCCTTCACCACCGCCATCTTGTTGCGCTGGCGGCGGTTGAGGCCGACGACCTCGGAGGCGTCCTTCACCGTCATCACGCCCATGCCGTAGGTGCCGGCGTCGGCCTTGACCACCACGAAGGGCTCGTCGGTGACGCCGTATTCCTTGTACTTGGCGCGGATGCGGGTGAGCAGCGAATCCACCTGAGCGGCGAGGCACTCCTCGCCGGTGCGTTCCTGGAAGTTGATCTGGCCGCACACGCCGAACTCGGGGTTGATCCGCCACGGATCGATGCCGATCGCGGCGGCGAACTCACGCGCGACACGGTCGTAGCACTCGGCGTGCTTCGACTTGCGGCGCTTGTGCCAGCCGGCGTGCAGGGGCGGGATCAGCCACTGCTCGTCGAGGCCCTTGAGCACCTGCGGAATGCCCGCAGACAGGTCGTTGTTGAGCAGCACCGCGCAGGGATCGAAGTCGTCGAGCCCGATACGGCTGCCGCTGCGGCGCAGCGGCTCCAGGGTCAGCGTGGCGCCGTTGGCGAGTTCCAGCACGGTCGGCGCGGCGATCTCGGGCAGCAGGCTGCCGATGCGCACGTCGAGGCCGGTGAGGCGCAGGATGGACGCCAGCTTGGCGACGTTCTGCAGGTAGAACTGGTTGCGGGTGTGGTTCTCGGGGATCAACAGCAGCTTGCTGGCGTCCGGGCAGATGCGCTCGATCGCCGCCTGCGCCGCCTGCACGCACAGGGGCATGAAGACGTCGTTGAGGTTGTTGAAGCCGCCCGGGAACAGGTTCAGGTCGACCGGCGCGAGCTTGAAGCCCGAGTTGCGCAGGTCGGTGGAACCGTAGAAAGGCGGCATGTGGTCCTGCCACTGGGTACGGAACCACTTTTCGATGTCGCAGGCGTTGTCGAGGAACTGGCGCTCCAGCTCCAGCAGGGGGCCGGTAAGCGCGGTGGTGAGGTGCGGAACCATGGATTGGGTGTCTCTCGTGAGGGGGCCGCCACCCGGCGGGCGGCAGCCGATGCTTTGGCCGGAATGTTACACCAAAGCCCGGGGGCGCCTTCCGGCCGCCCCGATGGCGCGTGGCCGCGTCAGATCACCAACTGCGTGCCGAGTTCGACCACCCGGTTGTTGGGGATGCGGAAGAAGTCGGTCGCGCTGGTGGCGTTCTTGGACATGAAGGCGAACAGCCGCGCCCGCCAGTCGGAAAACAGCCTGCGGCTGAGCCTGGGGATCACCGTCTCGCGCGAGACGAAGAAGGTGGTCTCCATCATCTCGAACGATTCGCCGAAGCGGCTGCAGTGCTTCAGCGCACTCGGGATGTCGGGATCCTCCATGAAGCCGTAGCGCACGATCACGCGCATGAACCCGTTCCTGATGCGATGCAGGTAGATGCGGTCGAGCTCGCTCACATGCGGGGTGTCGGCGGTCTCCACGGTCACCAGCGCGACCCGCTCGTGCAGGACCTGGTTGTGCTTGAGGTTGTGCAGCAGCGCGGCGGGGACGCCATCCTTGGTGCTGGTCATGAACACCGCCGTGCCCTGCACCCGATGCACCTCCCCGACCATGTCGATGAACACGTTCAGCGGCAGGCCCTGGGCGGCGATCTCCTGCTGCACCAGGCGACGCCCCTGGCGCCAGGTGGTGAGCACGGTGAACGAGACCAGCGCCATGGCGATCGGGAACCAGCCGCCCTGGGGAATCTTGATCGCGTTGGCGCTGAAGAAGGCGAGGTCCACCAGCAGCAGCGTCCCCGCGCACAGTCCGGCCAGCAGCGGACGCCAGCGCCAGATCAGCACCATCACGAAGCCGAGCAGCACCGTGTCGATCAGCATCGTGCCGGTCACCGCGATGCCGTATGCCGCAGCGAGGTTCGACGAGTTCTGGAAGCCGACCACGAGTGCGACCACCGCCAGGTAAAGCGTCCAGTTGGTGAAGGGGACGTAGATCTGCCCCTGCTCGTGCCCCGAGGTATGGACGATCAGCATGCGCGGAAGCAGCCCCATCTGCACCGCCTGGCGGGCCACCGAGAAGGCGCCCGAGATCACCGCCTGCGAGGCGATGACCGTGGCCAGGGTGGCGAGCACCAGCAGCGGGATCATCGCCCACGACGGCCCGAGGTGGTAGAACGGGCTTTCGATCGCCGCCGGCTCGTGCAGCAGCAGCGCCCCCTGGCCGAAGTAGTTCACCACCAGGGCCGGCAACACGAAGCCGAACCACCCCAGCCGGATCGGGGCCGGGCCGAAATGTCCCATGTCGGTGTAGAGCGCCTCCCCGCCGGTCACCGCGAGCACGACCGCGCCCAGCGCGAGGAAGGCGAGCGCCGGATGATCGACGACGAAGGCGACCGCATGGAGCGGACTGAGGGCCGCGAGGATCTCCGGATAACGCACGATCTCGACCATGCCGAGCGCACCCAGCACGGCAAACCAGACCACCATGACCGGGCCGAAGAAGAGCCCCACCACCCCGGTGCCGCGGCGCTGGATCGCGAACAGCACGGTGAGGATGAGCACCGTCACCGGCACCACCCAGGCCTCGAGCCCCGGCGCCACGATGCCGATTCCCTCCACCGCCGACAGCACCGAGATCGCCGGCGTGATCATGCTGTCGCCGAAGAACAAGGCGGCGGCGAAGATGCCGAGCATCGACACCACCCAGGCCAGGCGTGCGCTGCGCGCATGCGTCACCACCAGCGACAGCAGGGCGAGCGAGCCGCCCTCGCCGCGGTTGTCCGCGCGCATCAGGATGAGCACGTACTTGAGCGTGACCAGCACCATGATCGCCCACAGCACGAGCGACAGGATGCCGAGGATGTTCCCCGGCGTGACCGGTATCGGATGGTGGCCGTTGAAGATCTCCCGCAGGGCGTACAGGGGGCTGGTGCCGATGTCGCCGAACACGACGCCGATGGCACCGATGGTGAGGGAGGGCATTGCACGCTTCGAGTCCATCACTTGCACCTTTGTTGCGCCATCGAGGCAAGCTCCGCGCCACCATCCGCGCACGACATGCCCGCAGCGTCGATCGTCCGGGACCATGCGCGATTGTGCGACGCAACTTCGCGCCCGTGTTGACCGTGCTCAAGAGTCCGCGTCGCCCCCCGGGCGCCTCACGCGCTGCCGCGCAGCGGCAGCTTGCGCTCGTCCTTGACCACCTCCATCACCACGTAGGTATGGGTCTGCTTGACGCACGGCAGGCCGGAGATCTGCTCGCCCATCACGCGGCGGTATTCGTTGATGTCGCGCGTGCGCACCTTGAGCAGGTAATCGAAGTCGCCCGCGATCATCAGGCAGGACTCGATCTCGGGGATGCGCCGCACGGCCTCGTTGAAGCGGCGCAGGTCCTGCTCGGTAGTGCTGGTGAGCAGGACCTGGACGACGACGATGTGGCCGGCGCCGACCGCGTCGGGGTCGAGCGCGGCGTGGTAGCCGCGGATCACCCCGGACTTCTCGAGGCGGCGGATACGCTCGGCGCAGGGGGTCTTGGTCAGGCCGACCCGGCGCGACAGCTCGACGATCGACAGGCGGGCGTCGGCCTGCAATTCCTGGAGGATCTTCTGGTCGATGCGGTCCATTGCGGTGCAGCAGGCGATTGGCCTGTGAAGTGATCTCACTTTGGTCATTATGACCATATAAATGCAAATTTTGGAGCCATTAACTACGGTTTTTGGCGAAGAATTCGGCCATTCCGGCGGGTCTTCCGCCGCCCCCGCAACCGCTTGCAGCACGCCCGCCCGACGCAGCGTGCGCAATGCCAGGAGTGCCCGGCCGTGACCGACAACATCCCCTCCAGCGCCCGCGCCGCAGCGGCCCTAGATGCCGCCGCCGCCCTTCCGCCGACCGCGCGCAGCACCGTCCGCCACGCCATCGACGCCGCTTGGCGCACGCCCGAGCCGGAGTGCGTGCCCGCGCTCGTCGAGGCCGCCCGCCTCCCCGCGGCCCTGCGCGAACCCGTGCGCGCCCTCGCCCACGACCTCGTCGTCGGCCTGCGCGCCACGCGCACGCGCTCGTCCGGCGTCGACGCCCTGATGAAGGAATTCTCGCTCTCCAGCCAGGAAGGCGTGGCGCTGATGTGCCTGGCCGAGGCCCTGCTGCGCGTGCCCGACAAGGCCACCGCCGACCGCCTGATCCGCGACAAGCTCGCCGACGGCGACTGGCGCGCACACATCGGCAACAGCCCCTCGCTGTTCGTCAACGCTGCCACCTGGGGCCTGCTGATCACCGGCCGGCTGGTGTCGACCAGCAGCGAACAAGGCCTGTCCTCCGCGCTCACCCGCCTGGTGGCGCGCGGCGGCGAGCCGCTGATCCGCAAGGGCATGGACCTGGCGATGCGCATGCTCGGCGAGCAGTTCGTCACCGGGCGCGACATCGACGAGGCCCTCGAGCGCGGCCGCGAGCACGAGAACAAGGGTTACCGCTACTCCTTCGACATGCTCGGCGAGGCGGCGATGACGGCAAGCGACGCAGAGCGCTATTTCCGCGACTACGAGCGCGCCATCCAGGCCATCGGCGTCGCCTCCCGGGGCCGCGGCGTGGTCGACGGCAACGGCATCTCGGTCAAGCTCTCGGCCCTGCATCCGCGCTACACCTGGTCGCAGCGCGAGCGCGTGCTGGCCGAGCTGCTGCCGAAGTTGAAGACCCTGTGCCTGCAGGCCAGGCGCCACGACATCGGGCTGAACATCGACGCCGAGGAGGCCGACCGCCTCGACCTCTCGCTCGACCTGCTCGAGGCGCTCGCCACCGACGACGCGCTCGCCGGCTGGACGGGACTGGGCTTCGTGGTCCAGGCCTACCAGAAGCGCGCCCCCCACGTGCTCGACTTCGTCATCGACCTCGCGCGCCGCAGCGGCCAGCGCATGATGGTGCGCCTGGTCAAGGGCGCGTACTGGGACGCCGAGATCAAGCGCGCGCAGATCGACGGGCTGGCCGGCTACCCGGTGTACTCGCGCAAGGTGTACACTGATGTGTCCTACCTCGCCTGCGCGAAGAAGCTGCTCGCCGCACGCGACGTCATCTACCCGCAGTTCGCCACCCACAACGCACATTCGCTGGCGGCGATCTTCCACCTCGCCGCCGCCGACGGCCGCGCATGGCAGCCGGGCGACTACGAGTTCCAGTGTCTGCACGGCATGGGCGAGCCGCTCTACGACCAGATCGTCGGCCGCGCCGACCGTCACCGCCTGGTGCGCATCTACGCCCCGGTGGGCAGCCACGAGACCCTGCTCGCCTATCTGGTGCGCCGCCTGCTCGAGAACGGCGCCAACACCAGCTTCGTGAACCGCATCGTCGACGAGCGCGTGCCGGTGGAGGAGCTGATTGCCGACCCGGTCGAGCAGGCCGCCCCGCTCGCCGGCGCGCCGCATCCGAAGATTGCGCTGCCCGCCGAGCTGTTCGGTGGCCTGCGCACCAACTCCGCCGGCATCGACCTCGCCAGCGAGCCGGTGCGCGCCCGCATCGCCGCGGCGCTGGCCAACTCGCGCACCACGCCCTTCGCGGCCGGTCCGATC
>NZ_AMXD01000152.1 GCF_000310185.1 Thauera aminoaromatica S2 | reverse complement strand
CCCCCCCCCCCCCCCCCCCCCCCCCCCCTGCCGCTGCTGCTGCGCCAGACCCTGGCCGCGGCCGGCCTCGCCGCCGCGGACATCGACGCCGTGGCCTACACCAGCGGTCCCGGGCTCGCGGGCGCGCTGCTGGTGGGGGCGAGCGTGGCGGAGTCGTTCGCGATGGCGCGCGGGATCCCGGCGCTGCCGGTGCATCACCTCGAGGGCCACCTGCTGTCGCCGCTGCTGTCGGCCGATCCTCCGGCCTTCCCCTTCGTGGCCTTGCTGGTTTCGGGCGGCCACACCCAGCTGATGCGGGTGCGCGGGGTGGGCGACTACGCGCTGCTCGGCGAGTCGGTGGACGACGCCGCCGGCGAGGCCTTCGACAAGACCGCCAAGCTGCTCGGCCTGGGCTATCCCGGCGGGCCGCAGCTCGCCGGGCTGGCCGAATCCGGCGTGCCCGGCCGCTTCCGCCTGCCGCGGCCGATGCTGCACTCGGGGGACCTCGACTTCAGCTTCAGCGGTCTCAAGACCGCGGTGCTCAACGTGGTGTCGGCGCCCGACTGGGACCCGGCGCGCATGGCCGACCTCGCTGCCGAGTTTCAGCAGGCCGTGGTCGATGTGCTGTGCGCGAAGGCGCTCGCGGCGCTGAAGAAGGTGGGGCTGAAGACCCTCGTAGTGGCCGGCGGGGTGGGTGCCAACCGCTGCCTGCGCGCCACCCTGGACGCCGCGCTCGCGCGCCGCGGCGGGCGCGTGCATTACCCCGAGCCGGCGCTGTGCACCGACAACGGCGCCATGATCGCCTTCGCCGGCGCCTTGCGCCTGGCGGCCGGCGAGTCCGTGCCGGAAGTCTGCGCCGTCCGCATCCGCCCGCGCTGGCCCATGGTCGAACTGCGCCCGCCGGTGCAGGCGCCCGCCATCCTGTAGGAGCGGCGCAAGCCGCGAACCCGGCGCCCGGCATCAGAGCCGCCGCCGCTCCACCGCCGTATTCGCGCCTGGCGGCGCTCCCACAGGAAACGTTGCGGCTTCCCTTTGTAGGAGCGGCGCAAGCCGCGAACCCGGCGCCCGGCATCAGAGCCGCCGCTCCTCCCCCGCATTCGCGCCTGCGGGCGCTCCTGCATGGACCTCCGCGCGCCCGGAGGCCTTACGCCGCCGGCCCGTCCTTCTTCTTGCCGCCGATCTTGCCCTCGGTGCCGGCGCGCAGGCGGGCGATGTTCTCCTTGTGGCGCCAGAACAGCACCGCCGTCATCACCGCGAGCAGGCCGACCGCCGGCTTGGCGCCGAGGAAGAGCAGGCCCGCGAGGGGCGCGGCGAGCGCCGCCGACAGCGCCGCGGCCGAGGAGTAGCGCGTGGTGTAGGCCACCATAAGCCAGATCACCGCGCAGAAGATCGCGATGCGTGCGTCGACCCCGGCGAGTACGCCGAGCGCGGTGGCCACGCCCTTGCCGCCGTTGAAGCGCAGGAAGAGCGAGAACACGTGGCCGAGGAAGGCGGCCAGCCCGGCGAGCGCGGCGATGTCCGGCTCGAAGCCGAGGCGCAGCGCCGCCCACACCGCCAGCCAGCCCTTGAGCGCGTCGCCGAGCAGGGTGAGCACGGCCGCGGCCTTGTTGCCGCTGCGCAGCACGTTGGTCGCGCCGGGGTTGCCCGAGCCGTACTTGCGCGGATCTTCCAGGCCGAACAGGCGGCTGGTGACGATCGCGAAGGGAATGGAGCCGAGCAGGTAGGCGGCGACGATCAGAAGCAGGGTGGACATCTTGGCTCCACTGCCCGCCGGCGGGCAGCTCGAAAGGGACGGAAGGGGGGAGGGGGCATCCGGCACGCCTCGCCTGTCACAAGCCGGCACCGATGGTGTGCGACAGCTTTTCCGGGCGCGCGCGCGGGGGCGCGTTAGAATCCGGACGATTCTAAACGGGAAGCAGCATGGATTTCATCTTCATCGAGGAACTGCGGGTCAAGGCCTGGGTCGGCATCTACGCGCGCGAGAAGACCGGCCCGCAGACGGTCGAGCTGAACCTCACCTTCGGCGTTCCCGACGCCGCCGCAGAGCACGACGACATCGCCGACACCATCGACTATGCGGTGGTGACCGAGCGCATTCGCCGCGAGCTCGGCGAGCGCCACTTCAACCTCATCGAGAGTCTGGGCGAGTTCGTCGTCAAGCTGCTGTTCGAGGAGTTCGGCGCGCCCTGGGTCAAGCTCAAGGTGGGCAAGATCGGGGTGATGAAGGATGTGCGCCGCGTCGGCGTCTATATCCAGCGCAGCAAGGCGGGTGTGGTCGTACCGCCGGCCGCCTGAGCGCCCGCGTGCGCTCGCTTCAGTTCGCCACCTGCACCAGCCTGGGCTGGAGCACGCGCAGCAGGTCGTGCGGGTGGATCCCGACCAGGAAGCCGCGCCGCCCGCCGTTGATGTAGACCAGCGGCAGATCGAGCACGGTGCGCTCCATGTACACCGGCATCTTCTTGCGCGTGCCGAAGGGCGAGGTGCCGCCCACCAGATAGCCGCTGTGGCGGTTCGCAGTCTCCGGCTTGCAGGTCTCGACGTGCTTGCACGGGATCTGGCGCGCGAGCTCCTTGGTGGACACCTTGTGGTCGCCATGCATCAGCACCACCATCGGCTGCGCGTTCTCGTCCTCCATGATCAGGGTCTTGACCACCGCGTGCTCGGGCACGTTGAGTTCGCGCGAAGACACCGTGGTGCCGCCGTGCTCCTCGTATTCGTAGAGGTGGCTGGAGAAGGCGACGCCGTGCTGGCGCAGGAAGCGGGTGGCGGGGGTCTCGGGGGCGTGGGCTTCGTTTCTGCTCATGATCGGACGGCCTGTCGGGCGCGCCGCCGCGAGCGGGCGGCGCGGTCTCCACATTGTAGTGCCATCCGCCATGCCGGGGCGTATGGACGCGTCGCCCCGGCCGCGGCCGGCGCGCTCATGCGCGCGGATGGTGGCGCGCGTGCAGCTGCTTGAGGCGCTCGCGCGCGACGTGGGTGTAGATCTGCGTGGTCGAGATGTCGGCGTGGCCGAGCAGCAGCTGCACCACGCGCAGGTCGGCGCCGTGGTTGAGCAGGTGGGTGGCGAAGGCGTGGCGCAGGGTGTGGGGCGAGATGCGCTCGGGCGCGATGCCGGCGGCGAGGGCGTAGTGCTTGATCAGGCGCCAGAACATCTGGCGCGACATCGCCGCCCCCAGGCGGGTCACGAAGATCTCGTCGCAGCTGCGGCCGGCGAGCAGGACCGGGCGTGCCTCGGCCAGGTAGCGCTGCAGCCAGTCGGCGGCGATCTCGCCGAGCGGCACCAGGCGCTCCTTGCTGCCCTTGCCCATGACCCGCACCACGCCCTCATTCACCCCCACCGCGAAGATCTTCAGGCCGACCAGCTCGGAGACCCGCAGGCCGGCGGCGTAGAGCACCTCCAGCATGCAGCGGTCGCGCAGGCCTTGCGGGGTGTCGAGCGCGGGAGCGGCGAGCAGGGCCTCGACCTGGGGCTCGCTCAGGGTCTTGGGAAAGCGTTCGGCCGCGCGCGGGGTGTCGATCGCCAGCGTGGGGTCCTCGGCGATCTCGCGGTTGGCGAGGAGCAGGCGGTAATAGCGCCGCCACGCGGCGATCAGCCGGCGTTGGCTCGCCGGCTTCGCGGCGCGGCTGAATTCGGCGAGGTAGGCGGCGAGGTCCGCGCCGGCGGCGGCGGGCAGGCGTTGCGCACGCGTCTCCAGCCAGGCGGCGAAGCGGGCGAGGTCGCTGCGGTAGCCGGCGAGGGTGTTCCTGGCCAGCCCGTGCTCGAGCCAGAGCGCATCGGCGAAGCGGTCGAGCTCGGCGCGGTGCGCGGGCTGCAGGCCGGCTTCGCGTGCCGGCGCGCGTCCGCTCACAGCGCCCCTTCGAAAGCGAGCAGCCAGCGCTTGACGTCGAGGAGCCAGCCTTCGCGGGCGTTGGCGAAGCCACCGAGCCCGGCGGCCGAGGTCACGCGGTGGCAGGGCACGATCAGGGGAAAGGGGTTGGCGCCGCAGGCCTGGCCGACCGCGCGCGGCGCGCTGTCCAGGCTGGCGGCGAGCTCGCCGTAGGTTGCGGTACGTCCGCGCGGGATTGCCGCGATGGCCGTCCATACGCGACGACGGAAGGGCGTGCCGCAGGGTGCGAGCGGCACCGGGAAGGGCTGGTCGGGGTCGTCGATCCAGGCGCGCAGCGCGTGCGCCGCGGCGCCGGCGCTGGCGTTGCGCGGTTCGTGCAAGGGCGTGCCCGGAGGCAGGAAGACGAGCTCCTGCACCTGCCCGTCGTGCGCGCGGATGCCGAAGGGGCCGAAGGGCAGCGCGATCACGGCGTCGAATACGGACGCGGGAGCACGGCCCGCCGTCATGGCGAGTTCCTGCCTCACTGCGGATTCTTGAGCAGCGCCTCGCGCAGCTCGCTGTCGGCCGGGCGCTCGCCCAGCCAGATGCGCAGCAGCGCGGGATAGAAGGCGGCGTCGGCGATGTCCTCGCCCTGCTGCTTCGTATCGACCAGCAGCCGGGTGGCGCCGTTGCCGAGGCGATCGAGCACGATCTCGGTGCCGGCCTTGACCTCGCCGACCGCGGCGAGCGCGCCCAGCAGCGCGTCGGTGGCGGGCTTGAGCGCGGCCAGCGCGGCGTCGTCGTGGTTCTTCTCGAGCCCGGTCTGCAGGGCATCGCCGAACTGCTTCGCCTCGAGGTCGCGGATCGGCACGATGCGGATGCGCTTCTCGCCTTTGTCGGCCAGGATCGCGCCGGCCTCGGCGAGCGGGGCGCGCAGGTACAGGCCCATCGCATAGACCTTGAAGCCGAGCCGGGTGCGCAGGCCGGCGCCGTTGAGCTCGAGCGTGCGCTGCTGCACGGTCTGCTGCGGGGCGAACTCGACGTTGCCGACCTTGACGGCGGCCTGGGCGAGGCTGGCCGAGAGCAGGGCGGCGACGATCAGGCTGCGGAGGATGCGGATGCTCATGGGGTTCCTTGTCGGGGTGGTTCCATTTGGCAGTGTCAGCGGCGGACTTCGCCGTTGCCGAACACGATCCATTTCTGGCTGGTAAGGCCCTCCAGGCCGACCGGGCCGCGGGCGTGGATCTTGTCGGTGGAGATGCCGATCTCCGCGCCGAGGCCGTACTCGAAGCCGTCGGCGAAGCGGGTGGAGGCATTCACCATCACCGAGGATGAATCTACCTCGCGCAGGAAGCGCATGGCGTGGGAATAGTTCTCGGTGACGATCGCTTCGGTGTGGCCCGAACTGCAGGTGTTGATGTGCTCGATCGCCTCGTCGAGGCCGGCGACGATCTTCACCGCGATGATCGGGGCGAGGTATTCCTCGCGCCAGTCGGCCGCGGTCGCCTCCACCAGCTTCGCCCCGGCGATGCCGGCCTCGCGCAGGAGGGCGAGCGACTCGGCGCAGCAGCGCATCTCCACGCCCTTGGCGGCGAGCGTGCGGGCGATCTCGGGCAGGTAGATGTCGGCGACGTCGCGCGCCACCAGCAGCGATTCGGCGGTGTTGCAGGTGCCATAGCGCTGGGTCTTGGAGTTCTCGACGATGGGTACGACCTTGGCAGGGTCGGCCTCATCGTCGATATAAACATGGCAGTTGCCGTCGAGGTGCTTGATCACCGGCACGCGCGCGTCCCTGGAGATGCGCTCGATCAGGCCCTTGCCCCCGCGCGGCACGATCACGTCGACGAACTCGGGCATGGTGATCAGCGCACCGACGGCCTCGCGGTCGGTGATCTCGACCACCTGCACCGCGTGTTCGGGCAGACCGGCCGCCAGCAGGCCGGCGCGCACGCAGGCGGCGATCGCGCGGTTGGCGTGGATCGCCTCCTTGCCGCCGCGCAGGATCGCGGCATTGCCGGATTTGAGGCACAGCGCCGCGGCGTCGGCGGTGACGTTGGGGCGGGCCTCGTAGATGATGCCGATCACGCCCAGCGGCACGCGCATCTTGCCGAGCGCGATGCCGGAGGGGCGGCGCTTGATGTCGCTCATCTCGCCCACCGGGTCGGGCAGCGCGGCGACCTGCTCGAGGCCGGCGGCCATGGACTCGATGCCTTTCTCGTCCAGCGTCAGGCGGTCGATCAGCGCCGGCTCCAGGCCGGCGGCACGCGCCTCGTCGAGGTCTTGGGCATTGGCGGCGAGCAGTTCGGCGCGGCGGGCGCGGATCTCGGCGGCCATCGCGATCAGGGCGGCGTTCTTGGCCGCGGTGGAGGCGGCGGCGAGCACGCGCGAGGCGGCGCGGGCCTGGCGGCCCAGGGTCTGCATGTAGTGCTGGATGTCCATGGGGGCTCTTCTTCGGCGTCGGTCGCGGCATCCACGGACGCCGCGGGGCAAATCCGCATTAAATCATCGAACCGGATGCGGATGAAGCCTGGCGCGGGTCGGCCGCGGTTCAGCCGCGGCGCGCCAGGCGCAGCGCGAGCTGGAGGAACTCGTCCCACAGGTCGCCGCTGGCGAGGCCCTTGATCATGCGGTCGATGCGCGCCGCGTGCATCAGCGCGGCGCGCAGATGGCCCTGGCCGAGGCGACCGAGGGCACGGGTCATGGCCTGCTGGCGGCGCGGATCGAAGATGCGCTCGGCCTTGAACAGGGCGGCCAGGGGCTGGCCGGCGTCGCGGCCCGCGCTCAGGGTGGCGAGGCTGCGTGTCTCGTGCGCGAGCGCCCACAGCACCAGCGGGGGGGCGGCGCCCTCACCCTCGAGGCCTTCGAGCAGGCGGGCGCAGCGCGCCGGGTCGCCCTCGACGACCGCCAGGCGCAGCTTGTCGATGTCGTAGCGGGCGACGTCGAGCACCGCGTCCTGCACCTGCTCGAGCGTGAGCGCGCCCTCGCCGTGCAGCAGGCCGAGCTTGAGGATCTCCTGGTGGGCGGCGAGCAGGTTGCCTTCGACGTGATCGGCAATGAAGGCGAGCGCCTCGGGCGGGGCGGACTGCTTCTGCGCGGCGAGCCGGCGCGCGACCCACTCGGGCAGACGTTCGCGTTCGGGGGCGTGGAGTTCCAGCGTCGTCGCGGCGTCGGCCAGGCCCTTGAACCAGGCGGTCTTGCGCGTCGCCCAATCGACTTCGGGCAGGGTGACCAGGGTCAGGGTCTGGGAAGGCAGGTGGGCGATGTAGCGCTGCAGCGCATCGCCGCCGTCGCGGCCGGGCTTGCCCGTCGGGATGCGCAGGTCGATCAGCTTGGCGCCGCCGAAGAGCGACAGGTTGCCCGCGGCGAGGGCGAGCGCGTCCCACTTGAAGCCGTGGCCGACGACCAGGGTCTCGCGCTCCTCGTAGCCCTGGCGACGGGCTGCGGCGCGGATTGCGTCGGCAGCCTCGAGCACCAGCAGCGGCTCGTTGCCGTGCAGCAGCCAGAGCGGCGCGAGCGGGCGCTCGAGCTGGGCGGCGAGCTGGTCGGGGCGCAGGTTCACGCGGGGCGGCGGAACGGGTTCAGCCGCTGCGGCGGGCGGCGGCGAGGCGGCGCATGAGCTGCTGCACCAGGTCGTTCTGCATGTCGCGGTAGAGCAAGGCCTCTTCCTGTTCCTTGCCGAGCACCTGACTGTCGTCGAAGGTGTACTCGCGCCGCGCCGTCAGGCTGGTGGGCGGGATCAGCGCCTTGCCCGCGCGGTCGAGGAGCTGGAAGCGCAAGGACTGGACGAGCTGGTACTCGCGCACCTTGCCCGCACCGGTGAGGCTGAGGATCTCGCGGCCGCGGTCGTTGGAGAGGATCTGCAGGAGGGCTTCGGCCTTGGCTGCGTCCTCCTCGACCCGGGTGGTGCCGGTGGTGGCTACGAGGCGACGCAGCTGGGCGCCGAATTCGCTCTGCTCCGGCACGCTGATGTGCACGGTCGCAAAGTCGAGCGCCTGCGGGCCGCGCAGGCGAAAGCCACAGCCCGACAGCAGCAGCGCCGCGGCACCGAGGGCGCCACCGAGCAGGCGCCGCCGCGCGGTGGCCATGACGGGACCAGGAGCAGTCATGCCGCGCTTCCTCAAACGACGATGTTGACCAGGCGGCCGGGCACGACGACCACCTTCTTCGCCGGCTTGCCCTCCATGAACTTCTGCGCCGCTTCCGAAGCGAGGGCGAGCGCCTCGATGTCGGCCTTCGCCGCGTCGGCCGCGACCTCGAGGCTGCCGCGCAGCTTGCCGTTGACCTGCAGCATCAGCTCGATCTCGTCCCGCTTCAGCGCGTCCTCGCTGACCTCGGGCCACTGCGCCGCCAGGATGTCGGTGCCGAAGCCGCAGTCCTGCCACAGCGCGTGGCAGATGTGCGGGGTGATCGGCGACAGGAGGCGCAGCAGGATGGAGAAGCCTTCTTCGGCGACCTCGGCGTGCGCCGCCGGCTCGGTGCCGGCCAGATCCTTGTGCGCCTTCTCGAGCGCGTTGAGGATCTTCATCGCCGCCGACACCACCGTGTTGAACTGGTGCTTGCCGAAGTCGTAGCTCGCCTGCTTGAGGTGGGTGTGCACCTCGCGGCGCACGTCGGCCGCGGCGACGGGCAGCGTGCCGGCGGCGAGCGCGCGCGTGGCCGGCAGCGCGGCGCGCGTGGC
>NZ_AMXD01000151.1 GCF_000310185.1 Thauera aminoaromatica S2 | reverse complement strand
CGGGGGGCGGGGGGCGGGGGGCGATTCTGCCACGTGTGTCGCCGTGTCGAGTCATGATCGCGACTTGCGTCGCTCCTACGAGAATCATATTGCCGCCGCGGCGTGGGCCGGCCCGTGGGAGCGACGCAAGTCGCGAAAGGGCGGCGCACGGTGGGCGCGAGCTTTTTCACGGTCGGGCGAGGCGTTTGACTGCCAGAATGAGCCATGTCCATCACGCCCGATCCGGGCAAGGGGAGGTTCTCATGGAAACGACGCGTACCAAGCTGCGCGGGGTGAACCTGGGTAGCTGGCTGCTGCTGGAGAAGTGGATGGTGCCCAGCCTGTTCGAGGGCCTGGAGGCGACCGACGAGACCACCTGGTGCGCCGAGCTCGGTCCCGCCGCGGCCGAGCGCCTGCGCCGGCACTGGGCGAGCTTCGTGACCCGCGAGGACTTCGCCTGGATCGCCGCACGCGGCCTCAACGCGGTGCGCATCCCGATCGGGCACTGGATCTTCGGCCCCGACTACCCCTACCACCCCAAGTACGGCGCCCACCGCCACCCCTTCGTCACCGGCGGCATCGAGGTGCTCGACCGCGCCCTCGACTGGGCGCAGGAGTTCGGCCTGCGCGTGATCATCGACCTGCACGCCGCGCCCGGCTGCCAGAACGGCTTCGATAACGGCGGCATCAAGGACGTGGTGGAGTGGCATACGAAGAAGGAATACCTCGAGCACTCGCTCGCCGTGCTCGAGCGCCTGGCCGAGCGCTACCGCGCGCACCCGGCGCTGCACGGCATCGAGCTGCTCAACGAGCCGCGCTGGGACGTGCCGACCGACTACCTGAAGTCCTACTACCTCGAGGCCTACGCGCGCATCCGCAAGCACTGCGCGCCGGAGACGGTGGCGGTGGTGTTCCACGACGGCTTCCGCAGCTTCCGCGAGTACCTCGGCTTCATGCAGGCGCCGGCCTTCCGCAACGTGGTGTTCGACTATCACCGCTACCAGTGCTTCGAGCGCGGCGACATCGACATGGACATCCACGGCCACATCCGCAAGGCGGCGGTGGACTGGCGCGAGGAAGCCGACGCGATCAACGCCGAGCTCGGCCTGCCGGCGGTGTGCGGCGAGTGGAGCCTGGGGCTGGACCTGAAGGTGGTGTCGCTGTGGGCCGAGGGGCCGTTCAACCACGCCCTCGAGCACATGGACGACTTCCAGCAGGACGTGGCCAGCCGCGCCTACGGCGACAGCCAGCTGATGACCTTCGAGCGCCTGGCGGGCTGGTTCTTCTGGAGCTACAAGACCGAGACCACGCCGGCCTGGTGCTTGCGCGAATGCGTGGAGCGCGGCTGGCTGCCCTCACGCTTCGGGTAGGGAGGGCGTTTCCGGCCGCGCCGCGGGCGCGGTCGGCGGCTGCAGGCCCGGGCGCGGGCGCTGCAGCAGCAGCCGGCGCTCGAAGAAGTGGTTCTGGCGCGCGCGCCGGCTGATCACCAGCAGGGTCGAGCTGGGCAGCTCGTGGTGCAGCAGCTCCAGGGTGTCGACCTCTTCCTTGGGCGCGAGCGCGTCGGTGGCCTCCTCGATGAAGATCCACCCCGGCTGGTGCAGGAACACGCGTGCGACGCCCAGGCGCTGCTGGATGCGCAGCGGCAGCTCGCGCCCCCAGTCCTCCTGGGTGTCGAGCTTGGGGGCCAGCCAGGCGATGCCGGCGCATTCGAGCGCACGCTCGAGCACGGCGTCGGCGTGGCGGTCGGCGTCGTCGGGATAGCTCAGCACCATGCGCAGGCTGCCCGCGGGCAGGAAGGGCTGGCGCGGCACGAACATCAGGTCGCGCCCGAGCGGCAGCCTCACCTCCCCGCTGCCCCACGGCCACAGCCCGGCCACCGCCTTGAACAGGCTCACGGTGACCGCAGGGTCGCCGCAGATCAGCACGCGCTCGCCGCGGCGCACGCGCAGGTCGAAGTCGTCGAGGAGGATCTCGCCCGCAGGCGTCTGCAGGCGCAGTTGGCGCAGTTCGAGCTCGGGGTGGGGCGAACTGCACACCGCGATGCGCTCGCGGCCGCGGCTGCGGGCTTCGGCGCGCTCGAGCGCGAGCATGTCCTCGTAGAGGCTGGCGACGCGGTCGATCGAGGCGCGGCAGCGCGCCAGCTCGCCGAGGTTGTCGATCGGCCACGACAGCGCCGTGGTCAGGCGCTGGAAGGCCTGCGCCGCCTGCATCAGCACGCCCAGCGTCATCGCCCCGGCGATGTACTGCGGCGCGGCGATCAGGATGGGGAACACCGGCAGCAGGGTGCCGTAGCCGGTGGAGAAGGACACGATGCCGAGGTAGGCCAGAGTCTGCCGGTTCCAGCCCCGCCCGACGTCGTCGAACAGGCGCGCAGCCTCACGGCGCTCGTGCGGCTCGCCATGCATCATCGCGATCGGCTCGGCGTGCTCGCGCGCGCGCGCCAGCCCGAAGCGCAGGTTGGCCTCGACGGTCTGCAGGCGGTTGGTGGCGCGGATCAGCGGGCGACCGAGCATGAGCCCGAGCGCCGCGCCCACGCCCGCATACAGGAAGGCGGCGAGCACCATGTAGCCGTGCACCGCGATCGAGGTCCCCGGCAGCGGCGCGCTGCCCGAGACGCGCAGCAGGATGTCGATGAAGCTGCCCAGGATCAGCAGTGCGAACAGCAGCGAGTGGGCGAGCGAGACCGCCACGTCGGTGGCGATGCGGATGTCCTCGGCGATGCGGCCGTCGGGGTTGTCGTGCTCGCCGGCGGTGAACTGCAGGCGGTACAGGTGGCCGTGCGCCAGCCAGTGCTCGAGCAGCAGGTCGGTGAGCCAGCGCCGCCAGTCGAGCTGCAGCCGGCGCTTGACGTGCATGTGCAGCGCGGTCACCCCCATGGTGAGCGCGAAGATCAGCACGAAGACCCCTACCAGCTTCATCAGCTCGGACAGCGCACGCTCCTCGAGCGCGTCGAAGAGGTCGCGGTTCCAGTAGCTCACCCAGATCGCCAGCCCGACCTGCGCCATCGTCAGCAGCGCCAGCGCCAGCACCGTCCCGCGCACCTGCCACTTGCGCGCGCAGTTCCAGTAGCCCCCCGCCAGCAGCAGGAAGCGCCGCCCGCCGTCGCGATGGGGCGGGCGGCGGGGAGGCTGCTTGGGAAGGGTGGCGGCATGGGTGGAGGACATGGAGCAATCATGCCTCGTTACGGGGCGTTCGTCCGTGGAGGAAGACGCGGTTTGCTTGCGGACTGCAAGCGGGCGGCGAGACGGAGCGATCGTTTTGCTACGCGAGTCCCGAGCGACCCGGCTCTGCGAACCACCCGCAGAGGCTTCAGAGATGAAAAAAGCCGCTGACCCTCGCGGATCAGCGGCTTCGTATCTGGTGGTGGTGATGGGCGGAATCGAACCGCCGACCTATGGGTTATGAATCCATCGCTCTAACCGTCTGAGCTACATCACCAACAGAGCGCGCGAATATAGCGGGTCTGCGGCGGGGTCGTCAAGCGTCAGCGCGCCCGAAGAGGACCTTCTGCGGATGGGGCCATGCCGGTTGCGCGTGCGCCGCGGCACCGGGGCAGGGCGGCCATGCGCGCGCAGTAGGCTCCGCAAGTGCGTGCAGGGGCTAGGGTTCTGCGAGTGGAACGCTTGATTTATAAGGCTTTTGCATTGACATCCCCGGGGCGATGGACGATCATCGGCGCCCTGTTCCCTACCGTTCCGGATCTTTCCGGCCCGTCCTTGCGCCCGCATTTCCTCTCCGTCCTGCTGGCCGGTCTCTCCGGCCTCGCGTCCTCCGTGGCCTTTGCTGCCTTGCCGCGGCCGATTCCCGACGACGCGGCGCGGGTGAAGATGACGTTTTCCTCGGCCAGCGTGGTGCAGGTCAAGGATGCCACGCTGCAACTCAGCCCCGGCGCGCAGATCCGCGATACCCACAACCGCATCGTGCTGCCCTCGCATGTGTCTGGCGAGTACGTGGTGCGCATGCTGGTCGACCGCAACGGCCAGGTGCATCGGGTGTGGATCCTCACCCCGGAAGAGGCTGCGGCGCCGATGCCCAAGGCGCCGTCCCGGCCTTGATGGATGCCGCGATGCCCGCCCGACCTGCCGCAAGGCCTTGCCTGACATTCCCTGATAGATGAAGAAACTCTACATCCGCACCTTCGGGTGCCAGATGAACGAGTACGACTCCGACAAGATGGCGGACGTGCTCGGCGCTCACGAAGAACTGGTCAAGACCGACAACCCGGAAGAGGCCGACGTGATCCTCTTCAACACCTGTTCGGTGCGCGAGAAGGCGCAGGAGCGGGTGTTCCACGATCTCGGCCGCGTGCGTCTGCTCAAGCAGAAGAAGCCCGGGCTGATCATCGGTGTGGGCGGCTGCGTGGCCAGCCAGGAAGGCGAGGCCATCGTCAAGCGCGCGCCCTATGTGGACGTGGTGTTCGGCCCGCAGACCCTGCACCGCCTGCCGAGCCTGATCGCGGCGCGCAAGCAGAGCGGGCGCTCGCAGGTGGATATCTCCTTCCCCGAGATCGAGAAGTTCGACGCCATGCCGCCGGCGCGCGTCGAGGGCGCGAGCGCCTTCGTGTCGATCATGGAAGGCTGCTCGAAGTACTGCACCTTCTGCGTCGTGCCCTATACCCGCGGTGACGAGGTGTCGCGCCCGCTCGAGGACGTGCTCGCCGAGATCGCCGGTCTCGCGGCACAGGGCGTCAAGGAGGTGACGCTGCTCGGCCAGAACGTCAACGCCTGGCGTGGCGTGCTCTCGCGCGAGGACGGCGAGCAGGGCGCCGACGTTGGTGATTTCGCCTTCCTTCTGGAATGCGTGGCCGAGATCCCCGGCATCGAGCGTATCCGCTACACCACCTCGCACCCACGCGAGATGACGCAGCGTCTGATCGACTGCTACGCGAAGCTTCCCAAGCTGGTGTCGCAGTTGCACCTGCCGGTGCAGTCGGGCTCGGACCGCGTGCTGGCGGCGATGAAGCGCGGCTACTCGGTGCTCGAGTTCAAGTCCGTGGTGCGCAAGCTGCGTGCGGCGCGGCCGGATCTTTCCTTGACCTCGGACTTCATCGTCGGCTTCCCCGGCGAGACCGAGGAGGACTTCGAGAAGACCATGAAGCTGATCGACGACGTCGGCTTCGACGGCTCCTTCAGCTTCGTCTACAGCTCGCGTCCCGGCACCCCGGCCGCCGACCTCGAAGACCCGGTGGCGCAGGAGACCAAGCTCGCCTGGCTCGCCCGCCTGCAGAAGCGCATCGACGAGCAGTACCAGGCCAACAGCGAGGCCATGGTCGGCACGGTGCAGCGCATCCTGGTCGAGGGCGCGGCGAAGAAGAACGCCGAGGCCGAGATGATGGGCCGCAGCGACAACAACCGCGTGGTCAACTTCCCCTCCGACTCGCCCGTCCGCGATCGCCTCGTCGGGCAGTTCGTCGAGGTGCGCATCACCGCAGCATTGCCGCACAGCCTGCGCGGCGAAATCCTCACCCGGGAATCCTGAATGGCGAAAATCCTGGAAGTCTTCTTCGAGCCGGTGGATAACGCCCGGCTGGCCAAGCTGTGCGGCGTACTCGACGAGAACCTGCGCCAGATCGAGAACGCCTTCGACATCACCGTGAGCCGGCGTGCCGAACACTTCACGCTGCAGGGCCACCCCGCGCAGGTGCTGCGCGGCGAGATGGCGCTCAAGCATTTTTACGCGCTCGCCGACAAGGACCTGTCGCGCGACGAGGTCCAGCTCGGCCTCATCGAGATCGCCAACAAGGGCGAGGCGGCGCAGCCCGCGCCGGTGCTGATGACGCGCCGTACGGAGCTCCACGGCCGCACGCCGCGCCAGGTCGACTACCTGCGCAACATCCAGGACTTCGACATCACCTTCGGCATCGGCCCGGCCGGCACGGGCAAGACCTATCTCGCGGTGGCGAGCGCGGTCGACGCCTTCGAGCGCGACCTCGTCGAGCGCATCATCCTCACCCGCCCGGCGGTCGAGGCCGGCGAGCGCCTGGGCTTCCTGCCCGGCGACCTGGCGCAGAAGGTCGACCCCTACCTGCGCCCGCTCTACGACGCGCTCTACGACCTGATGGGCTTCGACCGCGTCGGCAAGCTCTTCGAGCGCGGCAGCATCGAGATCGCGCCGCTCGCCTTCATGCGCGGGCGCACGCTCAATAATGCCTTCATCATCCTCGACGAGGCGCAGAACACGACCCCCGAGCAGATGAAGATGTTCCTCACCCGCATCGGCTTCGGCGCCAAGGCGGTGGTCACCGGCGACCTCACCCAGATCGACCTGGCACGCGGCCAGCGCAGCGGTCTCAAGGAGGCGCGCGCGGTGCTGGCGGGGGTGCGCGGCATCGCGTTCACCGAATTCAGCAAGGAAGACGTGGTGCGTCATCCGCTTGTCGCGCGCATCGTCGAAGCTTACGACCTCGAGGCTGCGCGCCTCGAGCGCGAGAAGGCCGCGGCCCGCGCCGCGCGCCAGCAGCCGCACCCGCAGGAGCAGGAAGCCGAAGATGGCGAATAAGACCAACAGGACCGACAGGACGAACCAGGCGGCCGCGCGCAAGTCGGCCGGCACCTGGCCCAGGATTATCGCCGTCGATGCCGACGGCAAGGCTGCGCGCATCCGCGCCGAGCGCCTGGAGATCGAGCTCGGCGACGGTCGCAAGCTGCTGCTCGCCTTCCCCGAGAAGGCCTGGGGCGACCTCGAGATCGAGGCCGAGACCGACGACGACAACGCGGTGCCGATGCTGTCGCTGCAGCCCGGTGCCTGCAACCTGATGACCCTGCGCGTGGATGTGCACCACGACATGAGCTTCGTCGAGCCGCTCGCGCTGCCCGCGGGCGAGCATCCGCCGGTGCTGAAGCTGCAGGTGCAGAAGGCGGTCGAGGGCGAGGACAAGGCCAACTGCCCCAAGAAGAACCACATCCGGCGCTGGGCCGCGGCGGCGCTGCGCGCCAGCGCCCAGGTCACGGTGCGCCTGGTGGGCGAGGCCGAGGGGCGCGCACTCAACCGCGACTACCGCGGCAAGGACTACGCCACCAACGTGCTGACCTTCGCCTACGCCGAGGGCGAGGACCTGCCCGGCCTGCCCGCGGCGGCCGCAGACGTGCCGCTCGCCGGCGACCTGGTGCTGTGCGTTCCGGTGGTGGTGCGCGAGGCCGCCGCCCAGGGCAAGACCCTGGAGGCGCACTTCGCCCACCTCGTCGTGCATGGCATGCTGCACCTGCAGGGTTACGATCACGAGAACGAGACCGAGGCGGCCGAGATGGAAGCGCTCGAGACCGCGATCCTGCGCGAGCTCGGCTATGCCGACCCCTACGCCTTGAGCGCCTGAAGCGGAGACACCGACCCCCAAAATGGACAGTTCCCCCAAACCCTCCTTACTCGAGCGACTTTCGGCCCTTCTCTCGCGCGAACCGGAAGATCGCGATGAACTCCTCGCGCTGCTGCACTCGGCCTTCGACCGCAACCTGATCGACGCCGACGCCCTCACCATCATCGAAGGCGCCCTGCAGATGTCCGACATGCAGGTGCGCGACGTGATGGTCCCGCGCGCCCAGATGGACTGCGTGCATCTGGACGACCCGATCGACACGATCGCCAACTTCGCGATCGACACCGCCCACTCGCGCTTCCCCGCGATCGGCGACGGCAAGGACGACGTCGTCGGCATCCTGCTCGCCAAGGACCTGCTGCGCTACTTCGCCGGGCGCGAGTTCGACCTGCGCGACATGCTGCGCCCCGCAGTCTTCGTGCCCGAATCCAAGCGTCTCAACGTGCTGCTGCGCGAGTTCCGCGTGTCGCGCAACCACATGGCGATCGTGGTGGACGAGTACGGCGGCGTGGCCGGCCTGGTCACCATCGAGGACGTGCTCGAGCAGATCGTCGGCGACATCGAGGACGAGTACGACTTCGACGAGGTCGGCGACAACATCCGTCTCGACCACAGCGGCCGCTACCGCGTGAAGGCGACCACCGAGATCGAGGACTTCAACGAGGCCTTCGCCACCCACTTCAGCGACGAGGAATACGACACCGTCGGTGGCCTGGTGATCCGCCATTTCGGCCGCCTGCCCAAGCGTGGCGAGGCGGTGGAGCTCGAAGGCCTGAAGATCCAGGTGCTGCGCGCCGACAGCCGGCGGGTGTACACGCTGATCGTCGAGCGCCTGCCGCAGCCGCTGTCCGAACAGGCGTGATGCGGCGCGCCTGGCTGCTCGCGCTGCTCGCCGGCGGCGCGACGGTGTTCGCCTTCGCGCCCTTCGGGCTGTTCCCGCTCGCTTTCCTCGGCCTCGGCGTGCTCGTCTGGCTGCTCGCCGGCGCGGCGCGCGCGCGCGAGGGCTTCGCGCTCGGCTTCGCGTGGGGCTTCGGTGCCTTCGCCGCCGGAGTGTCCTGGCTCTACGTCGCGCTCGAACGCTACGGCGGCGTGCCCGCGCCGGTCGCCGCGCTGGCGATCGCGCTGTTCTGCGCCTACCTCGCGCTCTATCCGGCGCTCGCCGGGGCGGCCTTCGTCGCGCTGCGCGGCGAGCGCGTGGCAGGCGCGCCGGTGCGC
>NZ_AMXD01000150.1 GCF_000310185.1 Thauera aminoaromatica S2 | reverse complement strand
CCGGCGCAGGCGGGCGCTGCGGCATCGCCGCGGCGGGCTGCGTGGGTGGCGTGGCGGGCTTTGCGGGCGCGGAGGAAGCGGCAGGAGCGGGCTTGTCCCCCGCCGCCGGTGTCTTCTCGGTCGCAGGCTTCTCGGCCGCGACCACCTCGTCGTCCTCCGGCACCGCGACGGCGACCGGCGCGCTCGCATTCTCGGGCGCGCCGCCGCGGCGCGGACTGGCCGCCTTGTCGCGATCGGGGATCGAGACCCGGATGTCCTCGATCGAGGGGTTCGGCTCCTCTTCCATCATCATCGGCAGCACGATCGCGGCCAGCAGGGCAAGCGCGATCGCGCCGACCAGCCGACGGCGCGCGCGCTTCTTGATCTCGAGGGAATCTGCCTCAGTCACCGCCAAACCTCATCCGCGCCGTGCCGCCTTGATCGCGGCGAGCACATCCGAAACCGTCAGGAAAGAACCGAAAACGACGATTC
Source organism: Thauera aminoaromatica S2 (assembly GCF_000310185.1). Taxonomy (GTDB): domain Bacteria; phylum Pseudomonadota; class Gammaproteobacteria; order Burkholderiales; family Rhodocyclaceae; genus Thauera; species Thauera aminoaromatica. Next base: position 8,106 of record NZ_AMXD01000150.1, on the reverse strand, counting down.
TATCATCCTCGGCGACCAATTTTTGCGCCGCAGCATAGGCCTCGGCCGGCGTGGCGAAGCAGCGGATGTCGGCGCCCTCCTTCACCGCACGCACCTGCGCGGCGAGCGCTTCGGCGGAAAGGCCACGCGGCCCGGGGAGGTCGGCGAGCAGCCAGTGGTCGACGCGGCCGGCCATGAGCCCCACCACGCCCGCCACGTCCTTGTCGGCGAGCATGCCCAGCACCGCCCAGGTCTCGGGGTAGAAGCCCATGTTGCCGAGGTTGTCGGCGAGCACGCCGGCGGCCTGCGGGTTGTGCGCGACGTCGAGCACCACCGAGGGGCGCCCCGGCTGCACCTGGAAGCGGCCAGGCAGCTCGACCAGCATGAGGCCCTGGCGCACGTGCTGCATCGACACCGGGATGCGCTCGCGCAGGCACTCGAGCACGGTGATCACCGCCGCGGCGTTGAGCAGCTGGTTGGCGCCGCGCAGCGCCGGATAGGCGAGCCCGCCACGGCGCACCAGCGCACCCTCGCGCGCAGGCTGGGCGTAGCGCCAGTAGCCCCACTGCTGACGGTCGCCGCCAAAGCCGAAGTCGCGCCCGCTGATCCACAGCTGCGCGCCGATCGCCGCGGCGTGCTCGACCAGGGTCGCGGGCGGCTGCGGATCGCCGCACACGGCCGGACGGCCGGCGCGGAAAATGCCCGCCTTCTCGAAGCCGATCGCCTCGCGCGTGTCGCCGAGGTAGTCCATGTGGTCCATGGCCACGCTGGTCACCAGCGCGCAGTCGGGCTCGAACACGTTGACCGCGTCGAGCCGGCCGCCGAGGCCGACCTCGAGGATGATCACGTCCAGCCCTGCCGCGGCGAAGACCTGCCAGGCCGCCAGGGTGCCGTGCTCGAAATAGGTCAGCGCGGTGTCGCCGCGGGCGGCCTCGACGGCGGCGAATCCGGCCACCAGGGCCGCGTCGTCGGCGTCCCTGCCGTCGATGCGCACGCGCTCGTTGTAGCGCAGCAGGTGGGGCGAGGTGTAGCAGCCCACGCGGTAGCCCGAGGCGAGCAGGATGCCTTCGAGCATGGCGCAGCACGAGCCCTTGCCGTTGGTGCCGCCGACGGTGATCACCACGGCGTCCGACTCGGCCTGCATGCGCGCACGCACCGCGGCGACGCGCTCGAGCCCGAGCTCGACGCGCTGGCCGTGGCGCTGCTCCAGCAGGGCGAGCCAGCCGTCCAGGCTGGCGGGCGATGCGGCTTGCTCCGCCATCACCCGACGACCACGTCCGCGGGCTGGCGGTTGAGCATGGCGAGCAGCACCGCGAGACGGTCGCGCAGCTCGCGACGGTCGACGATCAGGTCGATCGCGCCCTTCTCGAGCAGGAACTCGGCGCGCTGGAAGCCTTCGGGCAGCTTCTCGCGCACGGTCTGCTCGATCACGCGCGGGCCGGCGAAGCCGATCAGCGCGTTAGGCTCGGCGACGACCACGTCGCCCATGAATGCAAAGCTCGCCGACACGCCGCCCATGGTGGGGTCGGTCAGCAAGGTGATGAAGGGCAGGCGGCGCTCGGCCAGGCGGGTGATCGAGGCGGTGGTCTTGGCCATCTGCATCAGCGAGAGCAGGCCTTCCTGCATGCGCGCGCCGCCCGAGGCGGTGATGCAGATGAAGGGCAGGCGCTCCTCGAAGGCCGCACGCGCACCGCGCACGAAGCGCTCGCCGACCACCGAACCCATCGAGCCGCCGAGGAATTCGAACTCGAAGCAGGCGACCACCACCGGGACGGTCTTGATCGCGCCGCGCATCACCACCATCGCGTCGGCCTCGCCGGTGTCGGCAGCGGCCGCGGACAGGCGATCGGGATACTTGCGCGAGTCCTTGAACTTGAGCGCATCGACCGGCGTGACCTCGGCGCCGATCTCGACGCGGCCCTCGGGGTCGAGCAGCTGGTCGAGGCGACGGCGAGCGCGCAGGCGATGGTGATGGCCGCACTTCGGGCACACGCCGAGGTTGCTGTCGAGGTCGGAGCGGTAGAGCACCGACTCGCAACCCTCGCACTTGCTCCACAGCCCTTCCGGGATCGACTTGCTGCGCGACGAGTCGCCGCGCTTGATGCGCGGCGGGATCAGTTTCTCGAACCAGCTCATGCCTGTACCCCCCTGCCCGTCGCCAGCGCGTCCAGCGCGGCGCGGATCGGGCGCATGAAGTCGCGCACACGCGCCACCTCGTCACCCGGGTTGTTCTCGATCTCCTCGATGATCCGGCTGCCGATCACGACCGCGTCGGCCACCGCGCCGATGCGCTGCGCGCTCTCGGCGTCGCGGATGCCGAAGCCCACGCCCACCGGCATGCCGACCGCGGCGCGGATCTCGGGAATGCGGCGGGCGACCTCGTCGACGTCGAGCTTGGCGCTGCCGGTCACGCCCTTGAGCGAGACGTAGTAGATATAGCCGCTGCCGGCGCGCGCGACATCGGCGAAGCGCTGCTCGCCCGAGGTGGGCGCGAGCAGGAAGATGGGATCGAGGCCGCCGGCCTTGGCGGTAGCGGCGAAGCTCACGCACTCCTCTGGCGGGTAATCGACCACCAGCACGCCATCGACTCCGGCTTCATGCGCGGCAGCGACGAAGCGCTCCTGGCCCATGGCCTCGATCGGGTTGGCGTAGCCCATCAGCACCACCGGGGTATCGGCATTGGCGGCGCGGAAGGCGCGCACGGTCTCGAGCACCTTGCGCAGGCTCATGCCCTGCGCGAGCGCGCGCTCGGAGGCGCGCTGGATGGTGGGGCCGTCGGCCATCGGGTCGGAGAAGGGCACGCCGAGCTCGAGGATGTCGGCGCCGCCCTCGACCAGCGCGTTCATCAGCGGCAGGGTGAGCGCGGGCGCCGGGAAGCCGGCGGTGACGAAGGGAATCAGCGCCTTGCGGCCATCGGCCTGGAGGCGCTGGAAAACGGTCTGGATTCTCGACATGTCTCGATCACACTGCGGGCCGCATCAGCGGCCCGCTTCAGGTTCGGATTCAGGTTCAGAACTGGATGCCGGAGCGCTCGGCGACGGTGTGCATGTCCTTGTCGCCGCGCCCGGAGAGGTTGACCAGCAGGATCTTGTCCTTGGGCAGGGAGGGCGCCAGCTTGGCGGCGTAGGCGAGCGCGTGCGAGGACTCGAGCGCCGGAATGATGCCCTCCAGCCGGCACAGCTTGTGGAAGGCCTCGAGCGCCTCGGCGTCGGTGATGCCGACATACTCGGCGCGTGCGGTGTCCTTCAGCCAGGCGTGCTCGGGACCGACGCCCGGGTAGTCGAGTCCGGCGGAGACCGAGTGCGTCTCGATGATCTGCCCGTCCTCGTCCTGCAGCAGGTAGGTGCGGTTGCCGTGCAGCACACCGGGGCGGCCGGCGGTCAGCGAGGCCGAGTGGCGCCCCGTGTCCAGGCCGTCGCCGGCGGCTTCGACGCCGACAAGCCTGACGCCCGGCACGCCGATGTAGGGATGGAAGATGCCCATCGCGTTGGAGCCGCCGCCCACGCAGGCGATCACGTAGTCGGGCTGGCGGCCCACCATGTCGGGCATCTGCACCAGGCATTCCTTGCCAATCACCGACTGGAAGTCGCGCACCATCATCGGATACGGGTGCGGGCCGGCGACGGTGCCGATGATGTAGAAGGTATCGGCGACGTTGGTCACCCAGTCGCGCATGGCTTCGTTGAGCGCATCCTTGAGCGTCTTCGAGCCGGACTCGACCGGCACCACGGTGGCGCCGAGCAGCTTCATGCGGTAGACGTTGGCGGCCTGGCGCTTGACGTCTTCCGAACCCATGTAGACCACGCACTCCATGCCGTAGCGTGCGGCCACGGTGGCGGTGGCCACACCGTGCTGGCCGGCACCGGTCTCGGCGATCACGCGCGGCTTGCCCATGCGGCGGGCGACCATGGCCTGGCCGATGCAGTTGTTCACCTTGTGCGCGCCGGTGTGGTTGAGATCCTCGCGCTTGAGGTAGATCTGCGCGCCGCCAAGGAGCTCCGACCAGCGCTTGGCATGGTAGATCGGGCTCGGGCGGCCGACGTAGTGCTTGAGCTCGTACTCGAACTCGGCGACGAACGCCGGATCGTTCTGGCAGGCCGCGTAGGCCTCGCGCAGCTCGGCGAGCGCCGGCATCAGGGTTTCGGCGACGAAGATGCCGCCGTAGGGCCCGAAATGCCCGCTCGCGTCGGGAAACTGGTAAGGCGTGTCAGCCATCTGCATGTCGAACTCCGGCGATGAACGCGGCGATCATGTCCGCGTCCTTGATTCCCTTGGCACTCTCGACCCCGCTCGACACATCCACCGCCCACGGGCGGATGCGGCGCACGGCGTCGCCCACGTTGTCCGCGTCGAGTCCGCCCGAAAGCACGAGCGGACGCTTGAAGCCTGCGGGGATCAGCGTCCAGTCGAAGGTCCTGCCCCCGCCGCCATAGCCGTCGACGAAGGCGTCGACCAGGATGCCGCTCGCGCGCGGGTACGAAGCCGCGAATTCTAGCAGATCGACCCCGGGCCGCATTCGCGCCGCCTTGATCCACGCGCGCCCGTGACGGGCACAGTCGGACTCGCTTTCGTCACCGTGGAACTGCAGAAGTTGCAGCGGAACGCGCGCGAGTACCGCCTCGACCTCGCCGGGAGCGGGATTGACGAAGAGGCCGACCGAGACGACGAAGGGGGGCAGCAGCGCGACGAGCTCGGCAGCCTGCTCTATGGAGACCGCACGCGGGCTGGGCGGGTAGAACACGAAGCCGATCGCGTCGGCACCGCTATCGACAGCCGCGCGCACGTCCTGCGGCCGTGTCAGGCCGCAGATCTTGATTCGGGTACGGAACATTCAGACGAGGGGTAGCTGGGGCAGCGCGATGATACGCCCATCACCCGGCAGCGACCAGCGCGGCGGGTAGGCCACGCCGCACAGGTAGAGCCCGTCCGGGGAGAAGGTCGGCGCCGCGCGCGCGCGGTCGCGGGCCTCGAGCAGCTCGCGCATCCACGCCACCGGATAGCGCCCCTTGCCGACGTACACCAGCGCGCCGACCAGGTTGCGGATCATGTGGTGGAGGAAGCCGTTGGCGCGGAAATCGAACAGCAGGTACTCGCCCTGGCGGACCACGCGGGCCTCGTGCATCACCCGCACCGGCGTCTTCGCCTGACAGCCGGCAGCGCGAAAACTTGAGAAGTCGTGGGTGCCGACCAGGCACTGCGCGGCGGCGGCCATGCGCTCGACGTCGAGCGCCGGGTGGTACCAGCCCACCCGCCCGGCCAGCATCGCCGGCCGCGTCGGCGCATTGTGCAGGATGTAGCGGTACTGCCGCTCGCAGGCCAGGAAGCGGGCGTGGAAGTCGTCGCCCACCTCGGTCGACCAGCGCACCACCACGGCCGGCGGCAGCAGCGCGTTGACACCGCGCACCCAGGCCGAGGCCGGGCGCACGGCGCGGGTGTCGAAATGCGCCACCTGCGCGCTCGCATGCACGCCGGTGTCGGTGCGTCCGGCGCAGTGGGTGCGCACCGGCTCGCCCGCGATCTGCGCGAGCGCGCGCTCGAGCACGTCCTGCACGGTGCGGCCATGGGCCTGGCTCTGCCAGCCGCAGAAGGCGTCGCCGGCGTATTCGAGGCCGAGCACGATGCGCCTCATGCCAGGCTCCACCACAGCAGCGCGCCGAAGAGCGCACCCGCCAGCAGCCCCTCGCCCAGTCCGAGGCGCTCGCGCGCCAGCACCACCGGCGCCGCTTCGGCGGCCGCGTCGGACGGAGACTCGTCTGCCAGCCAGTGTCGCCAGTCGGCCGGCCCCTGCCCGCGCGGCGAGGCCTCGACGTAGCGCAGCACCAGCAAGAGGCGCAGGGCGAGGCGTTCGGGCGCCACGCCGACCAGGCGCAGCGGGCGCGACAGCGCGTACAGGCCACCGACCAGGCGCGCGAGCGGCAGGCGCTCGAGCAGGATGCCGACCGCGCACACCACGGCGAGCAGCCGCCCGGCATGCAGCGCCGCGAGCGCAAGCCCCTCGCGTGTCGGCCCCAGGTGCGGCCAGTCGAGCAGCACCGCCTCGCCCGGGGTGAACCAGGCGAAGAGGATGGCGATCGCGATCAGCAGCACGCGGATCCGCCGCACGAGGCGCCAGGTGCGCGCGCGCGCGAAGACGGCGGCCGCGAGCGCACAGGCCGCGACCGCGACGCCGAGCGCAGCGGACGGCAGGAGCTGGACGGCGGCGACCGCCGCGAGCCAGAGGAGCAGGACAAGGCCGGAGTGCATCGGTAAACGGAAAAGGCCGCCGCGAGCCCGCGCTCGTGGCGGCCTGCCGGCGGGGGCGTTCAGCCCAGGCGCGCGATCATATCGCGGGCCGTGGTCTGCTGTCGCGGCGTCCCCTCGGCGACCACTTCCTCGAGCAATTCGAGCGCACCTTCCTTGTCGCCCATCTCCTCGTAGGCGCGGGCCAGTTCGAGCTTGGTCTCGGCCTCCTCGTTCATCGACCCCGGCGCTTCCGCGCCGCCTGCGGCCGGCTGGTCGAACTGGGTGTCGGCCACCGAGAACGGCACCGCATCGAACGCGGCACCGGCTTCGGCGGGCAGCGCCTCGAGGTCGAGATCGATCGAGGTCAGGTCGAGCCCGGCCGGCACCGCGGCCTGGGTCGGGGTCGCCGGTGCGTCGAGCTCGAAGTCGAAGTCGAGCAGGCTGGAGTCGAAGGCGGTCTTCTCGAGGTCGACCACGGCCTCGTCGGCCGTGCCCGCAGGGGCCGCCGGCGGCGGCGCGAGCTCGTCGTCGAGCGTGCCGGTGGCGCTGACCACGGTCGCATCGAGATCGAAGGCCTCGCCGCCCGGAGCCTCCATGCCGGGGAGCTCGAAGTCGAGGTTGCTGATCGTGCCGGAGTCTTCCACCGAGATCGTCGGCGCGGAGGCGAACGCCTCGGGTGCGGGTGCGGCTTCGATCGCGGCGGGGCTGGCCGGCTGCGGCTCGCGCGCCGCGGCGTCGAGGGACTCGTCGGGTTCGCCAAGATCGAGGTCGAAGGTCAGCCCGCCATCAGCGGCCGGCTCGGAAGCGGGAATGAAAGCTGGGGCCGGGGGAGGCGGCTCCTCGTCCGCGGCTTCCAGGGTGAGATCGAACTCGCGACCGAGGCCGGGCGTGGTCGCCGACAGGTCGGGCATCGCGGTGGGCGTGTCATCCGCGAGGTCGAGCTCGAAGTCGAGCGCACCGGTGTCGAAGGGGATCTCGTCGGCCAGGGGCGCAGCCGGCGCCCCCTCTCCGGCCGGCTCGCCTGCCGGACCCTCACGCTCGCCCGAGGCGAACTTGTTCAGCTCTCCCGGCAATGTCCACGTGTCGCGCATCTGCGAGTGGCTGGGCTGCGCAGCGGCCGCCGCGGTGAAATCGAGCGAGGCCAGCTCCGGCCCGGTCGGTGCGGCCTCGGCTGTGGTCGCGGCGGCGCCTGCGACAGCGACGCCCGCTGCCGCAGCGACCGTCGGTGCCACCGCGGGCTCGCCCTGCGGCGCGCGCTGCGCACCCGTGTCGCCACGCTCCGCAGCATAGAGCGGATTCTCCGGATCGAGCCGGCGCCCCAGCGCAGCAGCCTTCTCCCAGTCGCGCCCCTGGCCGCCGGAGCGTGCGAAAAGCTCGCTCGCCACCGTCTCGAACTGGCGCGTGCTGCGGCGCTGGGCATAGATCTCGAGCAGCTTGAGATGGATCGCGGCACGGCCCGGATCGGCCTTGAGGGCATCCTGCAGGATTTCCTCTGCCTGCGCGTCACGGCCGTAGGCCATGTAGACGTCCGCTTCGGCCACCGGGTCCACGCCCTCGTCGGTATCGATCGAGGACAGCCCGGAATGGCTGAAGTCGGTGTGCATGATGCTGGTGGCACCGGTATCGACGCTCTGGCCGCCGGTGCCCGCGAACACGCTCTGGCCGCTGCTGCCCACCGAGGCGGCACCGAGGGCGGCCTCGGCAGCACGGATCTCTTCTTCCTTGCGGCGCTGGCGCGCCTTCAGGCCTGCGTAGGCGAGCAACAGCGCGAGGATGCCACCACCGCCGTAGAGCAGGGTCGGATCCTCCATCAGGGTATCGACGAAGCCGGGTGCGGCTGCGGGCTCGACTGCCGCGGCCGGCGCGGCGGGCGGCTTGGGCGCGGGCGCCGGAGCGGGCGCCGGA
>NZ_AMXD01000149.1 GCF_000310185.1 Thauera aminoaromatica S2 | reverse complement strand
ACAACGCCCCACGCACACATCCGTGCCTGGGGCGTCGTGCCGTCTACGCAGAACGCAGGGGTTGAGCCCCCGCGGATCCGTCCCCGGGTACGCGCGCCGCAAGGCGCGAACGCGGCCGCCGTCCGTTCGGCGACCACGTCACAGGCTCAGCGGCCCGCCCCCGCCCTGCGGTAGCTGCCTGGCGGGGATCCCGTCCATTGCTTGAAGGCGCGATTGAAAGCCGCGGGATCGTCGAAGCCGAGATCGGCGCCGATGCTGCCGATCGGCTCGTCGGTGCGCGAGATCCGCGCGATGGCGACGTCGCGGCGCAGCGCGTCCTTGACCGCCTGGAAGTGCGTTCCTTCCGCATCGAGTCGGCGGGCGAGCGTGCGCGCCGAGATGTGCAGCATACGGGCAACGTCTTCCACGGACTGCGGGCTTCCCAGCCCGGCTTCGAGCAGATCGCGCACGCGGTGCGTGAACAGCCGCTCGCTCACGGAGACGTGGATCCAGTCCATCGGCGCCTTGCGCAGGAAGGCCGACAGCGCGGCCTTGTCCTGGCGGATCGGGGCGTCCATGAAGGCCGGCTCGATGTAGAGCGCGGTGAGCGGGCGATCGAAGCAGGCCGGGCCGGCGAACATGTTGATGTACTCACCCGCATGCGGCGGCGCCGGATAGGCGAGATCCACGCGCGCGAACAGGAGCTTGCGCTCGATCATCCACGAAGCGATGCCCTGCACCAGCATCAGCATCAATTCGAGGATCAGGGGGCGGTGGGGTTGGAGCGCAACGCGCTCGACGAGCGCGATGCGGCTCAGGCCCTCGTCCTCACCCAGCTCGAAGTGCAGATCGTCCAGCACCAGGCGGAAAAACCAGCAGAAGCGGTGCAGCGCGACGCGCAGGTTGGCGGCGTCGAGCATTCCAAGGCACAGGAACTTCAGCGTGCCAGGGCGCAGCGGGCGTGAGAACAGCCCTGGCGTCTCGTCGTCGAGTTCGACCGCGAGGGTGCGGTAGAAGAGCGCGAACTGCTCGACCGTCACACGGGCCGATTCGTGTTCCAGCAGCGCGGAAGCGATCCCGGCGCGCTCGACGCATTCCAGGGCCAGCGGCCTGTGCTCACCCAGCCGATCCAGGATCTGGCAGACCATGCGGATGGAGACGGTGACCGCCGGTGCGTGCTGACGCTCGTTCATGTGCAAGAGATTGGTGGCAGAAAATGTCAATCGATCGGCCGGTTCTGTCATCCACAAGGTCGGCCATACTGCCTAGTATGGCGTGCAAATAGCTGCAGCGAAAAGTTTTATGTCTGCGTCGGCGGTTCGAGGCCTCTCGTGTGGTCGCGCTCGCTGGCAATTAAAGCACAGCACGCACAGGTCACCCGCAAAGAGGTGGCCGGCAGGAGGAGACAAGGTGCATCCAGGCAAGGCCAGTCCGATCCTCGAGGTCGAGGGGCTCACATTGTCGTTTGGCGGCATCAAGGCGCTGACCGACGTGGGCTTCGAAGTCGCTCCGGGGTCCATCACCACCGTCATCGGTCCGAACGGCGCGGGTAAGACCTCGCTGTTCAACACGATCTCCGGTTTCTACAAGCCCTCGGTGGGGCGCATCCGCTTCCAGGGCGCGGACATCACCGCCACCCGCCCGCCCGAGCGCGCCCGGCTGGGCCTGGCGCGCAGCTTCCAGAACATCGCGCTGTTCCGCGGCATGACCGTGCTCGACAACATCAAGCTCGGTCGTCACGCCCACTTGCGCACCAACGTCTTCGATGCGCTGGTCTATTTCGGCCGCGCCCGGCACGAAGAGATGAAGCTGCGCGAGGAGATCGAGGAACGCATCATCGACTTCCTCGAGATCGACCACATCCGCCACATGCCGGTGTCGGTCCTCTCCTACGGGCTGCAGAAGCGGGTGGAGATGGCGCGCGCGCTGGCGATGCGACCCAAGGTGCTGATGCTCGACGAGCCCGTGGCGGGCATGAACCGCGAGGAGACCGAGGACATGGCGCGCTTCATCCTCGACGTGCGCGAGGAGTGGGGCGTGACGGTACTGATGGTCGAGCACGACATGGGCATGGTCATGGACCTCTCCGACCACGTCGTGGTGCTCAACTTCGGCCAGGTCATCGCCGACGGCACGCCGGCCGAGGTGCAGGCCGACCCCGAGGTGATCAAGGCCTACTTGGGCTCGGGCGAGGTCTCCGAGCTGCGTCAGCGCCTCCACCAAGCGCTTGCCGTGGAGGCCTGAGATGAGCCTGGAATTCGACTGGCTGTTCCTCGCCGAGATCATGCTCGCCGGCCTCGGTGCCGGCGGCCTGTACGCGCTGACCGGCCTCGCCTTCGTGATGATCTACAAGGCCACGCGGGTGGTGAACCTGGCCATCGGCGAGATGCTGATGATCGGCGCCTACCTGTGCTTCGGCCTGGCCACCGCCATGAACCTGCCGATGTGGCTGGCGATCCTGGTCGCAGTGATCGGCAGCGGCGGGGCCGGCGCACTGCTCGAGCGCGTGGCGATCCGCCCCATGCTGGGCGAGTCGCCGATCGCGGTCTTCATGGTCACCGTGGGCCTGGCCTCCATCCTGGTCGGCGTCGTCGAGCTGATCTGGACCTCGGAGCCGCGCCGCCTGCCGGAGTTCATGCCCGCGACGCCGGTGATGATCGGCGAGGCCTTCGTGCCGTCCAAGGTGTTCTACGGCTTCCTCGTCGCGGCCGTGCTGATCGGCGTGGCGCTGGCGGTGTTCCGCTTCTGGCGCGGCGGCGTTGCGCTGCGGGCGACGGCCTCGGACCAGCAGGCGGCCTACTCGATGGGCATCGACGTGCCCAAGGTGTTCTCGCTGTCCTGGACGGTGGCGGCGATGATCGCGGCGATCGCCGGCGTCATCGTCGGCGCGGTGGGCGGCATCTCCTCGACGATGGGGGTGTTCGGCCTGTCGGTGCTGGTGGTGGTGATCGTCGGCGGCCTCGACAGCGTGCTCGGCGCGCTGGTCGCCGGCCTCCTCATCGGTGTCGTCGAGTCGCTCGCGGGCGGCTTCCTCGGCGGCGAGTACAAGCTGCTGGCCACCTTCCTGATCCTGATCGTCGTGCTGCTGGTCCGTCCCTACGGACTGTTCGGCACCCACGAAATCGAGAGGCTGTAATGCGCATCGGAACCGCACGCTCTAGCTACCGCCACGACGAGGCGCTGTTCGACAGCCGCACCCAGCACGCCTGGCTGGCGATCCTCGCCGTCGCGCTGATCGGCTTCCCCTTCCTCGCCGACGAGTACTGGCTCTACCTCGCCTGCCTGGTGGCGATCAACATCGCCAGCACCACCGGGCTCAACATCCTCACCGGCTACACCGGGCTGGTGAGCCTGGGCCAGGCCGCCTTCATGGGCATCGGTGCCTACACCGTCGCCGCGCTGGAGCAGAAGCTGGGCGCGCCGGTACTCCTCAACCTGCTCGCCGGCGGCTTCGTCGCCATGCTCGGCGGGCTGGTGGTGGGCCTGCCCTCGCTGCGGGTCAAGGGCCTGTACCTGGCGATCGCGACCATCGCCGCCTCGGTGGTGCTGCACTTCGTGTTCGCCAACTGGCATGCGGTCACCGGCGGCCATGCGGGCATCACCCTGGTGCCGGCGGAGATCCTCGGCCTCAGCTTCGACACCTCCTTCCGCCTGTACTGGCTGTTCGTGCCGATCACCATCCTGATGGTGGCCGGCGCGGCCAACCTCTTCCGCACCCGCATCGGCCGCGCCTTCATCGCCATCCGCGACCGCGACATCTCCGCCGAGGTGCTGGGCATTCCGCTGCTGCGCTACAAGCTGCTGTCCTTCGGTCTGTCGTCCTTCTACGCCGGGGTGGCGGGCGGGATGTGGGCCTACTTCTTCCGCGTGGTCACGCCGGAGAGCTTCCCGCTGATCCTGTCGATCTTCTTCCTCGCCGCGGTCATCGTCGGCGGCATGGGCACCATCCTCGGCGCCATCCTCGGCGCGGTCTTCATGACCATGGTGCCCGAGGCGCTGAAGCTCGTCGTCGGCTGGCTGCCGCTGTCGGCCGACGCCACGCTGATCCTGTCGCCGGTGCGCACCATCGTGTTCGGCGTGCTGATCGTCGGCTTCCTGGTGTTCGAGCCGCTCGGCCTGCAGGAGATCTGGCGCCGCATCCGCCGCTTCTTCCACCTCTGGCCGTTCCGCGCCTGAGCTTTCCTCGCCGCACCGCTTCACCCCATATCAAGAGAAGGAGACAAGCATGAGAAGAACCGTACTCAAGAGCCTGCTGGCCACCGCGATCCTCTCCGCCACAGCCGGCCTGCCCGCAGCCCGGGCGGCCGACAAGGAGATCGTCATCGGCGGCTCCATCCCGATGAGCGGCGTGTTCGCCTTCGCGGGCATCGGCATCCACGCCGGCATCCAGGATTACGTGAAGATGGTCAACGCCGCCGGCGGCATCGCAGGCCACACGCTGCGCTACGTGCCCGAGGACAGCGCCTACAAGGTCGACCAGTCGGTGGCGGCGTTCAAGAAGATCACCAGCCAGAACAAGGTGAACTTCTACTACGGCGACTCCACCGCCTTCAGCAAGACCATCAACCCCGAGCTCGACCGCGCCGGCTCGATGATCATGTCGGGCGCCTCCTTCGCCACCGAGCTCAACGACCCGAAGAAGTACCCTTACCAGTTCGTCGCCGGCCCGGACTACACCCAGCAGTTCGGCATCCTGCTGCGCTACATCGCCCAGCAGAAGCCCGGCGCCAAGGTGGCCTTCGTCCATTCCGACACCGAGTTCGGCCGCGACCCGATCGAGACCAGCCGCGGCGTGGCCAAGGCACTCGGGCTCGACGTCGCCATCGAGATCATGACCCCGCCGGGCGCGGTCGATGTGTCCACCGAGATCGCCAAGCTGCGCCGCGCGCGGCCCGACTTCACCATCTTCCACGGCTACATCCTCGGCCCCATCCCCGAATTCATCGGCCAGGCGCGCCAGATGGGCCTGGACACCCAGTTCATGGGCACCTTCTGGACCATGGACAACTCGACCGTGATGCAGATGGGCGAGCTCGCCGAAGGCTTCATGGGCGTGATGCCCTACAACTACTACTACGACCAGAGCGCACCGGCGCCGATGCTCGACAAGATCCGCGCGATGCGTCCCGAGTACCAGAACGTGCCCTACATCCAGGGCTTCCTGTCGGCCATGCTGTACGCCGAGTCGGCCCGCCGCACGCTGGCCGCAGGCAAGGAGATGAGCGCGGCCAACCTCAAGGCGGCGCTCAACTCGATCGAGAATTTCGACACCGGCGGCCTGATCGGCGTGCCCGTCACCCTCCGCGGCAACACCATCCCGGTCGGCCGCATCTACCGCGCCGACACCAAGGCCAGGCGCATGGTGCCGGCCTCCGACTGGATCGTGCTGGAGTAAGCGATGAGTGCGGCCGAATCCGTCCTCGAGGTGAACAACATCGAGGTGATCTACAACAAGGCGGTGCAGGTGCTGCGCGGCCTCTCGCTGGCGGTGCCGCGCGGGCAGATCGTCGCCCTGCTCGGCTCCAACGGCGCCGGCAAGAGCACCACGCTCAAGACCGTCTCCGGCCTCCTCGGGCTGGAGAACGGCGAGCTGACGCGCGGCGAGATCCGCTTCGAGGGCAGGCCGCTGGCGGATTCCAAGCCGCACGAGCTGGTGCGCGCGGGGCTCTTCCACGTGATGGAGGGGCGCCGCGTGTTCGAGGACCTCAGCGTCGAGGAGAACCTCGTCGCCGCCACCTACGCACTCACCGGGCGCAAGGGCGAGAAGGCCGACAAGGAGCTCGTCTATGAATACTTCCCGCGCCTGTACGAGCGCCGCAACGGCCTCGCCGGCTATCTGTCGGGCGGCGAGCAGCAGATGCTGGCGATCGGCCGCGCGCTGATCGCCCGCCCCAGGCTGATCCTGCTCGACGAGCCCTCGCTGGGCCTCGCGCCGCTGCTGGTGGAGAACATCTTCCGCATCATCGCCCGCATCAACGCCGAGCAGAAGGTGTCGATGCTGCTGGTGGAGCAGAACGCCTCGGTGGCGCTGGCGGTGGCGCACTACGGCTACATCATGGAGAACGGCAAGGTCGTCACCGACGGCCCGGCCGAGCGTCTCGCCGGCGACCAGGACGTGCGCGAGTTCTACCTCGGCATGGGCGGGCACGGCGAGATGAAGAGCTTCCGCGACATCAAGCACTACAAGCGCCGCAAGCGCTGGCTGTCGTGATCGAGAGGGTGGCCATGAGCAACAACCTACCCACGCTGACCCTGCCGCAGATGCTGCGCGAGCAGGCGAGGCTGCAACCCGGGCGGCCCGCCATCCGCCAGAAGGACTTCGGCATCTGGCAGGCCATCGGCTGGGACGACTATTACCGCCGCGCGAGCCATGTCGGCCTCGGCCTGCGCGCGCTCGGCCTGCCCGCCGGCGGCCATGTCGGCGTGCTCGCCGAGAACCGCATCGAATGGGTGCTGGCGCAGATGGGCTGCGGCCTCGTCGGCGCCATCGCGGTCGGCGTCTATCCGACCAGCCCGGCACCCGAGGTGGCCTACGTGCTCAATCACGCCGACGTCGAGGTCGTGGTGTGCGAGGACCAGGAGCAGACCGACAAGGTGATCGAGGCGCTCGACCAGCTGCCGCACCTGCGCGCCATCGTGGTGATGGAGACCAAGGGCCTGCGCAACGCCGACGAGCGCGTGCGCGATCGCATCCTGTCCTTCGCCGACCTGGAGCGGCTCGGCGTCGAATACGAGGCCACCCACCGCCACCTGGTCGAGGAGACCCTGGCCGCGCAGCGGCTCGACGACCTCGCGCTGATGATCTACACCTCGGGCTCCACCGGCAAGCCCAAGGGCGCGATGATCCGCTACGCCAACATCCGCGGCGTCGCGCCCGGCATCATCGACCGCCTCGGGCTCGCGGCCGACACCGTGCACCTGTCCTACCTGCCCCTTTGCCACGTCGCCGAGCAGATGCTGACCACCTTCTGCCCGATCTACCTCGGCTCCACCGTCGCCTTCGGCGAGTCGATCCGCACCGTGCAGGAGGACCTGCGCGAGATCGCGCCCACGATGTTCCTTGGCGTGCCGCGCATCTGGGAGAAGCTGCACTCGGCGATCACGATCCGGATGCAGGAGAGCGGGCCCGTGCAGCGCTGGCTGTTCGCACGCGCGCTGGCGGCCTGCGCGCCCTTCGCCCACAAGTCGGCGGCGCAGCGCACGGCGGGCGAGCGCCTGACCCACGCCATCTGCTACGGCCTCATCCTGCGCGCGCTGCAGAACTTCATCGGCCTGCGCAAGGCGCGCGTGGCGCTGACCGGCGCGGCGCCGATCCCGCCCGCGGTGGTGCACTTCTTCCGTACCCTCGGGGTGCCGCTGGTCGAGGTCTACGGCCTCACCGAATCGACCGGCATGATCACCGGTCAGCCGCTCGACGCGGTGGCCTTCGGTTCGGTCGGCACGCCCATCCTCGGCGTCGAGCACCGCATCGGCGCGCGTGGCGAGCTGCTGGTCCACGGCGAGATGGTCTTCGCCGGCTACTACAAGAACCCGGAGGCGACCGCCGACGCCATCCGCGACGGCTGGCTGCACACCGGCGACGTGGTCGAGGAGCGCGACGGCCAGCTCTACATCGTCGATCGCCTCAAGGACATCATGATCACCGCCGGCGGCAAGAACCTGACGCCGTCCGAGATCGAGAAGGCGATGAAGTCCAGCCCCTACATCAAGGAGTGCATCGTCGTTGCCGACGGGCGCAAGTTCGTCTCGGCGCTGATCCAGATCGACTACGAGACGGTGTCGAGATGGGCCGAGGGCCGCCAGATCCCCTTCACCCACTTCCGCTCGCTGGTCGAGCACCCCGAGGTGCGCGCGCTGATCGAGGCCGAGATCGCGCGCGGCAACGCCCAGCTTGCCCAGGTCTCGCACATCCGCCGCTTCCACCTGCTGAGCAAGGAGCTCGACCACGACGACGGCGAGGTCACGGCGACCATGAAGGTGCGTCGCGCGAGCGTCTACAAGACCTATGCCGACGTGATCGAAGCCATGTACCGGGGAGGGGCCGCCCATGCCTGACCCGATCCACGGCGACTGCGTGCGACTCGAGCGTGAAGGCGGGCTCGCCTTCATCACCCTCGACCGCCCGCAGGCGCGCAACGCCCTCGACCTGGCGATGGGGCTGGGACTGCGCGACGCCGTGCGCGAACTTGCCGCCGCGCCGCCGCGCGTGCTCGTGCTGCGCAGCAGCGGCGCGCACTTCATGGTCGGCGGCGACGTGCGCCGCTTCGACGCCCTGCTCGGCGAGTCGCAGGTCGCCTGTACCGACGAGATCGGCCGCCTCATCGATGCGGTGCACGAGGCCGTCACCGGCCTCACCCGGCTGCCTTGCCCGGTGCTGGGTCTGGCGGGCGGCTCGGTGGCGGGCTTCGGCCTGGCGCTGGCCATGGCTTGCGACCTCCTGGTCGCGGCCGACGACGCGCGCCTCGTGCTCGCCTACGGTGCCATCGGCGCCACGCCCGACGGCGGCGCGAGCTGGCAGCTGCCGCGCCGCGTCGGCCTGCAGCGGGCGCTCGCGATCGCGCTGCTCGACCCGCAGCTCGATGCGGCGCAGGCGAGGGAGATCGGCCTGGTGGCCGAGGTGGTGCCGGCAGCGCAGCTGGCCGAGGCCGGGCTGGCGCTGGCCCGACGCCTGGCCGCGGGACCGGCCGCCGCCCAGGCCGGCATCAAGCGCCTGCTGC